>JAGBDL010000171.1 GCA_017937505.1 Clostridia bacterium | reverse complement strand
GCCCATCGGACTGGGCCTGCTGCTGTCGGTGATCGCGCCGGGCAACAGCGTGCGCATGGAGCGGGACGGCGCGCATCAGGCAGGCATGGCCTGGATGCTCTCCTCCGTCGTGTGGACGATGCGCGACGCGGCGAAGTACATCGCGCGCTTCCTGGTGAAGACGCCGCTGCTGGCGCTGCTCATCGCGGGCACGCCGCTGCTGGCGAGGGCAACCGACCGCATGGAGGAGAAGTCCTGGCGCTGCCCGCCGGTGCTTGCGACGCTGCTGGGCGCGTACCTGATCCTCTGCGCGATGATCATCCCGCACATGTATTCCTCCGGCTATGCCGGAAGCGGCCGCGTGGTGAACATGTATCACTTCTATGTGATGCTCGCCGCGCCTGTCGCGTGGATCATGATCCTGCTGCGGCTGAAGGCGCAGCGCCGTGCGGCGCTGTGCGGCGGGCGGGCGGTGAGATGCTGCGCGGTGCTGGGGATTGCGGCGCTTGCGCTGTGCCTCGCGCTTGGGCAGATGGGCAATTACCAAAAGCTCGTTTCCGATCAGATCGACGGCACGCAGGACGCGTACATCGCGCAGTTCAAAAACGAGTACGCGCTGTGCGAGGCGGCCGGGCCGGAGGACGCGGTGGAGCTGCCCGCCTGGACGGTGCAGACCGTGACGGGCAAGAGCACGGCGTATGAGGACGAGACCATGTGGACGAACGAGTCCATGGCGCAGTACTTTGGCGTCAGAAGCGTCAAGGTGGTTAAATGAACAATCAGGCACACCGCGGGCTTTGGCGGTGTGCCTGATTTTATGCGAAGCGCATTTCAGTGATTATTCCGCCAGCAGCCGCAGCAGCTCCTCGTGCACGGCGTTCAGCCTGTCGGGGTCGTTGTCGTACTGGTCAAAGCTGGTGAACACCTGCGCGATGAGCGCGTCATGCGCCTGCGGGTTCTTTTCCTCAAGCGCGCGCAGCAGGCAGGCCTCCTGCGCGCCCATGCGCTCGGCCTCCAGGCGCATGCTCGGCCACGGGCCGCGCTCGCCCGGATAGACGATGAACGCGTCGCCGCAGGGGAAATTCGTGCCGATGCCGGTCCAGTTGCGGGCGCTGGTGGCCTCAAACGGGTTGGGCACGCCGGCAAACTGGTTGTAGCCCCAGTGCAGATAGCCGCGGATGCGGTTTTTCGCGCAGCCCCAGAAAAGCAGACGGCCGTTGGCCAGCGGAGAATCGAGGAAGCGGTTGAGCCATCTGCCCTCCGGCGCGCAGCACACATATGTCCAGACCTCGTCGCCCCGGGCGATGGCCGCGTCAAACGCGGACTTGCTGCGCTCGTAGCCGTCGGTGATGGGGACCATGATGTCCACGCCGCCGCGCATCGTCGTGGTCTTGACGGCCTCGATGATGCGCACGCCCGGCAGATAGCGGCGCACGATGTTCGCGGCGAGCATGAACTGCACGCGGCGGGCCTGGAGCACGGCGTCCGTCTCATAGTGCACGTCCGGCTCGTCCATGACGTGAAAGAGCACGCGATCCATCCAGCCGTGCCGCATGAGGAAATCGGCAAAGGCCTGCATCTCGCAGCACAGCAGCTCGTAGCCCTCGTCGGAATCGACGGAGACCGCCGGATTGGCGCGGCACTTGAGGTCGGCGGTGAACATGTCCTGCGTGCCGTCCTCGCGGTAGCCGTGGAAGATGATGCCGCCGGTCTCGAACGTGTCAAAGCCCTCCTCGAAGAAGATGCGGATGATCGGCGCCATGTCCTCAAAGTCGAAGGCATACGGCTTTTCGGTCCTGCGCTCGGAGAGATCCTCGTGCATCCACAGCAGGAAGACCTTTTGGTGCACGCTGCGCATGGAGCGGGCGTATGCGCGCACGACGTCCTCGAATTCCTTCGTGCCCAGCGTCACGCCGTGCATCTGCTCCATCGCCCGGACGCTGAACCAGTTGGTCGTCTCAAACCGATCCTCGTCAAACGAAACCGGATAGACGACGTAGGTCACGCGGCAGATGTGGGTCTCCCCGCCGGCGCGCAGGGTCAGCTCAAGCGCGTGCGCGCCCGCGGACGTGTCCGCCTTCGGCGCGAGCGTGAGGTACGCGCACGCGCGGCCGCCCCGGGCCGGCACGTCGGAGCCGCTAAGCGGGCGCAGGCAGTCGTACACGCGGAAGGGCGCGCGGCGGATGGCGTAATCCGGGCAACGTTCCGGGAGAATGACCATCGCGCCGCCCTGATCCTCGCCGCCTCCGGTGTTGTACTCGACCGGCACGTCGACGAGCTCGTACAGCGCCGCGTCAAAGCCTTCGCCGGAGACGGAAACGCGGGCGCTGCCGGCGGCGCAGTCCAGCATGATCTGCACGCCGACCTGGCCATTTTGTGCGGAAACCACGCGCAGCTGCGCGGGCAGCGGGCCAAGCGGCGTATCGGGGAAGAGAAATTCCTGTTTTGTGCTGAGAACACCGAGCATGGTGCAAACCTCCTGATCGCGGGAATGAGGGAACTGCCCTCTATTGTAGCGGCTCGCGCGGGAAGAATCAAGCGCAATCGCGGAATCTCCGGCAGAGACGGCGCGCCCTTCGGCTTTTGCTACTTTGTGCCAATGCCTTGAAACGCAAGTCCCTCTTATGCTACAATACATGGGAATACCCGAGAGGAGAATGATGCGCATGAGAAAGAAGATCATCGGCGCGGCTGCGCTGATGCTGACGGCGATGCTGCTGGCGGCGACCGCAGTTGCGGCCTGTCCGTCGGAGGAGGCACACCGATATGGCTCCTGGAGGACGAAGACGTCGGCGACCTGCACGCGCCAGGGCCACCAGTTCAGGTACTGCCGCAATTGCGATCACTGGCAGCAGCGCTATACGCCCAAGCTGCCGCACACGCCCGGTGAAATGACGGTCACCAAGGAGCCGACCTGCACCGAGACGGGCAGGAAGGAGGGCATCTGCACGGCGTGCGGCGGCACGGTGCGAAAGACCATCGACAAGCTGCCGCACGAATATGGGGACATGGTGGTCGTCCAGGAGCCGACCTGCACCCAGAACGGCCGGGGCGAGTACACCTGCGCGACCTGCGGCCGCGTAAAGAGCGAGACGATCCCCAAGCTGGGCCACGACTGGGGCAAGTGCGTCGTGACCAAAGCGCCGACCTGCGCGGCAGATGGCGCCGGTACGCAGACCTGTGCGCGCTGCGCGAAGACGCAGACGGTGAAAATCGACCGGCTCACGCATGTCTTCGGCGAGTGGACGGTCCGCCAGGAGCCGGAGGGCAGGAAGAAGGGTGTTCGCGAGCATACGTGCACGCTCTGCGGCGCGGTGAAAAGCGAGCATTTCTATGCCGAGGACACGCTGTATGAGGACATGGAGCCGTGCGAGGAGGTCATCGCCCTGCAGGAGCGCCTCAAAGACCTGGGCTACTACAACGGCAGCATTCGCTCCGGCACGTTCGGCAGCATGACGACCACGGCGGTTGCGCGCTTCCAGAGGGATCACGGCCTGGAGGACACCGGCCTGGCGGACGCCGCTACGCGGCAGGCCGTCGACGATGCGTGGGAGAAGGCCACGGGCAAGCGCGTGGCTGTGACGCTTGACGCCGAGGAGATGGAGAGCGCCGCAGAGGCGCAGGCGATGGAAGAGTGAAGAAGAGCCTTGATCAAGCAAAGGCCGCGGGAGAAGGAATCCTGCGGCCTTTTCCTGTGCTCCTGCATGCGTCTGCGGTCTGCGCAGACCGCCTGCGCCGGACTGACCGGCGGTGCATCGGCCAAATCCGAAACGGCGCAAATCTTCGGAGCAATACTGTTTTCAGAGAGGAACAGCCATGTATTATGCGCCGTCAGGCAACGCTTCGCGCTGATGGCTCGTTTCTATCAAAACATCGGATTGGACGCAATTGCGGCGAGTCTCTTGCTAAAAAGGGAAAAAGCCAGTATAATGAACAATGTTCATGTTGAAGGAGGCGCGCGATGAATCCGGGAGCGACGTCAAAAGAGACCATCATGCAGGTGTGCCGGCGCATTGCGGCGCAGGAGGGCCTCTCTGCGCTGAGCATGCGCACCGTGGCGCGGGAATGCGGCGTCGCGCTGGGCACGCTCTACAATTACTATGCCGACAAGGATGCGCTGCTCATCGCGACGGTGGAGAGCATCTGGCAGGAAATCTTCCACACGGATGCCGGCGGCCTGGCGGAGCGCCCGTTTCCCGAGCGCGTCGCCAGCCTCTTTGACTGCATCCGACGCGGTACGCAGCGGTATCCGGGCTTTCTGAGCGCGCATTCCATGGTGATCGCCGGCGCGAGAAGGGGCGAGGCCCGCCGCGCCATGGAGGCATGCTTTGCCCACATGAAGGCCGGGCTGCTTGCCGGGCTTCAAGCGGATTGCGCCGTGAATCCGGCGGCGTTTTCGGACGCGTTCACCCCGTCCGATCTCGTGGACTTCGCCCTGGACCACCTCCTGCTGCTCCTGATGAAGGGGGAGGAGGACTGCGCGCCGCTGACGGAGATGCTTAGGCGGGCGATCCGGTAAGCGTGAAACCCGGATGCCATTCCCCGGGCTGTGGTGCTGTGCACGACCGGGCTTGCGAACTACACGGCGGCGCTAGGAATCGGCAAGCTGGCCACGTCCGTCACGATGACGGCGTTCTATGTGCTGCTGTACTACGTCTGGCGCAGCCGCTATGCGGTCGAGGGGAAGAAGGAAATCACCGCCGCCGTCTGGGTGCTGGCGATCGCGCGCGTCGCGCTCTGCCTCATGCCGCAGAACGCCTGGACGAGCGCCAATCCGCCCCTCTCCTGGGGCGTCCTGCGCAACGTGCCCTTCACCCTCCTCGGCGCGCTGATCGTCGTGCTCTTCTACCGCAGCGCGAGGGAGAAGCAGGACGCGGCCTTCCGCTGGCTCTGGCTGACGGTGGTGCTGAGCTTTGCCTGCTACATCCCGGTCGTGCTGTTCGCGGACACGGTGCCGGCGGTGGGCATGCTGATGATTCCCAAGACCTGCGCGTACGTCTGGACCGTGCTGATCGGCTTTAACGCCATGAAAAAGGAGTGACAAACGATGAAGAAGTATCTGAATCTTTCCCTGGTCTATGCCGTGGCCGCGATGGTGGGCGGCGTGTTCTACCGCGAGTTCACGAAGCTCAACGGCTTTGTCGGCGTGACGGTGCTGGGCAAGGTGCACACCCATCTGTTCCTGCTGGGCACGATGGTGTTCCTGCTGGTGGCGCTGTTCGCGGCGCAGGGCGATCTCACGAAGCAGAAGACCTTCCGCGTCTTCCTGCGCGTCTACAACGTCGGTGTGCCGCTGACCGCCGTGATGATGGCCGTGCGCGGCGTGACGCAGGTGCTGGGCATGAGCCTGTCCGCCGGGGCCTCGGCGTCCATCTCCGGCATCGCGGGCATCGGCCACATCCTCACCGGCGTGGGCATCATCCTGCTGCTGGTGTCGCTCAAAAAGCTGGAAAAGATCGGGGACTGAGCGTATGGGCAAGCGACCTGTCTTTCATGTGAAAAAGCGGACGCTGCTGGCTGTCGCCGGATGCGTATGGCTGCTGGCAGGGATCAATGTTGCTAGGCTGGGGATTCTCTCTTACGGGAAACTCCCGCGGATCGGCGTCGCCCATGTCCTGCTGTCCGCTGCTGTGTTTGCAGCGTTTGGCCTGATGTTTTTCAAAATGAGCATCAAGCATACCCAGAGAATCAAGGGCTACAAAGAGGAATTCCGGCCGGTCTGGCACTTTTTCGATCTGAAGGCCTACATCATCATGGCCGTCATGATGGGCGGCGGCATCTGGCTGCGCGCCTCCGGGCTTGCGCCCGAGGTGTTCATCGCCGTGTTCTACACGGGCCTGGGCTGTGCGCTCGCCCTTGCGGGCGTGCTGTTTGGCATCATGTTCCTGAGGTATGACGGAAAAGCCGCCTGAAATCAGATCTGATTGATAGATGGAAAAGCCCCGCGGGGTATCTCCTGCATCAGCAGGAAGCTCCGCGGGGCTTTGTATTGACTTGCATGAAGAAATCATCCCGCTATCGGCGCGAAGCTCGCGTGCGGCTTTGATTTGCAGAAATAACAGAAGAACCTGCGGCGTTAAAGCTTGACGGCGCGTTCGTAAAGCACGTCGCCGCTATGCCGATCCAGCACTGCCGCATAGATATCCGCGCCCGGCTGCGCGGCAAGCTGAACGCTTCCGCGGGAGGTTTCTGCCGTTGCGGCAAGACCGTCCAGCGTGACGCTGCCGAACGTGGTGACGACAGTGCCGCTTCCGACACATTCTCCGATCGTCTCACCGCCCCTGTCGATGACGGCCAGATAGCTTCCGCCGATCGGCTGCGCGATCTGTTCGAGCGGCATGAGCGCATCCGACCATACGGCCTCGTCTGTATCCGAATACAGCAGATGCCTGCGCCCGGCATTTTGAAGGAGCTGCATGGCCGCGCTGTCCGCATAGGCGGCGGAGCTCTCGGGGAGAAGCAGGATGGTGCTGAAGGATGGGTCGGAAAGCAGCATCAGGAAAGCATAGGGATTGGGCTCCTGGCGAAGGCTTTCGAGCTTGTGCTCGCGATACGCCGCATAGTCGCTGTCCCAAGACGCATAGGCGGCTTCGCCGCGATGATCCGGCAGGCCGTAGGCTTCCGACAGATGCTGTCCGATGAAATCCGTGACTTTCCATGCGCCGGAAGGATTGAGGTGCGAAGCGGGATCGTAGCAGTCGGTGCTGTAATCGACGATCTGATCCATGTACACGAAGTCGAGGTACTCGACGCCGTATTCTTCCGCCGTGTATACGACGGCGTTGGTGTAGAGCTGTTCCTCGCTGTTGTTCGGGCAGGGATAGGGGAGGTTGGTGAGCAGCACGCGGATTCCACGGCTTTGGCAATCCTCAATGAAGCGGCGCAGATAGATAAAGCCAAAGCCCTGCTCATCGGCAGTTGAGCCGGTGATTTCGTAGGCCTCCGGCAAAGCTACGGCGATGTTGCGTTCGCCGCCAAGCTCCCGATTGTGATGGGGCTTCAGATCCTGCACGCTGAGATCGTTCCAGCGCGTGTGGTACTTGATAAAGGGAAAGATGAACTCCGGGCGCAGATCCTTGAAGCGATGCCCCTTGTCATCTGTAAACAGGGGATCATCCGTGAGGTCGAAGATTGCCTCGAGCTTCGTGCGGGACATTGGAAAGCCGTCCAGTGCGGTATGCACGTCGTTGCTGGAAGCGCATAGCTTCGCCTGCTCCCAGACCTGATTGACGTCCAGGACGACGACCTCGGGCTGACAAACGCAAAGCGCATTGCGCATCACCCAGTAGGAGATGGGAATCGTGAGGTTGTAGTTGGATAGATTATAGGAGGTGATGCCGTAATCCGCCCACAGCTCCATGGGATAGAGGGCACTGTAAGCGTGGCTGTCTCCGAAGAACAGCACGTCGAGCTGATCGGCGCGCTCGAAGAACGGGGTGAGCTTTTCACGGCTTCCCTTGTATTCGAAAACACGGTTCAGACCGGCGAGCAGCAGGAGCAGCACCGCGAGGAAGGCTGCGGCAGACAGGACATGTTTGGTGTGCATCATTGGTACCTCGAAGGGATTGATGGATTTAGAATAGCACAGTTTTCTTTCCGGTTCAAGGGGATCTGCGCGGGGCGACGGAGAAGGAGGACAGCGGTATTGGGAAATGAGGGGATGTCGAGTTCATGAAAAACTCCCGCCCTGCGGCCCATCCCGCACAGGCCGCGAAGCGGGAATTTTTCCAGCAATATCAAGTAAAAAGAAAAACCGCCAACGGCGCGAAGCACGCGGGCGGTTTGCGGGGAACGAAGCGGGATTCGGACCTGTGATCTTTTGATTCGCGGCGCTAGCTGCATAATGAAGGGAGAATGTCAGGGGCTTGATATCAGGCTGAGACATCCCCTCACAGTGAAAATAGGTTGAATCATACCTAATCTCTGTGCTATACTATGGCTGGAGGGATGCTGTATGATGATTAACACGAACACGATTGTTTCCGCTACGGAGGCCAACCAGAACTTCTCCCGCGTGACGCGCATTGCCGACGCGAATGGTCAGGCGGTCATCTTCAAAAACAATAAGCCCAAGTATCTGCTGATTGATATGGAGAGCACACCATATTTTGAGCTGACGGACGATGAGAAGATTGACATCATCGCAAAGCGGGTGCTGAGCAAGTATCATGCTGCGTTTGAGGAACTGGCCAAATGATTAAGTTCTCCAGGGAAAAGGTGCTGCTGCTCCATCAACTGCTGATTCAAGAGACGGGCGGCGCAGACCATATCCGGGACTTTGCGCTGCTTGACAGCGCGCTGGAGGGTGCGTTTGTCACGTTCGGCGGCGAAGAACTCTATCCTTTGAAAGAGGAAAAGGGCGCGCAGCTGGGCTTCTCTCTCATCAGCAACCATGCCTTCGTGGACGGCAATAAGCGCATCGGTATGTATGTGATGCTGACGTTTCTGGAGGTCAACGGCATTCATATGGATTGCAGCAATGAGGATGTCATCGAAGCCGGGTTGGGCGTCGCTAGCGGCGCAATGAAATATGAAAACTTGCTGGAGTGGGTCAGGAAGCATAGAATGTGATATGAGCCGGAGGGACGCACCCCGGCTTTCCGTTATGTTGGCGGCTTGCATGATAACAGGCCGCTTTTTGTATTGCAGATTATCGCGTCTGATTGGTGTGAAGCGATGCCTGGGTGGATTTGGACTAAGCGATTACAGGTTGCGCCTTTATATTTGTGACAAAAGACTCGAAAAAACAAAAACTGCCTGAAAATTGCTTTCAACAATATAACAAAAACCCCCGACCCGCGACCCATTCAACACAGGCCGCGAAGCGGGGATTTTTTCAAACAATACCAAGCAAAACAAAAAACCGCCAACGGCGCGAAGCACGTCAACGGTTTGTGGTGCACCCAACAGGATTCGAACCTGTGGCCTTTTGATTCGTAGTCAAACGCTCTATCCAGCTGAGCTATGGGTGCGTCTGTTCGCTCGGAACAGGGAGTATTATATCAAAGACGCGGATGCTTGTCAACACTTTTTTTCATTTTTTTTAATTTGCGATGGATGCGGAGAGGATAAGATGCTGCGCCTTTCGTTTCTTTTGCGCCGGGGCTTGCCAATTGCGGGAAATCGTGGTATCCTCTTTATGAAATAAATCAAGCAAGAAGAAACGGAGAATTCGCATGGACAACATCGATCGGAAAATTCTGACGATTCTGCAGGACAACGCACGCACGCCGCTCAAGGTGATCGCCGAGCAGGTGTTTCTCTCCTCCCCGGCGGTCAGCGCGCGCATCGAGCGGCTGGAGGCGGCCGGTCTGATCACCAGCTATCAGGCGCAGCTTTCCGCCGCAGAGATGGGCTACCAGATCAAGGCGTTCATTTCCCTGGAGGTGGAGCCCAGGCAGAAACCGGAATTCTATCCCTATGTGGAAAAATGCCCCAACGTCATGGAGTGCAACTGCGTGACGGGCGATTATTCGATGTTGCTCAAGGTCTGCTTCCATACGACGCAGGAGCTGGATCAGTTCATCAATCAGCTGGATCAGTTTGGCCGCACGCGCACGCAGATCGTCTTTTCCACCCCGGTGGAGCATCGCGGCATCCCCGCGGCGCTGTCCGCTGAGGCGGAGGCCGAAAAGGCCTGACGGCAAATGAAAGAAATGGCGCTGTCTCAACATGGCTGAAGCAAGCCATGAGAGGCAGCGCCTTTGTCATTTCCGGGGGAAGTGAAAGGTGAACGTCGTGCCCTCGCCCTCCCGGCTTTCCACCTGAATGGTCACATGGTGCCGGCGGGCGATCTCCTGCACGATGGCCAGGCCCAGACCGGTATTTTTGTGCGAGGCGTCGTGCTTGTGATGGAAACGGTCAAAGATGTGGCCGATCTCCTCGGCCGGGATGCCGATGCCCTCGTCGGCGATGATGACCGTCGGCTCGTCCTCCTTCAGGCTCAGCCGGAGATGACGGCCTGCCGGGGTGAACTTGACCGCGTTGTCGATCACGGCCAGCAGCATCTGACGCAGACGGGTGTAATCGCCCTGCAGGGTGAAGTGGCCGGCAGGCTCCTCGCAGGCAAGGATCACGCCCTTGCGCTCGCACAGGGCGCTTGCGCTCATGGCGACGTCGCCCAGCAGCTCGGTCAGATCCACCTCGCTCATGTTGAGCGAGAAGTCCAGACTCTGCAGGCGCGAAAGCTCCAGCAGGTCCTGAATCAGGCGCTGAAGCCAGCGGCTTTCGGAGAGCATCTGCGCGTAATAGGCGCGAACCTGCTCTTCGCCGCGGATGACGCCGTCGTTGAGCGCCTCCAGCGAGCCGCGGATGACCGTGACCGGGGTTTTGAGCTCATGGGAGATGTTGGAAAAGAACGTCTGCTGCTGGATGCGAAGCTCCTCGTCGTGCGCGCGGGAAGCCTCCAGACGCTCGGCAAGGATGTCCATCGAGTGCGCAAGCGAGCCGAACTCATCGTCGCGCTGCATGCCGGTGCGCGTCTCATAGGCCCCGCCGGCCAGCGCGAGCGCGACCTTGCGCAGCGCGGAGATCGGCCGGGTGAACATGCTGGAGAAGACGAAGGCCAGCAGCACGGCCAGCGGGAAGGAGACCATCAGGCTGTTTACCAGAATCGCCGTGCTGGATACCTGCGTGTAGCCCTGCTCGCGCAGCGTGGAGGTGAGCAGCACGACGCCCAGCACACGGCTCTGCGCGTTCATGACGGGCATGCTGGTCGTCAGGTAGATCTGGTCGCCGACCTTGGCCTGGATAAAGGGCGTCTTGCCCATGAAGCCCAGCGCGATGCACTGCTCCAGATAGCTGGGCAGCAGCGGGTTGTGGATGGTCTGCACCACGCCGCTGAAATAGCCGGTCACATTGTGGCTGGTGTCCACGATATACACCGTGCTGCCTGTCAGCTGCTCGATGAAGGCCAGATACGGCGCCAGGGAGTCCTCACTGACGTCAAAGCGCGTCTCGTCAAGGCCCTCGTATCTGGACGGGGCGATCCATTCGGACAGGTTCTGCGCGATGGTGTGCGCGTCGCGCTGCATCGTCTCGCTGTAATGGGCGATCGACTGGCGGCGCAGCAGCCCGTTGTACAGGATGCCGGAGACGAGCGTGAAGAGGATCAGCACGATGGCGAACAGGCTCAGCAGACGCCAGGTGATGGAGCGGAAGGGCGGAAAGCGGCGCACGCTCATGGCATGATCCTCTCAAACTTGTAGCCCGTGCCCCAGACGGTGGCGATGCTGAAGAAATCGTGCGGATACGCGTCCAGCTTCTGGCGCAGCCGCTTGATGTGGGAATCCACCGCGCGGTAATTGCCCGCGTGCTCGTAGCCCCAGACGATGGTTAGCAGGTTGTCCCGCGTGAAGACGCGGCCCGGCGCGGAGGCGAGGGTGTAGAGCAGCTCGACCTCCTTGCGCGTGAGGCTCAGCTTGTGGCCGTCCAGCGTCACGCTCAGGGACGGCAGGTGGATGGACAGGCTGCCGATGACCAGCGTCTCGCTGCCGCTGGGCGCAGGCATGCGGCGCATGACGGCGCGGATGTGCGCCATGACGACGCTGGGGGAGAAGGGCTTGACGATGTAGTCGTCCGCGCCGATGTCCAGCCCCAGAATGCGGTCCGCGTCCTCGTCCCTGGCGGTGATCATCAGAATGGGCACCTGCGAGACGCTGCGGATGCGGCGGCAGACCTCGAGACCGTCGATGCCGGGCAGCATGATGTCCAGCAGGATCAGCGAGGGGGAGGCAGCGTCAAACAGGGACAGCGCCTCCTCGCCGGAGACGGCGGTCAGGTACGGCCAGCCCTCGGCACGGATGTACTGGGTGAGGATCTCGAGAATCTGTTCGTTGTCGTCCACGATGAGAATGGGGTTCAAGCGAAATCCCTCCGATGATTCATAAGAACGGACGGTTGAATGAAGACGGTTTTTATTGTAGAATGTTTTTGTACCCTTGTCAATTTGTTGGCGGAAATTCGGGAGGATCGGATTGATGAAACGGCTGATGGTCATTCTGGCTGCGCTGCTGCTGGGCGCGTCGTGCGCGCTGGCCAACGCGGCGTATCCGGACGGAATCTATCGCGGCTTTTACTACGACGGCGGCATCGAGCAGATTGCCATCCAGTTCGAGCTGCGCGGCGGCGTGTTTGACTCCATCGTCTACCGCGGCGTGAAATACAAGGACGGCGACTACATGATCGAGGACGCCAGCGACGCGCAGAAGGCGACGCTGCGCCAGTATCAGCAGCTGGCGGACTATCTGATCGGCAAGGGCGTGGAGGCCATCGACGACCTGTACAGCCCGTATGACATCGTGGACGACGTGGACGCGGTGACGACGGCGACCATGCAGTCCTCCAAGCTGATCTCCGCGCTGTGGGACGGCCTGAACCGCAGGCCGTACAAGCTGGTGGACACCACCAAGCTGCCCAAGGCGGAGCCCTATGCGGACGGCACCTACCGCGGCGCCTACATGGAGGACGGCGGCGAGCAGGTGGCGCTCGAGTTCACCATCCGGGACAACCGCTTTACGGAAATCGCCTACCGGACGCTGCAGTACCGGGGCGAGGACTATCTCGCGCAGGACGCCGGGGAACCGATGCGCGGCATCGCCGGCCAGTTTCAGGCGCTGATTGACTATCTGGTGGGCAAGGACATCGCCGGCGTGAACGACCTGTACCGGCCGGGCGAGATCGTGCCGGACGTGGACGGCTCCTCCGGCGCGACCATCCGCGCGCCCAAGGTCATCTCCGCCATCTGGGACGGTCTGGGCCGCCACGCGTACCGGCTGGATTGACAAGCTCATCACACAATTCCCCGACTGACCGGGGAGTTTTTTCGTTTTGGTGAAAAGTTTTTCAAAAAGCCACACATTTGCCATAAATGGCCGATATAATGACCTTTAAAGAAGGTCTCCGAAGGGCGGAGACCGGGAAGAAAACCGAGAGAAGAAGGAGAAGAACAATGAAAAAGATTCTGCTTGTCGCGCTTGCGCTGCTCGTGCTCACCGTGTCCGTTGCCGCCGCTGAGGGCGAGGTCAAGATCGGCCAGGTTCAGTATGCCGCGCACGGCACCAAGTGCTTCGCCGTGCTGACCGTCGCGATGCAGGGCGATGTGATCGCCGATGCGTACATCGACGAGTATCAGTTCATGGCGGCCGGCTCCGTCGGCGTGCCCAACAGCGAGGCGGACTTCGGCGCTTCCTTCCCGGAGGGCAAGGTGCTGGCTTCCAAGAAGGTCAACGCTGCCGCGTACTCTGAGAACATGAAGAAGGCCGGCTCCACCGTCGATCTGGCGACCAACTATGCCGCCATCGAGGACTATGTGACCGGCAAGACCGTGGCCGAGGTGGAAGCGGCTTTCGCCGGCAAGACCGCCGAGGAAGCGGTTGACGTCGTCTCCGGCTGCACCCTGGTGGACACGCTGGGCTATGTCAACGGCCTGATTGAGGCGGCCAAGAGCGTGAAGTAATCGCACAAAAAGAAGGTAAAAACAGGAGAATTTCCGTATATTTCGGAGATTCTCCTGTTTTATGTTCATAATGGATTGAAGGTTGAAATAAATAATCAGGAAAAATTCGAGAAAAGCCATCGATTTGACACAAATGGGGTTTAGCATATCCATCATCCGGGAAGCGCCGGAAGGCGCCGCCCAAATCTATTTTCAAAGGAGAACCACACCATGAAGAAGACCCTGACTGTTGTGATGCTTACCGCCCTGATGCTCGCGCTGGCGACCTCCGCGCTCGCCGCGACCGGCCTGGGCTCCGTGACCTCCGTTTCCGTGACCGCTGCCACCGCCGAGAAGGCCGGTTCCGTGTCTGCGTACACCACGATGTGTGCTGTGACGCTCGACGACGAGGGCAAGATCGTGGGCTGCCAGTTCGATGCCGTGCAGCCGAAGGGCGCGTTTGACACGACCGGCGCTGCCGGCGAGTTCAACGCCGCGCCGCAGACCAAGAACGAGCTGGGCGCGGGCTACGGCATGGCCGTGGCTTCCCCCATCGGCAAGGATTGGTTCGAGCAGGCGGATGCGCTGGCGACCTGGTGCATCGGCAAGACCGTCGAGGAAGTGCTCGGCATGCAGACCCTCGAGAGCGGCGCGCCGGACGAGGCTGACCTGAAGACCGGCTGCACCATCGGCGTGGGCGACTTCCTCAAGGCGCTGGAGAAGGCTGCGGCCGCCGCGAAGTAATCTTCATTCTTCTTTCTTTGCAGAAGAGCTCCCGTTCGGGGGCTCTTTTGCGTACTTGGGGAAAACATGCGCAAAACAGCCGCCCGGATGCTTCCGGACGGCTGCGCTGATCTTCAATTCTTTTCTGCCGAGGGCGTCTTCATCGGCTCAAAATAGCCGGCGTACTTGGTAAACACCAGCGCGCCCATGCGGCGGATGCCGCCGTACAGGTGGCGGCGCATCAGCGGCTCGATGCCGCTGACGTCGTGCGCGTCGATCAGCTGGAGCATCTCCAGATGATCGCGCAGCACGTCCGGCACGTTGCTGCCCTCGATGATGTCCAGCGTGCAAAAGCGCGTGTAGCTGGCCTGCGTGCGGCTCAGCCGCTCCCAGAGGAAGCACTTGTTGGTTGCCCGGAACCAGATTTCGTGCATGGACAGATCGGTTTCGCGGAACCGGTCCACGTCAAAATGCCCGGGATCCGAGAAATAGGTCTGCCCAAGCGCCTCCAGCTGGGAATAGACAAAGCGCACGCGCTCGGCGTCCATCGGGGAGCAGGAGAGGATGAAGTCCCGCAGCACCATGGTTTCGACCGCGACGCGTTCGTAGATGAACTGATTGATGATGTCGTAATCCAGACGGGTGACGATGCTGCCCTTGCGCGGGACGATCTGCACCAGGCCGTTCTCCTGCAGGCGCAGGAGGATGCTGCGCACGGGCGTGCGGGAGAGAGAAAAGCGCTGGCACAGGTAGTGCTCGCTGATCAGATCGCCGGGCTTGTGCTCAAAGCGCAGGATTTCCTGCTCCAGCGTGTGATAAATCTGCTCGTGATCGGCAGGATACTGTGCGGTCATAGACACCTCATTATGTTCAAATCAATATGAATCCATTATAAATACAACGAATAGAGATGTCAATACGGTTTGAGAGAGGATGAGTGCAGTCCGGACTTGTATACAAGACGGGGAAGGCGTTCTGGATGCTGAACGGATGAAATGGAGAAAACGGTCGGGCCGGATTGTGCAAAACGGAGACGGGGGAGAGAAAAAAGCAAAAAACTCAACAAAGGATATTGTAATCGTCTGACCGGTGTGGTAGTATATGTATACAAGATGGGCGCGATTGGATGCGCCGTCACAAATCAACAGGAGGTCACTCACAATGAAGAAGATCCTTGCGCTCGTTATGGCTGCGCTGCTGGTCATCGGCTGCGTCAGCGCGCTGGCAGACACCGATCCGTATGCGGATCTGGGCAGCTACACCATGATCGTGGGCCATGCCCAGCCGGAAAGCAATCCGCGCTACATCTCCATGGAGAAGTTCGCCGCCGACGTGGCGGAGAAGACCAACGGCCATGTGACCGTCGAGGTCTTTGGCAACGGCCAGCTGGGCACCGAGAAGGAAATGCTCGAGCAGGTCGTGCAGGGCGTCACCCAGGGCATGCGCGGCGGACAGTTCGACTTCAGCCCGCGTCTGCTGATGTTCACCCTGCCGTTCCTGACCAACACCCGCGAGGAGGTCACCGCGCTGCTGCAGAGCGACCTGGCCAAGAAGGTCTCCGCTGAGGCGGAGGCGACCACCGGCACCGTCATCATCAACCTGTGCGACGCCGGCGGCTACCGCCAGTTCTCCAACAACACCCGCCCGATCACCAAGCCCGAGGATCTCAAGGGCCTGAAGATGCGCACCAACGGCATGAAGACCATCGACATGACCTTCCAGGCCATGGGCGCCAACACCGTCTCCGTCCCGTACGCCGACCTGTACATGGGCCTGAAGACCAGCATCGCCGACGGCCAGGAGAATCCGTGGGTCAACGTCGAGGGCATGAAGTTCTATGAGGTCCAGAAGTACTTCACCCAGGTCAACTATCAGTTCCATCCGGATCCGTTCTATGTCAACGCCGAGTGGTGGAACAGCCTGCCGGAGGAGTTCCGCGCCATCCTGAGCGAGTGCGCGACTGCGATGGGCGAGTACAACGATCAGCTGATCGACCAGAACTCCGACGCGGCCAAGCAGGTCGTCATCGACGCCGGCTGCGAGGTCTACATCCCGACCGCCGAGGAGCTCGCCGCCTTCCAGGAGGCCTGCCAGCCGGTGTACGCGCAGGCCGTTGCCGAGGGCATCTGCACGCAGGAAGAGCTCGATGAGATGCTCGCCATCGTGGCTGCCGTCCGCGGCGAGTAAGCCACGCGCCTGAAAGGGTTCAAGAGAGGCGGGTCGGGGTCAAGGCCCCGACCGCCTTTTTGATTTGACGCAGTGTTAAGGGGGATTAACACACATGAACAAATTCAAAAGGCTCGGCGCGGCGATCGAGAAGCTCTACATGGGCGTCGGCGCGGTAGCCATGGGCCTGCTGGCCTTCATGGTCATCTTCACGGTCATCATGCGCTATTGCTTCTCCCTGAGCTGGAAATCCGTTTCCGAGTTCAACGTGCTGCTCTTCACGTTTACCACCTTCTGGGGCATGGGCCTGAATGTCCTGCGGGGCGAGCATGTCTCCATCAACATCCTCTACGACCGCATAAGGCCCTCCGTCAAGCGCTGGGTCAGCGTGTTCAACTATGTGGTGATGATGGTCGTGGATGTGCTGTTCATCAAGTACGGCTGGCTGTACGCCGTGAAGATGGGCAAGCAGATCAGCATGGGCATGGAGATTCCGATGTTCTACATGTACGGCCTGATGCCGCTGTGCGGCGTGATCTGCGCGGTGTGCATCGTCATCAAGGCGGTCGAGGCCGTGCTTGCGCCGGTCTCCGCCTTTGAGCCGGCGGACAAGCCCCTGGACAAGTAAACGGAAGGAGAGTAGCTATGGCAATCGTATTTCTTCTGATTGGCCTGATCGTCTTCGCGGCGATCGGCATTCCGCTTGCGTTCTCCATCGGCGCGTCCTGCATCACCTATCTGTCTGCGGCGAGGCCGATGTTCCTGTCCATGATGCCCCAGCGCATCTGGAACGGCGTGTACAGCGAGCTGATGATCGCCATGCCGCTGTTCATGCTCGCCGGCGAGCTGATGAACACCGGCGGCATCACCAAGCGCATCATCAATTTCTGCATGGAGCTGCTGCGCCCGATCCGCGGCGGCCTGGGCGAGGTGAACATCGTCGCCTCCATGATCTTTGGCGGCATTTCCGGCTCCTCCGTCGCCGACACCTCCGCGCTGGGCTCCATCCTGATCCCGGCGATGGAGAAGGAGGGCTATCCGCCGGATGCCTCCGCGGGCATCACGGTCGCCTCCTCCACGATGGGCATGATCATTCCGCCGTCCACGCCAATGGTCGTCTATGCGATGATCTCCGGCGCGTCCATCGGCGCGCTGTTCATGGCGGGCGCCGTGCCGGGCATCCTCATCGGCCTGACGCAGCTGGTGCTGGTGTACATCGTCAGCCAGCGCAAGGGCTGGCATCCGGAGCGCACGGCGTTTAACGCCAAGCGCTTCTTCAAGGCGATTCTCTCCGGTGTTCCGGCGCTGCTGATGCCGCTGTTCATCATCGTCTGCGTCTCCGGCGGCATCTGCACCGCCTCCGAGAGCGCCGGCGTCGCCGTGCTCTACAGCCTGCTCGTCGGCTTCTTCATCTATCGCGAGCTGACCTGGAAGGACGTGTGGAACGCGCTCAAGAAGACGCTGATCTCCTCCTCGAGCATCATGATCATCATCGGCTTCACGTCCATCTTCACCTGGGTGCTCACCATCCAGAAGGTGCCGGACATGGTCGCCAGCTTCTTCATGAGCATGAACATGCCGGCCTGGGGCATTGCGCTGATGTTCGACGTGCTCATCCTCATCATCGGCACGTTCATCGACGTCAGCCCGGCGATCCTGATGCTCACGCCGATCATGCTCCCGGTGATGCAGAGCTACGGCTTTACCGCGCTGCAGTTCGGCGCGATGCTGATCACCGGTCTGGCCATCGGCCTGGTCACCCCGCCGGTGGGCATGTGCCTGAACGCCTGCAACAAGATCAACCGCATGCCGGTCATTGACATCTTCAAGGGCGCGCTGCCGTATGTCACCTGCAACGTGCTGGTGCTCATCGCCATCAGCCTCTTCCCGGTGCTGACCACCTGGCTGCCGACCATCATGGGCTACTGATTCGCACATATTTCAAAAAGAAAGCCGCCGCAGCGAGCGCTGCGGCGGTTTTTGCGTGGGATGCTTGTTTGAATGCATGCTTTGCGAACACAACCCGTTTCAATCGTAGGCTGCTGCGCAGCCTGCTCTGAAACTGCTTCTCTCTGCGATAATGGGGACGTTAGGGCTGCCGCCTAAGACCTGCTCGGGGACATTGTCCCCGAACCCCTTCTTCGCTTCGCGCGCCTGAAAGCAGGTTTGGCGAAAATCACGTCATTTGGCTTCGGCGGGGGTGGCCGGCGCCTCCTGCGGCGCGAGCTCGCCCGCGATGAGCGTGAGGAGCTCTTCGGGCAGCAGCGCGAAGAGTGCGTCCATCGGGGCCTGGATGTTGGTCATGGCCCGGAGCATCAGCGCCTGCACGTCCTCCTCGGACGCGCTGTCCAGCGCAAATTCCGTCAGCTCCTCGGCCGGCGTATAGGGCAGCGTGTAGAGCCACACCCCGAAGGCGGCCTCGTCGATGCCGGTCTGGGGCGAGGTCATCTGCTCGATCCACTCGCTCTCCGGGCCGTCCTCGCCCGGCACGACGGCAAAGCCCACCTGCGCGGTGGTCTGGTCGATGAGCTCATCGCCGACGTACGTCTCGCTGACGCCGAAGGAGTAGGCGCTCTCGCCGCCGTCTGCGGTCAGCGCCTGCTCGGCCTCGCCGTAGCAGGAGACGGTGACGGGGCCGCTCTCGTCGGCGATTGTGACGATGTAGCTGTAGGTGCTGCTGTAGCCGCTCAGGCCCTCCTCTGTGATCATGGGCTCGGTGTCCATGTCGATCGTCATGTTGCACAGGCTCTGCTCGCCGGCCTGGACGTCGGCCTCGATGCTGAGGGAAATGACCAGCGGATCGGTCGGATCGCCGGCGTAGTCAAGAGAGGCGGTCAGGCCGCTGTACACGCCCTCTGCGTCGGAGGCAAAGACCTGAAGCAGGCAGGAGAGGTCGTCCTCCGACGATTCCGCGCAGTTGATCAGGTTGAGGGCGGCGGTGGAGCCGTCCTCCAGGACGGCGCAGAGACTGCCGTACAGCGGGCGGCCGTCCGCGTCCGTGCCGGTGATCAGGTACAGCGGGTATTCCTCGTCCGTCAGGGTCATCGCCTCCTGGCGCACGGCGGCGCACAGGGCTGCGGTGGTGGGCGGAATCCCGCTGTCAGGCTCCGCCTGGGCCAGCAGCGCGTCGAGCATGGGTGCGAGCGCGGCGTCCTGCTCCAGCTGGCTGCACAGCGTGACGAGCAGCTCGCCGATCGCCTTGCTGGTCACGATGACGGCGGTCTCCTTTGCGGCGGCTGGGAAGAAGCCCTCGGCAGCGACATTCTCCTCCACGATGACGGGCTGCGCGGCGACGAAATCGGAGAGAATCTGCGCATAGGGCGCGGCGATCTGCTGCGCCATCAGGGTGAACATGCGGATGTACGAGGTGGCGGCCTCCTGCAGCTGCTTGAGGCTCATGCCGCGCAGAGCGAGGATCTGGGCAGCCTCCTCTTCGCCAAGGCCGAGCATGGCAAGCGCGGCTTCCCAGGAAAGGGTGACGCGTTCGCCGGGCAGAACCGCATCGCTGGTGAGCGCCAGCCCGGTCTTGGTGATTTCCAGCTGTGCGTCGATGCACACGGATTCTTCCTCCGTGAAATAAGTGCCGGCAAGCTCAAGCAGCACGCCGTCCTCAATCCTCGCGGCGGCGGCACTGATCTGCGTATGGGCCAGCGCGTCCATCACGGCGCTGAGAAGATCGGCGTCCTCGCCGGTGAGGCCGAGCGTTTCGGCGTTCAGCGTGAGGGACTGGCCCAAATCCATGCAGACCGCGTCGCCGCGCTGAAAGGCCTCCAGGAAGAGCGAGCGGGTGAGCGTGCCGGGCCGGTAGGGCGTGTGCTGCGCCTCGGCCAGCGCCGCAGACAGCGGACATACGGGCAGCAGGATGGCGAGCAGCAGGCAGAGCAGACGTTTCATCATGGATGCGTTCCCTTCCTTTATGGTCGATGGGGAAATCTGACAACCTGATTATACCCAATGGACGCGGGAGCGTCAATGCCGGAAGTTTTTGAAAAAAAAGTTTTGCGAGATACATTGACAGATGAGGTATCTTGTGATAGGCTGTATCTCGTCGGAGGTGATGAAATGCTGAATGCATCGGATATCCTTCGCGGCTATACGGATACGATCATCCTTGCGCAGCTGGCGAAAGAGGACAGCTACGGCTACGTGATCAGCAAGAACGTGCAGGAGATCTCCCGGGGGGAGCTGCAGCTGAAGGAGGCTACCCTGTATACGACGTTCCGCCGGCTGGAAAGCGCGGGCGTGATCGAGTCATATTGGGGCAACGAAAACGCGGGCGCGCGCAGGCGGTATTACCACCTGACGGACGCGGGCCGCGCACTGTATGAGGAAAACCTGGCGGACTGGCGCAAATACCGCGCCATCATATCAGCGTTATTTGGAATGGAGGATTCGCTCGATGATGAACAAACGGATTCGCAGCATGGTTGACGAAATTTTTTCCGAGATGAAGATGACGGCGGAGAACCTCGCGCTGCGCGACGAGCTGATGGCCAACGCGCAGGCGCGCTACGAGGATTCCGTCGCGCAGGGCAAGAGCGAGGAGGAGGCCTTCGTGGAGGTCGCCGCGTCGCTGGAGGACGTGTGCGGCCTGCTGGAGGAGATGAAGCGCATGGACGAGCAGCAGTCTGGCGATGCGCCGCAGGAGGAGACCGTCCCGGAGCTGAAGACCGGCACGGAGCCGGAGGAGGCCGGGGAGACGGAAGACGAAGAAGCCGGCAAGGATGCCGGAGAGCATGCCGGGGAGGCGCCCCAGACCGACTTGGGCGACGCGCTGAACAAGGCGTTCACTGCGCTGGGGGATTTTGGCCAGGCGATCATGCCGGAGGCGAAGAAGCTCTACGGCCAGATGGACGACGTGACCGGCGGCGTGCTGGGCAAGCTGGGCCGCGCGGCGAGGAAGGGCATGCGCGACGCGCAGAAGGCCGCAGAAGAGGCCATTGAAAAGTTTGCGGGCGAGGACGGCGAGCTGGTGTTCGACTTCGGCGCGAACAAGGAGGCGGCGCCGCAGGAGACGGAGCAGGAGACGGAGCAGGAGCCGCAGGAGTCGGATACACCGGAAAATGATCTGGAGGACGCGATGGAGGACGCGCGCCGCGAGGCCGAGCGCTCTGCCAGGGAGGCGGCCGGCGAGGCGGACGGAGAGGACGCGCAGGAGCCTGCGGAGGAAACGGGCCCGGAAACGGACGGGGAGACGGCGCAGGAGCCGCTTGCGGACAGCGAGCCTGACGAGGAGGCGTTTTCCCGGGCCGTCGACGAGATGACCCGCGAGGCGGAAGAGGTGATCCATCAGGCGGCGAAGGCCGCGCGGGACGCGGCCGAGGGCGCGGCGGAGTATGTCGTGCGCGACGCGGGCGAGCCGGTCAGCGGCCGGCAGACCTTCCCGGCGGCAGGCCTGCATAAAATCGATATCCAGCTGGACGCGGACGACGTGGAGATCGTGCCGGCGGACGGCACGCAGGTGGAGACGCTCTGGGAGGCGAAAAGCGCCGACGGAGAGCCGGTCATCACGATGTCCGGCCACACGCTGACCATCCGCCGCAAGAATCCGGACGTGTTCAAGACGTTCTTCTCCGTCTTCCAGAAGGCGGGCGGCAGAATCACCGTGCGCGTGCCGCGCGGCTATGCGGCCGGCTACGCGATCACCACGACCAGCGGCGACGTGCGCATCGGCGAGCTCGACCTGGACGACGTGAAGGTGACCACCACCTCCGGCAGCGTGCGCGTGGAGCCGGATGCGAAGACCCGCGCGGGGGACATCGCCGTGACGACGGTTTCCGGCCATGCGACGGTCAGCGCCTGCGCGGACACGATCGGAGTGACGACCGTCTCCGGCGGCCAGTTCATCTCCTGCGACGCGCACAAGGTGGACGTGAACGTGGTCTCCGGCAGGGTGCATGTCGAGGGCGCGTGCGACGAGTGGGAGGTCAGCGCGGTGTCCAGCGACGTGGAGCTGCTGTGCACCGTCGCGCCGACGAAGAAGGTGCAGATTTCCTCCGTGCACGGCGATGTGCGCCTGGCGCTGCCGGGCGACATCCGCGGCTTTGTCGCGGAGAGCAGCGGCGCGCTCGGCTGCGAGATCATCAACGAGTTCGGCCCGAACCGCTACGGCACCTGCGGCCTGCCCATCCGCATGGAGACCATGCGCGGCAAGCTGATCATCACGAGGCTGTAAGGAGCGAGAATTCATGGATAAAATCAAGGAATATCTGGGTATTTTCTTCGGCGGCAGGCTGGTCGTCGAGGGAAACGGCCGCACGTTTGCCAAGCTGCCCGTCTGGCTGGCCGCGCTGCTCGCGGTGGCGAGCATCCGCCTGGCGGTCATCACGGTGCTGCTGATCGTGGCCTTCGGCATGAAGGTTCGCGTGACGAAGGCGTAAGGAGGGCGGACAGATGGATTTTGAGCAGATCAGAGACAACCTGATGAACGCAGCCGCCCAGCTGCTGTCCCTGCGGGTGATCGTCACCTCGCCCAGCGAGAAGGCGGCCGATCTCCCGGCGCTGTATGTGCTGCTGGCCGCGCTGCTGGCCCCCGGCGCGTGCGCCGTGGTCGTGGTGCTGGGCTTCCTGCGCCGCTACGCCGTGCGCTTTGAAAAGGACGCATCCAAACGGTAAATCAAGGCCGCAGAGCTTCTGCGGCTTTTCTGATGCAGGCGTTTGTGGTATACTGATCCCATCAAGCGAGACAAGAGACGACGGAGGAACAGAGGATGGAATCCCTTTTCGGCAGGAAGAAGGAACGAAGGCCCGGCGGCGCGCTCGTGCTGTACACGACCAAACACGGCGCCACGCAGCGCTATGCGGAGCGCATCGCGCAGCCGCTGGACGCGCTGGTGAAGGAGGCGGCCTACGCGAAGATCGCGCAGGCGAAGACGTACGACGCGATTGTGCTGGGCTGCCCGGTGTACGCGGGCAAGCTCAAGGGGCTGGACTTTTTCGCGGACAACATCGCGGAGCTGGGGGACAAGCGGCTGGTGCTCTTCACCTGCGGCCTGTACGATCCTGCGGAGGCGGATGTGCGCGAAAGCCTGGACGGCCAGATCCGCCAGGCGCTGGGCGACGCGGCGGATCGCGTGGCGGTCTTCCACCTGCGCGGCGCGCTCCGCTGGAGCAGCCTGGGCCTGATGGAGCGGATGCTGATGAAGGCGCTCCTGTCCCAGGTCAGGAAGAAGGAGGAATCGGAGCGCAGCGAGACGGAGCGCCTGATGCTGGAGGCAGAGGGCGGCGCGCTCGACTTCTCGGACGAGGCCGATCTTGCGCCGATCGTCCACGCGGCGCGCTTTGGCCGGGAGGCGGACGCATGAGCGGGCAAAAGCCGAACATTCTGCCCGCATGGGCCGAACCGATCGTCCGCTTTCAGCCGGGGGACGAGCGCGAGGCGCAGGAGCAGCGGATGATCCTGGGGATGATTGACCGCCTTGGCGACGCGATTCTCACGCGCGAGAGCGAAATCGCGCACATGACCGCGTCCTCGATCATCGTAAGCAAGGACCGCAGGCGCACCCTGATGGCGTTCCACAGGATCTACAACAGCTGGGCCTGGACGGGCGGCCACGCCGACGGCGAAGACGATTTCGAGGCGGTGGCGCGGCGGGAAGCACAGGAGGAGACGGGCATTTCGGGCCTCAGGCGGCTGGGCGGCGGCATCGCGTCGATCGAGATCCTTCCGGTCTGGGCGCACATGAAGCGCGGCAGGCCGGTGGGCAGCCACCTGCATCTGAACGTGTCGTACCTCTTTGAGGCGGACGACAGCCTGCCGCTTTCTGTGCGCGAGGACGAAAACAGCGCCGTCGGCTGGCTTGCGGTTGACCGCCTCGACGAATACGTGAGCGAACCGCCGATGCTGCCGGTTTACAGGCGGCTGCTCAGACGGGCGAACGATTGTTAAATACTTACAAATAATATGCGAAAGCGCTTGAATTGCTTCACAAAAGCGGCTATACTAAAGCCACCAGAAAGGAGAACAAGCATCATCAGCAACCCAGGATGACCGAGCAAAAGGCAATCCCCTTGTAAAGGAGGCCGACCGTATGATCGTACGTTTTGTGATGAAAGACGCGCATGTCCCCGCTTCGATTCAGGAGACCATGAACAAGCGCTGCCACCAGCGCATGGACGCATACTTCAAGGATGAAGCGCCTGACGCGACCGTGATCACGGTTCGCGTCACTGAGCAGAAAAACACGTACAAGGTCGAAATGACGATGCCCTATCTCGGGCACACGCTCCGCACGGAAAACCAGGAGCGGGAGATTTCCCTCCCCGCGCTGGATAAAGGCATAGATATCCTGGAACGCCAGATGAAGAAGCTTCGTACCCGTCTGGGACGCGACCTTCGCAAAAAGCCTGCGGTGGCGGAAGATGCCCCGGCTGCTGCCGGGGAGGAAGCCATGGAGGAGCAGGAACAGAAGGTCCTGCGCGTCAAGCGCTATGCGGCGAAGCCCATGAGCGTGGACGATGCGATTCTGGAGATGGACCTGCTGGGACATTCGTTCTACATGTTCTCGAATGTGGAGACCGGCAACGCAGCGACGGTTTATCGCCGCAAGGACGGCGGCTGCGGCCTGATCGAGCTCGAGAATCTGTGAGAATCCAAACCTGAGCGGTCCAACGACAACGAGTAAGCGCCCCTCAAGTGAGCCGTGAGGAGCGAAAGAGAAAGGGTGGTACCGATGGATCCGGCGATAAAGAAAGTGGTGGCTGTGCTCGCAGCCGCGCTGATCGTGGTCATCGGCGTGATTCTGGTGATCAACATCGCGAATATGGATGCGGCAGTCACCACGGGAAATGAGAGCAAGACCCAGGAAAATCAGCATATCGAAGACAAGATGCAGGCGGATGCGGACGCGGAGCCGAACGCAGAAGAGAAGCCCACTGATGAGGCGCAAGCCGGCGAAGCAGGCGTGACCCACGAGGCGCAGGACAATGTTGAAGCGCAAAATGATGGAATGTATGAAGGCGCACTTGCAGGACTGAGCGAAGAAGAGATTGCGAAGATGGCGCTTGCCGAGGAAGAATCCGCTGCCAGAACCGAGACGACCGGCGCAGAGGACGCCGTTGACTGAAAGCTTTGCAAAACACGAGGAGCGGGGCTCCTGACGTACGCGGCTGCGTACGAGAGAAAAGAGGGAAAAGTATCGACGAATTGATTGCACCGGAGCTGTGAGGCGCTGAAGGCGAGCCGATGACGCAGCTCCGGTGTTTTTCTGCCGATACTAATTCTTGTTAAAATGGCCTAATCCGCGCACCATCTTTTCCGCTTTGACTTTGCCTTGTTCCGTTCAACGTACCTCCAGTACGCCTCACTTCACTCGGCTTCGTCAGAGCGAAAAATCTGATGCGCTCCATTAGGCATTTTAACTGCGAATTAGTATGATTCCTGCAATAGCTGGATTTGTGTGGGAAAATGAACGAAATCTGCAAATATTTTGAAAAAAGCATTGACAAATGCGCGGCGCTGGTGTATTATATACCACGTCGCCGCGCTCGACACATTCAAGCGATGCGGCGGACCCCGGGAGCATAGCTCAGCTGGGAGAGCATCTGCCTTACAAGCAGAGGGTCACAGGTTCGAGCCCTGTTGTTCCCACCAATTTCATAGTGGCGCGGTAGTTCAGTCGGTTAGAATGCCAGCCTGTCACGCTGGAGGTCGAGGGTTCGAGCCCCTTCCGCGTCGCCACTTTTATGCCTTGGTAGCTCAGTCGGTAGAGCAGTAGACTGAAAATCTACGTGTCGGTGGTTCGATTCCGCCCCAAGGCACCAGATATGCGGTAGTAGCTCAGTGGTAGAGTGCCACCTTGCCAAGGTGGATGTCGCGAGTCCGAATCTCGTCTACCGCTCCATATCGGCGCCATGGCCAAGTGGTAAGGCAAAGCTCTGCAAAAGCTTCACTCTCCAGTTCGAGTCTGGATGGCGCCTCCACCTGGAAACTCAGACATCCCGTGATGTCTGAGTTTTTTTCTACGTATCGGAAATTGCGCAAATCATCGCGCAAACAGAAAGACGGGAAGCCAGACTGAAGCGGACAGACCCCAACCATTGCTTTTTCACATCCGTCTCCGGAGGAAAGCATGGGAAATCGCATCGGAACGCCCCGCCTTCATTGACACGGGACAGGGCCGATTGTATAATGGGTTCAGGAAATTTTTCCCGGCGGGGACGATGGGCCGGGAAGAAATATGGAGGAGGCGAACGACCTTGAGAAAGATGTTGGTTTTGATCTGTGTACTCGTGTTGTGTCTGGCGCTGCCGCTGAGCACGCTGGCGGCGTACGACGCGACAAAGCCGGCCTGTCAGGTCGCGGGACACGAGAAGGGAGACGGCATCGATCATAACCGTCCGCAGTCCTGCTGGGTGACGGGGCACTTTAACTGCGACGGCATGGATCACGCGCGCGCAGTCTGCGGCGCGTGGGGCCATTTCAACTGCGACGGCAGGGACCACAGCGCGGCGGCCTGCGGCGCGGACGGCCACTATGCCTGCGACAGGAAGATCCATGAGGCGGCGCCCTGCGGCATCGCGGGTCACTGCGTGAGCGACGGCCTGCGCCATGCGCCGGCGGTTTGCGGCATCGCGGGACACTATGCCTGCGACGGCATGGCGCACAAGGCGGCAGCCTGCGGCAGGAGCGGCCACATGGGCTGCGACGGCGCGGATCATGGCCGTGCGATCTGCGGCAAGAGCGGCCATACGAACTGCGACGGCCTCGTGCATGCCCTCGCGGCCTGCAGCCGCAACGGCCACTGTGTGAGCGACGGAAAGGATCACGACGCGGCGCCCTGCGGCTATGCCGGCCACTTCCTGTGCGACGGCAGAACACACGAGCCGGCGGCCTGCGGCGTGGAAGGGCACTATGCCTGCGAGACGCGCGCGCATCTGAGCAAGCCCGTCAGCAAGTACTGCAACGCCGTGCCGCAGCACATGGCCTGCCAGGGCGATCAGCAGCATTACTGCGATCCGGCGCAGGGCGGCTGCGGCAGAACCTACCTGTGCTCCAACTCCAACGCGCATACCGCATGCCGCATGTGCGGCCTGCTGTGGTGCGACCGCACGCTCGGCGGCCACGAGACCCCGTGCAACAATGCCAGCCATCGCCCGTGCGTCTATCGCCTGAACGGCAAGAAGTACGTCAAAGAGGATCATCAGTACTGCAACTACTGCGGCGAGGCGAAGTGCAACGGCAAGGAGCACGGCAACCGCAAGTGCGTCGATGCGTGCCCGGTGTGCGGCGGCCCGGAGAAATTCGGCAAGAGCCACAAGGCCGAATGCGGCAAGCACCTGTTCTGCAAGGGCGGCAAGCATGACTGGTGCGACGAGTGCAAAGCCTATCAGTGCGAGAGCAAATGCACCCACTGATATGTGGAAGTAAGAAAAAACGGGGAGGAAACACGGATGTCGAAGAAACTTTTGTGCATGCTGCTGGCGCTGTGCCTGATGCTCGGCGCGGCGGCGGGGGCCATGGCGGCGTATGATCCCATGAAGCCCTGGTGCCAGACCGAGGGCCATGAGAAGCGGGACGGCATGGATCACAACCGCCCGCAGTCCTGCTGGACGGAGGGCCACTTCAACTGCGACGGTATGAATCACGAGCGCGCTGCCTGCGGCGCGTGGGGCCACTTCAACTGCGACGGCAAGGATCACACCGCGGCGGCCTGCGGCGCGGCGGGTCACTATGCCTGCGACAGGAAGATGCATGAGCCGGCGGCCTGCGGCGTGGCGGGCCATTGCGTGAGCGACGGGCTCAGGCACACGGCTGCCGGCTGCGGCATAGAGGGCCATCTGCTCTGCGACGGCCTCAAGCACAAGGCGGCGGGCTGCGGCACGGCCGGCCATATGCTGTGCGACGGGCTGGATCACAGCGCGGCGGCCTGCGGCCACAAGGGCCACTACAACTGCGACGGCCTGACGCATGTCCCGGCGGTGTGCGGCAAGAAGGGCCATTGCGCGGATGACGGACGGAACCATGGCGCGGCGGAATGCGGCTACGCGGGCCACATCGGCTGCGTCGGCGACCACGGCATCGCGGTGTGCGGCGTGGAGGGGCACTTCGCCTGCGAGAGCGGCCATACCACGAAGGAGAACCCGTTCTGCATGGCGGAGCCGAAGCACAAGAAGTGCGAGAAGGACGCCGAGCACTACTGCGATCCGGCCATCGGCGGCTGCGGCGTGACCTACCTGTGCGCCGATTCCAACAAGCACACGACCTGCGAGATGTGCGGTCTGCTCTGGTGCGACGGCAGCCTGGGCGGCCACTACACCCCGTGCGGCAACCGCAACCATCGCCCGTGCGTGTATGCCCAGCAGGGCAAGGTCTGGCGCGCCTCTGATCATCCCCGCTGCGATCTGTGCGGCGGCGGAAAGTGCTCCGGCAAGCATGGCGCCGGCGTGTGCGTGCCGGTGTGCAGCCAGTGCGGCAAGGTGCTCAAGGACGGCAAGACGCATCGCGCGCCCTGCGGAGAGCACTATACCTGCATCTCTCCGAACCGTGATCACAGCTGGTGCAAAGAGTGCGGAAAGCTCAAGTGCCGTGAAAAGCATCATGTCTGCGCAGAGAAATAAACTGAAATGAACAAGGGCCTGCTCCCGAAAGGGGGCAGGCCCTTGCTGATTTGCGGAGAAATGCGGCAGGACGGGGCGGCGCGCTTACTCGCTGCGGGCGGCCAGGAATTCCTCGTTGCTGTCATAGATGACAACGCAGAGATCATCGGAGGCGTAGAAAAGGTGATCCTCGTCGCAGCCGGGCACGCCGTTTTCAAGATCCTGCGTCGTGAAGATGGCAAAGATGCTGCCCACGGGCGCCCAGTCCATATGATCCTTGCGCTGAAGCCACGCGTTGAAGTCGCCGGTGCTCCAGTTTTCCACGGAGTACACGTCGATTTCGCCGTCCGTGATCTCGGTCAGCACATTGGCGTTCCAGAACGTGGCGTAGCCCTGCACGCAGTCCTCCTCGAGCAGATACTGCGCGATATTCTCCAGCTCGGTGTTGTAGGTATGCAGATCCTTGTCCCGGTAAGCGGCGTTTCCGGCCAGAAAGACGCCGACCAGCGCCAGCATCGGCACGACGCGCAGGGCCCTGAGCCTGCAGGCGAAGCGATCCAGCGTCCAGAAGAGGGCAAAGACGAGCAGGAGCGCCGCAGGCATATAGTAGCTGACGGTATAGGGAAGCGGTGCGGAATGCTCATCAAGCAGCGTCAGCACATTGATGAGCATGCCCAGCGTGAGCGCAATGGGCATGAAGAGCGCTGCGAGGCGTTCGCGCGCATTGAGCCGCATGCGCAGCAGCAGGATCATGGCAGCTGCGCCCGCGATAGGCAGCAGCACGGCCAGCACGGAGACGACGCCCTCCAGGGAGAGCAGCAGAACGTCGTTGCGGTAGCCGAAGAACGACATCAGGCAGATGATCTGATCCGTGAAGGTTTCCACGGAGAGCGGGCAGAGCGCCGTTTCGCCGTATTGCGCGAAGTCATAGGCGTAGGCCAGCGTGCCCGTATTGACGGCATAGCCGATGAGCGTGGCGACGGTCAGCAGCACGCCGCCCGCTGCGAGGCGGAGCGAAGGCAGCATGAGGACGCCGGACAGGCTTTCGCAGCTGCGCATATCCAGAAACAGATTGACAAGGCATGCTGCCAGAAGCGGCGCGACGCAGACCATGGGCATGCGCACGCCGTTCAGACCGCCGTAGACACCCAGCAGGATCAGCAGCAGCGGCTCGCGCAGGCGCTTCCTGTCCATGCGCAGCACAAGGCCGATCTGGATGAAGGTGAGCATCACGCAGACGGTGTAAAACCCGCCGTACACCAGCGTGAAGGCATTGTACTCTGTGATGGGCAGCACCAGCGCGCCGGCGCACAGCAGCGAAGCGGTCAGCGACACGCCGAGCCCGCGGGCGAGATAGACGAGCGACAGCGCCACGCCGCACAGCAGGACGGCAATGGAGGCGGTGCGGGCGATGTGCCAGTCGGAAAACAGGCGGAGCATCAGCTGATACACCGGCACAGGGCTGACGATGCGCAGCTCGGTGGAGTAATACCAGCTGTCCGTGAGAAAGACGCGGCCCTCCTCGTTGAGCAGCTGGGCAAGCACGAATTCCGACGAGATATCCGAGTCCAGATTGTGCCGGCCATAGACTGCGTAATAGCCGACGGATACGCCCAGACAGAGAACAAACACGAGGATGGGCAGGAGCGTTTTGAGAACGCGGGCGGTGCTGCGCGGCATGAAAGCATTCCTCCTTGCTGGAAAACTGAAAGACGCGGGCACGCCGGTCTTACATATCCTTCGCGACGGCCACGAGGTACTTGTAAATCTGCAGCTTGTAGGTGTCGTAGAGCCCCAGGTCGATGTAGAGCTGCTTGTAATAGGCGAACAGGGAGGCCTTCGTCGTGAGCACCTTGGCGGGCGAGACGGAAGCGGAGAGCGATCCCTTCTTCTGGCGGGCGTAATAGTAGACCGGCGTGCGCAGGGAGCAGAAGCGCTCGGCGTAACGGATGTATTCCAGGTTGAAGAGCATGTCCTCCGACCAGGTGAATTCCTCGCTGCAGCGGATGTCGTGCTCCATGATGATGTCGCGGCGGTAGAGCTTGTTCCACATGACGCCGTAGTAGAAGCTGGCCGGCTCCTCCATCAGGTGACGGGCAAACTGCGCCTTGTCCATCTGGGTATCCGGCGGCAGGAAACCGAAGACCTGCGTCTTGCCGCCCGGCATGACGGAGCAGTAGTGGGCGATGAGCAGGTCGCTTTCGCTTTCCTCCATGGCCTCCACCATCAGGCGGGTGGCGTTGATGTCCAGAAAATCGTCCGCGTCGACGAACTGCAGGTATTTGCCCGTCGCGCGCTCGATGGCGATGTTGCGCGTGCCGGATACGCCGGAATTGGCCTTGTCGATGATGATGATGCGCGGGTCCATGCGCGCGTACATGCGGCAGATTTCAAGGCTGGCGTCGTTGGAGCCGTCGTTGACGAGCAGAATCTCCAGGTTCGTATAGCGCTGGCGCTTGATGCTTTCCAGGCAGGACACCAGTTCGATGGCCGCGTTGTAGATCGGCACGATGACGGAGACGAGCGGGGTTTCCATGTGGGGGAGCCTCCCTTCAGACATGCGGGGCACAAAATGATCAGCCGTATTATACCATGAAAACGCGGCATGCGAAAGGGGAATGCATCGTTGCCCTCCGGGAAACCGGCGGATGGCGCGAAGCGGACACGATGCGCTTTTGGGAAATTGACAAATGCGGGAAGAGAGAGTATGATAAACACCATGAATACTCAGGGGGAAGCGCTATGGAGAACATCGCCTATTACAATGGGAAGATTTCGTCAATCGAAGAGATGATGATCCCCATGAACGAGCGCAGCAGCTATTTCGGCGACGGCGTGTACGACGCGATGTTCACCGTCCGGCATATTCCGCTGCAGCTTGACGACCACCTGCACCGCTTCTACCGCTCGGCCCGCCGGATCGACATCGAGGTGCCGATGCCCTTTGACGAGCTGCGCGCGATGGTGCTCGATTTCTGCAGGAAGGTGGACAGCCCGGATCAGATGGTCTATGTGCAGGCGACGCGCGGCGTGGGCATGCGCGGCCATGCGTACCGCTTTGCCGGCGGAAAGCCCAGCCTGTGGGTGTGGGTGAAGCCGGACGTGCTCGATCCCATGGACCGCGATTACCGCTGCATCACCATGGAGGACACGCGCTATCTGCACTGCGACATCAAGACGATCAACCTGCTGCCCAGCGTCATCTACACCCAGCGGGCGGAGGAGGCGGGCTGCGACGAGACGATTCTGCACCGCGGCGAGCGCGTGACCGAGTGCGCGCATTCCAACGTGCACATCCTCAGGGACGGCGCGCTGCAGACTGCGCCGTGCGACAACCTGATCCTCCCGGGGATCACCCGCGCGCACCGTCTTTTGCAGTGCCGCGAGATGGGCATCCCGGTGATCGAGGAGCCGTTCACCGTGCAGGAGATGATGGAGGCGGACGAGGTGTTCTTCACCAGCGCCAGCGCGCTGTGCTGCCGCATCCGCGAGATCGACGGCAGGAGCGTCGGCGGCAGGGCCCCCGAGCTCATCAAAAGGATTCAGGACGCAGCCTGGGCGGAAGCGCTCGCCGAGGTGGAAGCGCTCAGATAAACTGTTCATAAGAGGGTTTGACGATGAAAAATATCGCGTATTACAATGGCAAGACCGGCCCGATCGAAGAGATGATGGTGCCGATGAACGACCGCGCCTGCTACTTCGGCGACGGCGTGTACGATGCGACCATGGCGGTGAACCATGTGCCGATGCACTTTGACGACCACATCAACCGCATCTACAACAGCGCCAGGCTCATCGACATCGACATTCCGATGCCCAAGGAGGAGATGAAGCGGATTCTGCAGTCTCTGATTGACCAGGTGGAGGGCGATTCGCTGTTCGTGTACTGGCAGGTGACGCGCGGCGTGGGCATGCGCAATCATCCGTACAGCGGCGCGGCGAGCGGCCCGAGCCTCTGGGCCTGGGTGCGCCCGAACGGCATGCGCGACGTCTACGGCGCGTACCGCTGCATCACCATGGAGGACACGCGCTTTCTGCACTGCAACATCAAGACGATCAACCTGCTGCCGGCGGTCATCGCCAACCAGCGCGCTGTGGAGGCCGGCTGCGATGAGACGATCTTCCACCGCGGCGAGCGCGTGACCGAGTGCTCCCACTCCAACGTGCACATGATCAGGGACGGCGTGCTGCACACCGCGCCGTGCGACAACCTGATTCTGCCGGGCATCGCGCGCAAGCACATCCTGGAGATCTGCCGCGAGGAGGGCATCCCGGTGGTTGAGGAGCCGTTCACGGTCAAGGAGCTGATGGAGGCGGACGAGGTCTTCTTCTCCAGCTCCAGCGCGGTGACCTGCCGCGTCAGGGAGATCGACGGCAAGCCCGTCGGCATGCGAGACGAGGCGACGTTTGCGAGGATCCGCGACGCGTATCAGCGCAAGATCAAAGAGGAATGCGGGAAGTAACCGCGAAGCAGCACATGAAGGACACGGATGGCATCGTCCGTGTCTTTTTGCATGGGCGGAACAGAATTGGATGATCACCAAGATTTCCCTATAAACCGGCCTTCAGCCGCCGCTAAATTCCCGCGATTGAATTGACAATCAGGGACACCGGGATTAAAATGAACCATGATAATGGTGAATAATGGCCGGGTCTGTGTATACAGGCGCCGGTCAGTGGGAGGATTGCCATGTTTATCTGTTTTTTTGCGCTCTGGATCGTCCTGAATGGCAGATGGACGACAGAAATCGCCCTGTTCGGCCTGGTGTTCGCGGCGGTTGCGTATGCGTTCGCCTGGAAGTACATGGGGTATAGCCCGAAGGTGGATGTGGCACTCGTGCGCCGTCTGCCCTCCGCGATCCGCTACGGCGTGGTGTTGCTGCGCGAGATCGTGAAGGCCAACCTGACCGTGGCCGGCATGATCCTGAAGCGGGACTTTGAGCCCAAGCCCCAGCTGGTGCAGTTCGACGTGCCGCTGGAGAAGAACCGGCATCGCGTCGCCCTGGCGAACTCCATCACCCTGACCCCGGGCACCATCACGGTGGACCTGCACGACAACCACTATCTGGTGCACGCGCTGGATGCATCGCTGGTGGAGGGCCTGGACGACGGCGTGTTCGTGCAGCCCCTGGTGAAGATGGAAGCGCTTGGCGCCGCGCAGGCGCCGGATACCCCGCCGGCCGAGCCGCAGGCGGAGGAAGCAAAGGAGGAGAACCATGAGCATTGATTTTGCCTATCGGGTGCTGCTGGCGGTGACGCTCGGCGTGCTGACGCTGCTGGCGCTGGCCTGCCTGATTCGCTGCATCCTGGGCCCGCGCATCTCCGACCGCGTACTGGCGATCAACCTGATCGGCACGCTGACGGTCATCATGGTGGCGGTGACGGTGCTGCTGCTGGGCGAAGGGTATCTGGCGGATATCGCGCTGATCTACGCGATGCTCAGCTTCCTGGCCGTCATCCTGCTGAGCAAGGTGTACACGGGCATCTATGAGGAGCACAAGCATGAGGAATCGCTCCTGGCCGGGCAGGATGGAAAAAAGGAGGCCGACGTCTGATGGAATGGATTCGCTTTTTTCTGACGGCGGCGCTTGTGCTCGCGGGCCTTGTGTTCTGCTGCATCAGCGTGTACGGCGTCTTCCGGTTTGAATACGCGGCCAACCGCATGCACGCGGCGGCCATCGCGGATACGATGGGCATTTCGCTGTGCATGATCGGCCTGGCCATCAGCGCGCCGGACTTCTTCTCGGCGTTCAAGATCCTGCTGGTGGTCGTCTTCTGGTGGCTGTCCGCTCCGGTGGCCAGCCACATGCTCTGCCGCCTGGAGATCAAGACGGACGAGCAGCGGGATGAGTACATGACCGTGCACATGGACACGCTCAGGCAGGAGCGCGAGGCGGCGGCTGCCGCGCAGGAGGCGGCCGGCGAGGAAAAGGAGGGGCAGGCATGAGTATCATCGTTCAGCTGATGCTGCTGTTCCTGATCGTCTGCGCAATCGCCGTGTGCGTGACGCGCGATCTGCTGACCAGCGTCGTCATCTACATGGCGTATTCCATGATCATGTCCATCGTGTGGATCACGATGCAGTCGCCGGATCTGGCGATCACCGAGGCGGCGGTCGGCGCGGGCATCACGAGCCTGCTGCTGTTCCTGGCGCTCAAGAAGATTCACGCGATCGACGCGCGCAACGAGGTGCGCAGAAAGCATGCCGAAAAGCAGCGCGGAGGTGAGCAGCATGGCGAAGAAGAATAAGAAGAGCCGCTGGATCGACCGGATGAACGGCTGGCTCAGCGACGAGCAGGGCGCGCTGGAGCGCGAGATGGAGGCCGCACAGGAGCAGGCCGCCGCGCCGGATATCGAGAAGCTCTCCCCGGCGGAGCTCCGCTGGGCGCAGGAGGAGCAGGAGGAAGAAAAGCGTATTGAGGCGGCCATGCATACCTGGACCGAGAAAAAGGCCCTGCCGTTTGCGCGCGCGCTGTACAACCTGCTGTGCGTGGGCATCTGCGTGACGATGATCGCGCTGCTGCTCTACACGGTCACGACGCTGCCGGCCTTCGGCGATCCCAATCACCCGATCAACAACGAGGTTTCCGCGCGCTACATCGAAAAGGGCCTGCAGGAGACCGGCGCGGTGAACATCGTCACCGGCATGATCCTGGATTACCGCGCGTTTGATACGTTGGGAGAGTCCAGCGTGCTGTTCACGGCGGCGATGGTCGTGCTGTTCCTGCTGCGCAAGGACAAGGATTCCGCCCGCTACAGCCAGCTGGCGCAGACCATGGACCAGAACCCGCATTCGGATACCTATTACGAGCCCAAGAATGACATCATCCTGCAGAAGACGGCCACCATCCTGGTGCCCATCGTGCTGCTGCTGGGCGTCTACGTCGTCCTCAACGGCCACCTGTCCCCGGGCGGCGGCTTCTCCGGCGGCGCGATCATGGGCGCGGGCCTGATCCTGTACGTCACGGCGTTCGGCTTTGACAAGATGCGCCGCTTCTTCACCTATAAGACCTATCAGCGCGTCGTGCTGGTGGCGCTGCTCACCTATGCGATCAGCAAGTGCTACTCGTTCTACACGGGCGCGAACCATATCGAAAGCATCATCCCGCTGGGCACGCCGGGCGCGATTCTCTCCAGCGGCCTGATTCTCGTGCTGAACATCTGCGTCGGCTTCATCGTCGCCTGCACGATGTACTGCTTCTACGCGGTGTTCAGGAAAGGAGAGCTGTAAGATGCAATACCTGCTTGTCAATTACGAGCAGACGGCGGCGGTCATCCTGTTCTGCATCGGCTTCAGCACGATGCTGCTGCACAAGAACCTGCTCAAGAAGATCATCGGCATGGACATCATGGACGCGGGTATCTTCCTGTTCCTGGCCTGCCAGGGCTTCATCAAGGGCCGCGTCGCCCCGATCGTCGAAAACGGCGTGCAGGATGTGGAGGCGTACATCAACCCGGTTCCCGCAGGCCTGGTGCTCACGGGCATCGTCGTTTCCGTCTCCGTGACGGCGCTGATGCTCGCGCTGACCGTGCGACTGTACTACCGCTATCACACCCTCAATCTGGATGAGATGATCGCGCTGGCCGGAAAGGAGGAGGTCTGATGCACTTCGTACAGAACTTCCCGTTCTTCTGCATCCTGCTGACGCTGATCTGCGCGGTCGTCACCTCCGTGCTCAAGGGCCGTCCGGCCCGCTGGCTGACGATGAGCCTGATCACCGTGGTGACGGCGATGACCGTCTGTGTGCTGGGCTACACGCTCGCCACCGGCGACAGCTATGTGTACATGATGGGCCACTTCCCGGCCCCGTGGGGCAACGAGATCCGCATCGGCGTGATTGAAGCGCTGATGATGACGGTCTTCTGCTTCGTGACGCTCTTCTCCTTCATCGGCGGCATGGTGCCCTCCATCCGCGAGATCGAAAAGACCAAGTACAACATCTACTGCATCCTGGTCGATCTCGTGTTCCTGGCGCTTCAGGCGCTGGTGTACACCAACGACATCTTCACGGCCTACGTCTTCATCGAGATCAACACGCTGGCGGCGGCGGGCCTGGTCATGATGCGCCAGAAGGGCCGCAACCTGGTGGCCGGCGTGCGCTACATGATCATGAACCTCGTCGGCTCGAGCCTGTTCCTGCTGGGCATCTCGATTCTCTACACCATCACCGGCCATCTGCTGATGGCCAACATCCACGAGGGTGTGGCGGCGCTGGCGGAAAGCGGCGAATACCAGATCCCGCTGACGATCGTCGTGGCGCTGGTGACGGTGGGCCTGTCGCTCAAGAGCGCGCTGTATCCGTTTGAAAAGTGGCTGCCGGGCGCGTACTCCAACGCGACCCCGACCGTGGCGGCGATGCTCTCCAGCCTGGTGTCCAAGGGCTACATCTTCCTGCTGATCAAGTTCTACGTCCGCGTGATCGGCTTTGACATCATCTGTTCGCTGGGCGTGCTGGACGTGCTGTTCGTCTTCGGCGTGCTGGGCATGATCATGGGCTCCGTCAGCGCGGTGCGCGCCAAGACGACCCGCCTGATGATCGCCTATTCCTCCGTCGCGCAGATCGGCTACATCTTCACGGCGCTGGGCCTGCGCAGTGAGATCGGCATCGTCTGTGCGCTCTGGCACAGCGCGGCGCACGCGGCGACCAAGTCCATGCTGTTCGTCTCCTGCGCGGAGATGGACGACGCCTGCGGAGGCACGCACCTGCGCAAGCATCTGCGCGGCGCGTTCTATCATTCGCCGCTGCTGGCCCTGGCGTTCTCGCTGGGCGCGCTGAACCTGACCGGCGTTCCGCTGCTGAGCGTCTTCATGACCAAGATCACGCTGACGCAGGCGGCCATCGAGGTCGGCGGCCGTCACATGGGGATCGTGCTGGGCGCGGTGGCCATCTCCACGCTGCTCAACGCGGTGTACTTCCTGGGCACGGCGATGACGCTGTTCATCCCGACCAAGGAGGGCGACGAGGTGCTCCCGCCGACGGTGCGCAAAAACCCGTTCACCACGGTGGGCCTTGTCGGCCTGATGGCGCTCAACCTCGCGATGGGCCTGTTCTCCCAGCCGTTTTTGTCGGCGCTGGCCGAGGGGCTGACCCGGTTCGCGTGACCGGCACCCGCATGATGCAAGACTGAAACCAATGCATTCTAGGAGGATACAACCGTGACTGCTTTGATGATTCTGGCCGTCTTCTTCCCGGCGCTGGCCGGCCTTATCGTGTGGTGCCTGCCCGCGGCGAAGGAGGACCGCGCGCTGCGCGCGAAGCTGAACTGCGGCGCGCTGGCGCTGGAGCTGGCGATGGTGCTTTTCCTGTGCACGGCGCAGGGCACCGGCGTGCTCCTGCTGAACATGACGCCCACCCTTTCCCTGATCCTGCATGTGGATATCCTGGGCTCCATCTTCGCCGTGCTGATGGCGGCGATGTGGCTGATCGGCTCCGTGTTCGCGCTGGAGTACATGAACCACGATCACAACGAGCGCAGCTATCAGCTGTTCTACATGACCGTGCTCTCCGCGCTGGTGGGCCAGTGCTACGCCGGCTCCATGGTGACGCTGTACGTCTTCTACGAGCTGATGACGCTGCTCTCCGTGCCGATGGTCGTGCACGAGCGCACGCCGCAGGCCGTCGCCGCGGGCATCAAGTACCTGATCTACTCGATCTTCGGCGCGATGCTGGGCCTGCTGGGCATCTTCTTCTTTGATCACTACCTGGGCGGCGTGACCTTCACCGCCGGCGGCCTGACGCCGGTGGCGGGCGCCTCCCACACCGGATTGCTGGTCATCAGCTTCCTGGTCATCCTGGGCTTTGGCACCAAGGCCGGCATGTTCCCGATGCACGGCTGGCTGCCGACCGCGCACCCCGTGGCCCCGGCCCCGGCATCCGCCGTGCTTTCCGGCGTGATCACCAAGGCGGGCGTGCTCGCCATCATCCGCGTGATTTACTTCCTGGTCGGCGCGGACACGCTGCGCGGCACCTGGGTGCAGACGGCGTTCCTCACGCTGACGCTGGTGACCGTATTCATGGGCTCCATGCTGGCGTACCGCGAGCCGCTGCTCAAGAAGCGCCTGGCATACTCCACCGTCTCGCAGGTGTCCTATGTGCTCTTCGGCCTGGCGTGCCTGAATCCGGTGGCCTTCAGCGGCGCGATCCTGCACGTCGTGGCGCACTCCACCATCAAGAACTGCCTGTTCCTGTGCGCCGGCGCGATCATCCATCAGACCGGCAAGACCTACGTCCGCGATCTGCGCGGCATCGGCAAGCAGATGCCCATCACCATCTGGTGCTGGACCATCGCTTCCCTGGGCCTGATCGGCATCCCGCCGACGGGCGGCTTCGTGAGCAAGTGGCAGCTGGCGACCGGCGCGATGGGCGCGGGCATCGGCGCGTTCGGCATTGTCGGCCCGGTCGTGCTGATCATTTCCGCGCTGCTGACGGCGGCGTACCTGCTGCAGGTGACCATTAACGGCTTCTTCCCGGGCAACGACTACGACTATGCATCTCTGGAGAGCCGTGAGCCGGGCAGGCTGATGACCGTGCCGATGCTCGTGCTGGCCGTGGGCGTCGTGCTCTGCGGCGTGCTGGCCCAGCCCCTGACCAACGTGATTGCGTCCGCTGCGGCGGCGATCCTGTAAGGAGAGAATGTCTATGCTTTGCCTTGCGGTATTTCTTCCGATCGTCGCGGGCCTTGCGATGCTGATTGCCCCGCCCAAAACCCGCGCGCAGCGCGAGTGGGCGGTGGAGGGCGTGACCGTGGCCACGTCCCTGATCGTGCTCTTCTGCCTGACCCATCGCAGCGAGACCCCGGCGGTCGCGTTCATGCTCATGCAGGACATGCCCGTTGCCTTTGTCATCGACGGGCTGGGCAGCGTCTTTACGGCGCTGGTGGCGTTCCTGTGGCCGCTGGCCGTGCTCTATGGCTTTGAATACATGGAGCACGAGGGCGGCGAAAACCACTTCTTCGCGCTCTATACGATCACCTATGGCGTGACGCTGGGCATCTCCACGGCGGCGAACATCATGACGATGTACATCTTCTATGAGTTCCTGACGCTGGCGACGATCCCGCTGGTCATGCACGGCACGAGCCGCGAGAGCGTTGCGGCCGGCCGGATGTACATGATCTATTCCTTCTTCGGCGCGGCCGTCGCGTTCGTGGGCGTGATGATCATCGTCGCGTTCGGCAACGGCGGCGCGTTCGTGATGGGCGGCGTGCTCTCCGAGGCGTTCGCAAGCGAGCATCCGCTGCTGCTGCGCATCGGCTATCTGTGCGCGTTCGCGGGCTTTGGCGTGAAGGCGGCGGTCTTCCCGATGCACGCCTGGCTGCCCCGGGCCTCCGTCGCACCGACGCCAGTCACCGCGCTGCTGCACGCGGTCGCGGTCGTCAAGTCCGGCGTGTTCGCGATCATGCGCCTGACGTACTTCAGCTTCGGCGCGCACCTGCTGCGCGGCACCTGGGCGCAGCACATCGCGATGCTGCTGGCGGTGCTGACGATCGTGTACGGCTCCACGATGGCCGTGCGCGAGCACCACTTCAAGCGCCGCCTGGCGTATTCCACGATTTCCAACCTGTCCTACATCGTGCTGGCCGCGTGCCTGATGACGGCGGAGGGCCTGACCGCGGCGCTGGCGCACATGGTGTTCCACGCGCTGATGAAGATCACGCTGTTCTTCTGCGCGGGCGCGGTGCTGGTGAAGACCCACAAGACCCAGATCGAGAGCCTGCGCGGCTTCGGCAGCATCATGCCGTTCACCTTCGCGGTGTACACGGTGGCGGCGCTGGCGCTGATGGGCACGCCGCTGCTGCCGGGCTTCGTGAGCAAGTGGATGATCGGCATGGCGGCGGTGCACAGCGGAACGGTGATGGGCACCCTTGGCGTGGCGGCGATCCTCGTTTCCGCGGTGCTCACGGCGATCTACCTGATGAGTGTGGCGTTCTTCGCGTTCTTCCGTCCGCTGGAGGACACGGAGGGCCTCGCGGTGGGCCGCTGCTATGACCCGACCTGGAAGATGAAGCTGCCGCTGGCGATCCTGACGATCGCGATTGTGGCCTGCGGCGTCTTCTCCAACACCATCATCGCCAAACTGGCGGCCGTGGCTGCCGGCGTGATCTGAGAAGGGGAGGAAGAACATGACGCTTGCATTTCTGGTCTTTTTCCCGATGATCGCGGCGGTCTGCTCCTATGTCATCGGACGCCGGAGCAAGGACGCGCGCGACGGCTTCGTGATCGTGTCCTGCCTGGTGACGTTCGCCGTGACGCTTTCCGCCGTGGTCGGCGTGGCGCGCGGCGCGGCGTATCAGCTGACCATTCCGGGCTTCTGCGGCATGGCGCTGAACTTCGAGCTGGACGGCTTCCGCGCGCTGTACGCGCTGGTGGGCGGCGTGATGTGGCTGTGCACCTCCATGCTCAGCAGGCAGTACTTTGCGCACCATTATCACAACCGCAACCGCTATTACTTCTTCTACCTGATGACCCTGGGCGCGACGCTGGGCGTGTTCCTCTCCAGCGACCTGTTCACGACGTTCATCTTCTTTGAGATCATGTCGTTCACGTCCTACACCTGGGTCGCGCACGACGAGACCCCGGGCGCGATGCGCGCGGCGGAGACGTACCTGGCCGTTGCCATCATCGGCGGCATGGTGATGCTCGTCGGACTGTTCATCCTGTGGATGACGCTGGGCACGCTCACCATCTCCGAGCTGTACGCGGCGGCGGAGGCCTGCGAAAGCCGCGGCGCGCTCTGGGCTGCGGGATTGTGCATCCTCTTCGGCTTCGGCGCGAAGGCGGGCATGTTCCCGCTGCACATCTGGCTGCCCAAGGCGCATCCGGTCGCCCCGGCGCCGGCGTCCGCGCTGCTCTCCGGCATCCTGACCAAGTCCGGCATCTTCGGCATCATCGTCGTCTCCGCGAACATCTTCCGCGAGAGCAAGGCCTGGGGCAACATGCTGCTGGTGCTGGCGCTCATCACGATGCTCGGCGGCGCGGTGCTGGCCGTGTTCTCCGTGAACCTCAAGCGCACGCTGGCGTGCTCCTCGATGTCCCAGATCGGCTTCATCCTCACGGGCATCGCCATGAGCTGCCTGCTGGGCCACCACAACGCCCTGGCGGCGCGCGGCGCGCTGCTGTACATGGTCAATCACTCGCTCTTCAAGCTCATCCTGTTCATGGCGGCGGGCGTGGTGTACATGCACCTGCACAAGCTGAACCTGAACGACGTGCGCGGCTTCGGCCGCAAAAAGCCCGTCCTGCACTTCGCGTTCCTGATGGGCGCGTTCGGCCTGATGGGCGTGCCGGGCTTCTCGGGCTACGTCTCCAAGACGCTGATTCACGAGGGCATTGTCGAGTACGCGGAGCTGCTGCATGCCGGCGGACAGACCGGTTTGGCGCTGCTCTACACGCTGGCCGAGTGGATTTACCTGTTCTCCGGCGGCCTGACCGGCGCGTACATGATCAAGCTCTACATCTGCCTGTTCTGGCAGAAGCACCCGACCGAGCAGATCTTCTACGACGCGAAGAAGCCGTACATGACCTGGCTGACGCGCATCGCGCTGCTCGCGAGCGCCGTCCTGGTGCCGCTGCTCGGCCTGCAGCCGAACCTGACGATGGACAGGATCGCGGACTTTGCCGGCGGCTTCCTGCACGCGGGCACGCCGGTGCACGCGGTGCACTACTTCTCCCTGACCAACCTCAAGGGCGCGTGCATCTCTCTGGCCATCGGCGTGATCGTCTACGTCGGCTTCATCCGCACGAAGCTGATGCCGAAGGTGGACGGCGAGCGCGTGTACGTCGATCTCTGGCCCGAAAAGCTGGACATCGAGGACCGCGTCTACCGTCCGTTCATCTACGGCCTGCTGAATGCCGGCGGCAGGCTTGCGCAGATCGGCAACGAGGAGAAGCTTGAGAACCGGGTATACTGGCCGGCGCTGCGCGCGCTGTCCTTCGCGGGCGCGGTGGTCAGCAAGCTGCTGGGCGACGTGCTGGACATGATCGCGGCGCAGATCAACCGGACGTTCCTGGCGATGAAGCACTACACGGAAACCATCCGTGTGGGCAACGCCGTGACCGATACGGTCGGCGGCGCGGCGGACAAAGCGGCAGAGATCGTCAACCGCACGCTGCTGCGCAGCCATCCGCATGCCCACCACTACACGGGCACGCTGGCGGGCTGGTGGAACGGCATGATGGCCGCCGTGCGCAGGATTACGCACACGATGAGCTACGGCCTGCTGCTCTTCGGTCTGGGCCTTTGCGTGATGCTCGTGTACCTGTTGATGCATTAACCGATGCCGGGCGCTTGGCCCGGCATTTTACTCCTTCCGCCATCCTGCGGATGGTTCCCCTCCCTCAAGAGGGAGGCTTGGGATATGGCTCCCTCCTGAGGGAGCTGGCACGGCGAAGCCGTGGCTGAGGGAGTATTCTTGAGGGAGTGAGGCAAACATGAACACCCTGGACATGCTCCGCCCGTACGAGCCGCAGATGATTGCGGACAGGCGGTGGCTGCACGAGCACCCGGAGCTCTCCGGACAGGAGACGCAGACGCTTGGATACATCGTCTCCGCGCTGGAGGCTCTGGGGCTGGGCATCCACATCGTCCCGGACGGCGGCGTGATCGGCGTGCTGGGGGAGAGCAAGGAGGGCCCCTGCGTGCTGCTGCGCGCGGACTGTGACGCGCTGCCCGTGCAGGAGCCAATCTGAAATCTGGAATCTTCCACCTTCACAAGATGTGCTATCTTCTCTTTCAATTCCGTAACACCCTGCTTGGTG
>JAGBDL010000170.1 GCA_017937505.1 Clostridia bacterium | reverse complement strand
GACGGTCGCAGCGGTTGCCGCTGATGTAGCGCCGGCCCTCGCCGAAGTAGTTGATGGTCAGGCGGCAGTGGTTCTCGCAGCCGTTGCAGCGGGTATGCGTGACGTCGTTGCTGAAGCGGCTGAGCGCGTCCAGACTGAGCACCGTGCTCTCGCCCGGGATCAGGGCGCGCTGGGCCCTGGCGTGCAGCGCCGCGCCGTAGGCGCCCATCAGGCCGGCGATGTCCGGGCGGACGACGTCGGTCTTCAGCTCGTTTTCAAACGCGCGCAGCACCGCGTCGTTGAGGAACGTGCCGCCCTGCACGACGATGTGACGGCCCAGATCCTGCGCGCTGGAGCAGCGGATGACCTTGTACAGCGCGTTTTTGACGACGGAGATGGACAGGCCGGCAGAGATGTCGGTCACGTCCGCGCCGTCCTTCTGCGCCTGCTTGACGGAGGAATTCATGAACACCGTGCAGCGGGAGCCGAGGTCGACCGGCTTGCGCGCGGCCAGACCGAGCTGGGCGAACTCCGCGATGTCGTAGCCCAGCGCATTGGCGAACGTCTGCAGGAAGGAGCCGCAGCCGGAGGAGCAGGCCTCGTTGAGGAAGATGTTGTCGATGACGCCGTTGTGAATCTTGAAGCACTTGATGTCCTGACCGCCGATGTCGATGATGAAATCGACGTCGGGCATGAAGGCCTTCGCGGCGGTGAAGTGCGCCACGGTCTCGACCAGGCCGAAGTCCACGCCGAACGCGCTGCGGATGAGGTCCTCGCCATAGCCGGTGACCGCGCCCGCGCAGACCTTCCAGTCCGGGTGCTCCATGCGCAGATCGGTGAGGAAGCTGCGCACATGCGGCACCGGATCGCCGGAGTTGGACTGATAGCGGGTGAGCAGCAGCTCGCCGTCCTCGGAGATGACGACGGACTTGATCGTCGTGGAGCCGGAGTCAATGCCCAGGTACACGTTACCGGTATAGCCCTCGGGGTCGCGGCGGGCGACCTTCGCCCGCGCGTGGCGCGCCCGGAAGGCGTTCAGGTCGTCCTCGGTTTCAAACAGCGGGGGCAGGGCGTTGTAGCTCTCCGTGCTGTGGAATGCTTCGATCGCTTCGATGCAGCTCTCAAGCTTCATGTCCTCCATCGCCTGATGGGCCGCGCCCAGGGCGACAAAGTAGAGCGAGTTCTCCGGGCACAGGCCGGTAAGGCCCAGCGCCTCGTCAAAGCAGGCGCGCAGCTCGCTCATGAAGGTGAGCGGGCCGCCGAGGTAGACGACGTTGCCATCGATCGGGCGGCCCTGCGCCAGGCCCGCGATGGTCTGGTTGACCACGGCCATGAAGATGGAGCGGGCCACGTCCGCGCGCTTGGCGCCCTGGTTGAGCAGGGGCTGCACGTCGGTCTTGGCGAACACGCCGCAGCGGGAGGCGATGGTGTAGGTGCGCTCCGCCCTGGCAGCCTCCTCGTTCATCTGTGCGGGGGTGATGCCCAGCAGCGTGGCCATCTGGTCGATGAACGCGCCGGTGCCGCCCGCGCAGGAGCCGTTCATGCGCACCTCGAGCGTGCCCTTGAGGAAGAGGATTTTGGCATCCTCGCCGCCCAGCTCGATGATGACGTCCGTGCCCGGGAGGTACATGTCTGCGGCAACCTTCGTCGCATAGACCTCCTGCACAAAGGGAATGTGCGAGCCCAGCGCCAGACCCATGCCCGCGGAGCCGGAAATGCTCAGGCGCACGGGCGCGCCGTGGGCGACATCCTTGTCAAGGCGCGTAAGCAGCTCGCGGGTTTTCTGGCTGATGAGGGAATAGTGCCTGTCGTAGCAGGAATAGACGATCTCGTCGCTGCTGTTCAGGACGACGCATTTGATGGTCGTGGAACCGATGTCCAGGCCGATACGAAGGGGTTCGGACATGATCGTGATCCTTTCTGAAATGTCGTATATCGAAACGCGTTTTTCTCTTGGAGAACAGGAAGCGCACTCAGGCGCAAAGCTGCAATAAACAGCTTATGTCAATGTAGTATTATAGTGTAAAAAAAAGCGAGTTTCAACCGAAAACAAAAAACAGTCAATAAATGCATAATGATTCTCGACGGATTTTGTGAGATGATGCCTTAATATTCCTTAACACTGACCGAAATTCCATGCATGCCTTGAAGAAACGGCGGGGATCTGCTATAATTCCAAGATGGTTGAATGTGTGTACTATGGGTTTGCGAAGGAGGCGCGGCAGTGGCCAGGCTGGAGGCTTACGATAAATCCCTTGATTATTCCTATGCGCCGGGCATTTTTCCGGCGACGGAGTGCTTAAAGAACGCGCCGGAGCGCTGCCTGCGCCTGCTGCTCTCCAGCACGAGCGGGAAGAGCGAGGGCGCGCAGAAGCTGCGCGCGCAGGCTGAGGCGCTTGGCGTGCGCGCCGAGATCGCGGACAGGGCGCTTGAGCGCATCAGCAAAAAGGAAAACTGCTTTGCAGCGATGGTGTACCGAAAGCAGGAGGGCGTTTTTGCAGCCGGCGCGCCGCACATCGTGCTGGTTAACCCCAGCGACAGCGGCAACCTGGGCACGATCCTGCGCACGGCGCTGGGCTTTGGCCTGACGAACATCGCCATCATCCGTCCGGCGGTCGATTCGGACGATCCGCGCGTGACGCGCGCGTCGATGGGCGCGGCGTTCTCGCTGCACATCCGCCACTTCGATTCCTTTGAGGAATACCGCGCGCAGTTCCCGGCGCGTCAGCTGTTTCCGTTCATGCTCACCGGCGCCGTGCCGCTTGACGAGGCGGTCAGGCGCGTGGGCGGCGAATACGCGCTGGTCTTCGGCAACGAGGCCACCGGTCTGCCGGACGAATTCGCGCGCCTGGGCATCAGCACGCTGATCCCGCACAGCGACAGGATCGACTCACTGAACCTCGCCATCGCGGCAGGCATCGGCATGTATGCCTTTACCCACCGGAATCCTGAAGAGAAAACGATATAACCCAAAAGCAGGAGGCATCATTCCATGATGAAAATCGTACTGGACGCCATGGGCGGCGACAACGCGCCCAAGGTGAACGTGGACGGCGCGATCGACGCGCTGCGCGAATTTGACGACATCGAGATCGTCCTCGTCGGTCCGCAGGCGCTGATGGAGAAGACCATCGGCGAATATGCCGATCAGGCGGCCTGCGCGGCCGTCAGGGAGCGGCTGCACATCGCGAACGCGACGGAGGTCATCAGCACCGAGGAGCACCCGGTCATGGCCCTGCGCCGCAAGAAGGATTCCACGTTCAACGTGGGCATGGACATCGTGCGCCGCAAGGAGGCGCAGGCGTTCGTCTCCGCCGGCTCCACCGGCGCGGTGATGGCGGGCGCGATGTTCAAGATCGGCCGCATCAAGGGCGTGGATCGTCCGGCGATCGGCGCGCTGCTGCCGGTGCCGGGCCGCCCGATGCTGCTGATGGACGCGGGCGCGAACACCGACTGCAAGCCCGAGTGGATCAACCAGTTCGCCATGATGGGCAGCATCTACATGAACCGCGTCATGGGCGTGGAGAATCCCGAGGTCGGTCTGGTCAACATCGGCGTGGAGGCGGCCAAGGGCAACGAGCAGGCTCAGCAGGCCTATGCGCTGATGAGTGTGCAGAAGACGTACAGGTTTATCGGCAACGTCGAGGCGCGCGACACGCTGGCCGGGCAGTGCGACGTGCTGGCGGCGGACGGATTTGTGGGCAACGTCGTGCTCAAGAACACTGAGGGCGTGATCTCTGTGCTGTTCAAGCTGCTCAAGCAGGGCCTGCTGGGCAGCACGAAGGGCAAGATCGCCGCGCTGCTGGCGAAGGATACCTTCAAGGCGCTCAAGGACAGCTTCAACTCCGAGGAGATCGGCGGCGCACCGCTGCTGGGCGTGGAGGGCGTGGTCATCAAGGCCCACGGCAACTCCCAGGCCCGCGCAATCTTCTGCGCGATCCGCCAGGCCCGCACCGTGGTGACGACCGGCGTGGTCGACCTGATCCGCGAGGGCGTTGCGCAGCTGGCTGCGGCGCAGGCGGAAAACGAGCAGGCACAATCGCAGGATTGATGTACAGACAGTCATTTGATCAAAGGAGGAAAACGAATATGATGGAAAAGCTGATTGCCATGGTGGCCGAGCAGATGGGCGTGGACGCCGCGCAGGTGACGCCGGAGAGCCGCCTGAAGGAGGACCTGCAGGCCGACAGCGCGTCGGTCATGATGCTGGTCATGGACGTGGAGACCGAGTTTGGCATCGAGGTTGAGGACGACGCGATCGAGAAGGTCAAGACCGTCGGCGACATGGCCCGGTATATCGAAGAGAAGATGTAATGCAAAAGCCCGCTGCCGGGAAAAGCGCCCGGCAGCGGCTTTCCCGCTTATTTCGGTTTGCGCGACGGACGTTGTGGAAAGCGAAATGAACGGGCGTGGACGCATGGAAAGGAATCATCATGAATTATCATGCGCTTGAGCGGGCGATCGGCCATACCTTTGCCGATGAATCGCTGCTCGATCTGGCGATGACGCATCCCTCCTACGCGCTTCAGCACAAGTGCAGGGACAATCAGCGCCTGGAGTTTCTGGGCGACGCGGTGCTGGAAATCTGCGTCAGCCGGGTGCTCTATCACAAGTTTCCCAAGCTCAAGGAGGGCCAGCTGACCCGCCGGCGCGCCAGCCTGGTGTGCGAGGCGAATCTGGCGGAGGCGGCGCGCCGCTTTGGCCTGGGCGCGTTCCTCAAGCTCGACCGCGGCGAGGAGGTCGTCGGCGGCAGGGAGAACCCGTCGATCCTGGCGGACACGATGGAGGCGGTCATCGCCGCCGTGTATCTGGACGCGGGCATGGACAAGGCCGCGGCGCTGGTCGATCTGGCGATGGGCGATTACGAGTCCGCCGCGGGCAGCGACCGCGACGCGAAGAGCGCCCTGCAGGAGTATCTGCAGGCGCTGGGCGAGGAGACGCCCAGCTATGAGATCATCGCGCAGGACGGCCCGCCGCACGCGCGCGTGTT
>JAGBDL010000169.1 GCA_017937505.1 Clostridia bacterium | reverse complement strand
GGGATGTTTGTCGCCAGGCCGACCGCGATGCCGGACGCGCAGTTGACCAGCAGATTCGGGTAGCGCGCGGGCAGCATGTCCGGCTCCTTGAGGGAGTCGTCGAAGTTGAAGCTGAAGGGTACGGTATCCTTGTCGATGTCGCGCAGCATCTCCAGCGCCAGAGGCGCCATGCGCGCCTCGGTGTATCGCATCGCCGCGGCGCTGTCGCCGTCGATGGAGCCGAAATTGCCGTGGCCGTCCACCAGCACGCCGCGCATGCTGTAGGGCTGCGCCATGCGCACCATCGCGTCATAGACGGAGCTGTCGCCGTGCGGATGATATTTGCCCAGGCAGTCGCCGACGATGCGCGCGCACTTCTTGTGCGGCTTGTCCGGCGTGACGCCCAGCTCGTTCAGGGTGAAGAGAATGCGGCGCTGCACGGGCTTGAGGCCGTCCTCCACGCGCGGCAGCGCGCGCTCGAGGATGACGTGCTCCGCGTACGGAATCATGGAAATGTGCATGACCTCTTCCATGGGCCGCTGGATGATCGCGTGCTGAGGCTTTTGCTCCGCCGTATCCGGGGTCTTTTTGCGTGCCATTTACTTTCTGTCCTTCCCTTCCTGCGCGAGGAACGTGTCCACCTTGTTGAAATCGGCGTAGGCCGTGATGTAGTCGCGCCGGGGCTCGACCTTGTCGCCCATCAGCAGCGTAACCAGGCGCTCCGCTTCGGCCACGTCCTCCAGCGTCACCTGCATGAGCTGGCGGTTTTCCGGGTTCATGGTCGTCTCCCAGAGCTGGGACGGGTCCATCTCGCCCAGGCCCTTGTAGCGCTGGATCGTGTAGCCGCGCCCGACGGAGGCCGTCACCTTCGCCAGCTCCCTGTCGTCATAGGCATAGACGATCCTGTCGCCCTTGGCCACGCGATACAGCGGCGGCATGCCGATATACACATGGCCCTCGGTGATCAGCGGGCGCATGTAGCGATAGAAGAATGTGAGCAAGATCGCGCGGATGTGCGCGCCGTCCTGATCGGCGTCCGAGAGGATGATGACTTTGTGGTACTTGAGCGTTTTGATGTCGAAATCCTCGCCGATGCCGGTGCCCAGCGCCGTGATGATGGAGCGGAACTCCTCGTTGGCTAGCACCTGATCGATGCGCTTCTTCTCCACGTTGAGCGGCTTGCCGCGAATCGGTAGGATCGCCTGGAAGCGGCGGTCGCGGCCCTGCTTGGCGCTGCCGCCTGCGGAGTCGCCCTCCACGATGAACATCTCGTTGAGCTCGGGCTTTTTTCCGGTGCAGCTGGAGAGCTTGCCCACCAGCGGCGCGGCCTCCAGCTGGTTCTTCGCGCGGGCGACCTCCTTCGCCTTGCGCGCAGCCTCGCGCACCTTGCTGGCGCGCACGGCCTTTTCCACGATGCTGCTCGCGACGTCCTGGTTCTTGAGGTTCTCCAGGTATTCGGTCATGCGCGCGTAGACGAACGCCTCGACCGCCGGGCGCACCTCCGTGTTGCCCAGCTTGCCCTTGGTCTGGCCCTCGAACTGCGGATTGCGCACGAAGGTCAGCAGCACCGCCGTGATGCCCTCGCGGTAGTCCTCGCCCATGAGGTTGTTGTCCTTCTCCTTGAGCGCGCCGATGCGGCGGGCATAGTCGTTGAGCGCGCGGGTAAAGCCCGCCTTGAAGCCCATCTCGTGCGTGCCGCCCTCGGCCGTCGGGATGTTGTTGACATAGGAGAAGATGCTCTCGGAATAGTCGTCCGTGTGCTGGATGGCCAGGCAGATGCGCACGTCCTCCTGCATGCCCTCCAGCATGATGATGTTATCATACACCGGCGTCTTGTCGCGGTTGAGGTATTTGACGTAGTCCTCAAGGCCGCCCTCGTACAGGAAGACGTTCTTCTGCTTCTCCGGATCCTTTTCCCTCTCGTCGATGAACGTGATCTCCAGGCCGCGGTTCAGGTACGCCAGCTCGCGCAGGCGGCGGCGCACCGTATCGGCATTGAATTTCGTCTCTTCAAAGACCGTATCGTCCGGCAGGAACGTGACGCGCGTGCCGTGGCGGCGGGTGGCGCCCACGCGCTCGAGCGCCGTTACCGGCCGGCCGGAGGCGATCTTCTTCTCCTTGGGATCGTAATTGCTCTCAAAGCGCATGCGGTAATGGCCGCCGCCGGTGCAGCTGTCCACGACCAGCCATTTGGAGAGCGCGTTGACCACCGACGCGCCCACGCCGTGCAGGCCGCCGGAATAATTGTAATTCTCGTGATCGAACTTGCCGCCGGCATGCAGCTTGGTGTAGATCATCTCCACGCCCGTTATGCCCAGCTCCGGATGGATATCCACCGGCACGCCGCGTCCGTCGTCCTCGACGGAGGCGCTGCCGTCCCTGTGCAGCTCCACACGGACGCTCCTGGCATAGCCGTTGGCCACCTCGTCAATCGCATTGTCCACGATCTCCCAGAGCAGGTGGTGCAGGCCGCGGGAGCCCGTCGAACCGATGTACATGCCCGGACGCATCCGGACCGCATCGAGTCCCTCGAGCACCTTGAGCATGCTGGCAGAATACGCTTTTGCCATGAATAGAACCTCCCTTGTGATGATGCAGCCTCTTATTTTAGCAGATATGCGCAGGATTTGCAAGAATTGCCATTCCTTCGTTTTTTGCGCGCGCTTTGAGGATAAAATGTGCAGCAAAACCGCAGACTAGCCGCATAAGCGTATCAGAAAGCGAGGTTTTTACCATGTCTATCGGCATGATCCTGCTGCTCGTGCTCGGTTTGCTGATCCTCTTCGGCGTGCTCCAGCGCGTGCTTGACCGCATGGCGCTCACCGACCGGCAGGCGCTCTTGTGCGTCGCGGCCATCTTCATCGGCGGCTGGCTCCCGAGCATCCCGCTGGGGCTCATCGAGCTGAACATCGGCGGCGCGCTCATCCCCTTCATCGTGTGCGTCTATCTCCTGCTGCACGCGGGCACGGGCAAGGAACGCGTGCGCGCGCTGGTCGCCTCCGTCCTCACGGCGGCGTCCATCTACGCGCTGAATCTGGTGATTCCCTCCGATCCGCTCGCCATGCCCATGCTCGACCCGATGATCCTCACCGGCATCGCGGGCGGCGTCATCGCCTGGCTGCTGGGCCGCTCGCGCCGCAGCGCGTTCATCGCAGGCGTGCTGGGCGTGATCATCGCAGACATCGTCGGCGGCGTGTCGCTGTGGATGAAGGGCATCAACCAGACGGTGCACCTCGGCGGCGCTGGCGCGCTTGACGCGGTGGTGATTGCGGGCATCACCGGCGTGCTGATGTGCGAGTTGGTCGGCGAGATCATGGAGCGAATACAGACCGGCCGCGCCCGAGCGCCGCATGAGGATGGCGCCATCCAGGGAGGACACCGCGCATGAAAAAGAGGCTTTTCTGTCTGCTGCTTGCGCTCATGCTCCTTGCGCCCGCCGCGCTGGCGGAGGACGATCCGGACGACAGCGCCGTCTTTACCGTCACCGATGAGAACGGTGCCGCGCTCTTTGCCATCTCCCACGCCGTGAACGCCGGCGACGAGTACATCAGCCGGGACAATGCGCTCTACCGCATCGAGCAGGTCAACGGCACGACCGCCACAGCCATACGCATCGGCGAGGAGACCATGCCGGACGTCTCCTGGCTGGACGCGGGCGAGGCACAGGCCGTCTTCGCGCAGGAAGGCGGCGCGGTTCAAGCTGCGTCGGACAGCACGGACAGCAAGAAGCTCATCGCCATGTACGTCACCCACAGCGATGAGAGCTACGTCCCCTCTGACGGCGCGCAGAGCATCGAGGGGCAGGGCGGCATCTATGACGTGGCGCGCCAGTTCCGCGACGCGCTGCAGGCCCAGGGGATTGATGTGATCCTTGACGAATCCACCCACCTGCCGCACGATTCCGGCGCGTACCGGCGCAGCCGCCGCACGGCGGAACGCCTGCTGCAGAACCGGCCGGACGCGATCATCGACATCCACCGCGACGGCATTCCCAATGCGGACGAATACGTCGCCACAATCGACGGTGAGAACGCCTCACAGGTGCGCCTGCTCGTGGGCCGCAGCAACCAGAACAGCGAGGTGAACCGCGCGTTCGCCAAGGAGATCAAGGCCGTCGCGGACAAGAAATACCCCGGTCTGGTGAAGGACATCTTCATCGGCAAGGGCAACTACAACCAGGATCTTTCGCCCAACGCCATCCTGCTGGAGTTCGGCACGCACACCATCAGCAAGGAGCGCGTGCTCAATTCCACCGACGTGATGGCCGACGTGGTCTCCACCACGCTCTACGGCGCGCAGACCGGCAGCGCCAAGAGCACGAAGACCGAAAAGGCCGAATCCGCTGAAAAAGCGTCCGCTTCCGCCAAAAACAAGGGCTCCATGTCCGGCATTGCGCTGCTGGCTGTGCTCGTCGTCGTGGGTGTGATCCTCTTTGCGCTCGTGCAGACGGGCGGCGGCAAGGCCATGGGCAACAAGATCGGCCGCAACCTGCGCGAGATGACGGGCGGACTTGTCGGCAAAAAGAAGGATGAGGACGCCACATGAAATAGTCACCATTCTGAAACACGGCTGCAACAGGATATTCACACGGGACCGGTAGGCTATACATGCCCCGGGCCCGTGTTTTCATGCCGCTTTCCTGAAAACGCTTGACTTTGCGAATGAATTTGTAGATAATAAGTTGGGTTAATTTGAAAAAGAGGTGTCACGAAAGCATGTCCCAGCGCATTGCCGGCGTCTTCCCCGGCTCCCTTGCCGCGCGCAGCGGCATCAAGTCCGGAGAAACGCTCATCTCCATCAACCGCACGCCGGTGCTGGATCTGGTGGATTACCAGTTTCTGACCGCGCGGCCTTCCCTGGAGATGCTGCTTGAAGATGAAACCGGCGCGCAGCGCACGGTGCATATCCATAAGCGCACGGAGGATTCCCTGGGGCTGACGCTGGAGTCCTCGCTGATGAGCTGCCCGAAGACCTGCGCGAACCACTGCATGTTCTGCTTCATCGAGCAGATGCCGCCGGGCATGCGGTCCAGCCTGTATGTGCGCGACGACGACTGGCGGCTGTCGCTGATGGCCGGCAACTTCGTGACGCTGACCAACCTGCCCAAGGCCGAAATGGACCGCATGATCGAGCGCAAGGCGAGCCCGATCTACGTCTCCGTCCAGACGACCAACGGCGAGCTGCGTAAGAAGATGCTCTCTCACGTCCACGCGGACAGAATCATGGAGCATTTGCGTCGCTTTGCGGACAACGGGATGAGCTTCCACTGCCAGGTGGTGCTCTGCCCGGAGATCAACGACGGCCCGGAGCTGGACAGGACGCTTTCCGACCTGGCCTCCCTCGCGCCGCACGCGCTGACGGTGGCGCTGGTGCCCGTGGGCCTGACCCGCTATCGCGAGCACCTCTACCCGCTGCGCCCCTACACAAAGGAGGAGGCGCTGACTGTAGTTCGGCAAGCGGAGGCCTTCCAGAAGGAGATGCTCAAGCGCCACGGCACGCGCTTTGTCTTCCCGTCCGACGAGTTCTACCAGATCGCCGGTTTGCCGATTCCCGAGGCGGACACCTACGAGGACTTTCCGCAGTTTGAAAACGGCGTGGGTCTGCTCGCCCGCCTGCGGGACGAGTTCCGGGAGGCCTACCAGCTCGCCCGGCGCTTTGACCCGGACGACAAGGAGATCGTCCCCCGCCGCGTCGTCATGGCGACGGGCACGTCGGTTGCGCCGTTCATGCAGACGCTGCTGGACGAATACCCCATTCCCGGCGTACAGATCGCCATTCACCCCATCGTCAACCGCTTCTTCGGCGAAACGGTCACCGTGTCCGGCCTGATCACCGGACAGGACCTGGTTGCCCAGCTCAAGGGCGTGGAAGCGGATGAAATACTCATCACCGAAAGCATGCTTCGCGAGGGAGAGGACATCTTCCTTGACGACATGACGCTGCAAGAGGCGCAGGAATCCCTGGGCATCCGCATTCACCCCGTCCCGGACGACGGCGCGGATCTGCTCGACGCCCTGCGCGGAACGGAGGAATAATCGCATGGCCAAGCCCCTTGTCGCCGTCGTCGGCCGTCCGAACGTCGGCAAATCGACCTTCTTCAACAAGATCGCCAAGAAGCGCATCTCCATCGTGGAGGATACGCCGGGCGTCACCCGCGACCGCATCTATGCGGACTGCGAATGGCTGAATCACAAATTCACGCTGATCGACACCGGCGGCATTGAGCCGCGCACGGACGACATCATGCTCCGGCAGATGCGCCGTCAGGCGGAGATCGCCATTGAGACCTGCGACGTGATCCTCTTCTTCACCGACGGCCGCACCGGCATGACTGCGGACGACGAGGAGGTCGCCAACATGCTGCGCAAGAGCCACAAGCCGGTCATCCTGGTGGTTAACAAGGTGGACAACGTCAGCATGAACGACGTCATCTACGAGTTCTATAACCTCGGTTTGGGCGATCCGTTCCCGATCTCGTCCGTCAACCTGATGGGCCTGGGCGAGCTGCTCGACGAGATGGTGCGTCACTTCCCCGAGGGCAGCGACGACATCCCGGAGGAGGAGCACACCATCCAGATCGCCGTCGTCGGCCGTCCGAACGTGGGCAAGAGCAGCCTGGTCAACAAAATCCTCGGCCAGGAGCGCTCCATGGTCTCCGACATCGCCGGCACCACGCGCGACGCGATCGACACCGCGTTCACCCGCGACGGCCAGCGCTACAACATCATCGACACCGCCGGCATCCGCCGCAAGCGCGCCATCGAGGAGGAGTCCATCGAGCGCTACTCCATCGTGCGCGCGCTGACTGCCGTGCGCCGCTGCGACGTGGCGCTGATCGTCATCAACGCCGAGGACGGCGTGACCGAGCAGGACACCAAGGTCGCCGGCTATGTGCACGAGGAGGGCAAGGCCGCCATCATCGTCGTCAACAAGTGGGACGCGGTGGAAAAGGACACCAACACCCTGGAGACCTACCGCAAAAAGGTCATCGAGGATCTCAAGTTCATGGACTATGCGCCCGTGGTCTTCATCTCCGCGCTGACCGGCCAGCGCGTGCCGAAGGTGCTCGAGACGGTCAAATCCGTCTATGAGCAGACCTCCCGCCGCATCACGACCGGCCTTTTAAACGATGTGCTCGCCGACGCAACCGCCGCGCTGCAGCCGCCGTTCACCGCAGGAAGGCACCTGAAGATCTATTACGCGACGCAGCAGAGCGTCTGCCCGCCGACCTTCGTCTTCTTCGTCAACGACGAAAAGCTGATGCACTTCGCCTATCAGCGCTATCTGGAAAACCAGTTCCGCAAGGCCTTCGGCTTTGAAGGCACGCCGCTCAAGTTCATCCTGCGCCAGAAGACTCAGAAGGAGGATTGATTCCTTATGGTTATGACCCACAACCTCATCTCCATCCTCATCGTCATCGCCGCCGGCTACCTGCTGGGCAGCATCTCCACGGGCGTGGTGCTTTCCAAGCTCTTTGCCAAGACCGACATTCGCTCTCAGGGCAGCGGCAACGCAGGCACCACCAACATGCTGCGCGTCCTCGGCCGCAAGATGGCGCTGTTCACCTTCATCGGCGACATGCTCAAGGGCATCATCGCCGTGTTCATCGGCAAGTGGCTGATCGGCGGTGAGCTGGGCGGCCTGCTGGGCGTCGTCGGCGCGGTGCTCGGCCACTATTATCCGCTCTACTTCGGCTTCAAGGGCGGCAAGGGCATCGCGACCAGCTTCGGCAGCCTGCTGTTCGTGTTCCCGGTGCAGGCCTTGCTGGCCTTCGCCGTGTTCCTGATTCTGGTGGCGGTCACGCATTATGTCTCGGTCGGCTCGATCGCCGCCGCGATCACGCTGCCTCTGCTGATCGTCATCACCCATTGGCAGGAGCCGTCGCTGTGGATCATCACCGTCTGCATCGGTGCGTCGGTCGTCTGGCGGCACAGGGCGAACATTAAGCGGCTCATGAATCACACGGAGAACAAGCTCGACTTCGGCACCCTCAAGGGCAAGAAGAAATAAGGCATGCATGCAAAAAGCCTGCTCCGCGCGGAGCAGGCTTTTTATGTATTTCTCTTGCTGTGCGAATCAAACCCGTTTCAATCGTAGGCTGCTGCGCAGCCAGCTCTGAAACGACATTTTTCTCGGATTTATTGGATACGTTGGGCTGTCGCCCAAACCCGCTCAGGGGCGCCACACCTGAACCCCGCAAGGGGCATCGCCCCTTGACCCTTCTTCGCTTCGCACGTATCCGTGCCGCCGTATCACATGGTCGATTCTTCCTGTGTGCCGTTCGCCGTGCGCCTTCTTGTGGGCAGGCAAATGACCTGACCGGTGACAAAGTCGCTGGGCAGCAGATTCGGATTGAGCCTCAGCATCTGCTCCACCGTTGTGCCGTTGAGCTCTGCGATCTCCTCGAGCGTATCGCCCTCCTGGATGCGATAGACCGGGCCGCCGTTCTCGCACAGGCCGCGGTCGCCTCCCGGCGGGACGCAGAGCACATCGCCCGGGCGCAGCGCCGTCAGGCGGATATCCTCGTTGTACTCCCGCAGCGCGCGCAGGGACACATTGGACGCGAGCATCACGTCCACCACGCTCTGCCCTGGCTGTACGGTATACGCCGAGGAGCCGACCGGACACGAGCGGCCCTCACCCGTCGGTACGCACAGGATGTCGCCCACCAGAAGCCTGCCCGCGGCAATCGACGGGTTGGCATTCATCAGGGCGCGCACGCTCACGCCAAATTTCCTGGCAATCAGATAGAAGCTGTCGCCCCGCTGCACCCGGTAGCTCTGGCTGCCGGATGGGCAGTTGCTGTCCATGGCATCGAGCGCCGGCTGATTGATGAGGTCCTCGCCGCTGATGCCCTGCATGCCGTTTTGATTGGTGGTCTCCATAAAGAACAGCCCCTTTCGACGTTTCTTGTGCATCCTATGCGTCGAAGGGGCTGCTTGTGCCATTGGATTGTACGACAGAATCAGGCGAGCGCGTTGCCCTCGCTGTCAAAGAGCGGGAGCTTCTCCAGATAGATGATGTCCTTGCGCTCCTGTGCGTCGCCCTCGGCCAGAATCGCCATGCGGCCGCAGATTTCACCGCCCGCCTTGACGACCAGCTCCTCCAGCGCGCGCAGGGACTCGCCGGTGGAGATCACGTCGTCTACGATCAGAATCCGCTTGCCCTGCATGAGCTTGGCGTCCTCGCCGTCCAGGTACAGCTTCTGCACATGGTCGGTGGTGATGGAGCGCACCTCCACGCTGAACAGATCCTTCATGTAGAGCTTGGCGCCCTTGCGCGCGAGCAGCCACTTTTCAGCGCCGATCTGGCGGGCCATCTCATACGCCAGCGGAATGCCCTTGCTCTCCGCGGTGATGATGTAATCAAACGCCGGCGCCTTCTTGAGCAGCGCCTCCGCGCAGGCCACGGTCAGCTCGCAGTCTCCGAAAATGACGAAGCCTGCGATACAGAGCTTGTCGTTCAGCGGGCAAATGGGCAGGTCGCGTTCGCAGCCCGCGATGGTCATATGATAATGCGTCTTCAAGATGATTTCCTTCTTTCGCCGGCGGCGCAGAGTCAGCCGCCTTGATTTTTCTTCATTATGGCACCGATTGCCAGCCTTGTCAATGAAAAGAAGCAAATCCAGGCAAACCGACCGAAGGTTTGATTTCTGCTGTTCATGCGGCCGGAAGGCGCTATCAGGCCGTCGGCCGGTCTGCTCAAACCTGCATGACGGATTTATGAAGCTTTTTTCATATTTGCCCGTCAGCCTTGACGCACCCGGGCTTTCGTGATAAGATATCCTCCATGACGCACTAAATATTGTGCCGGAATTATTTTCAGCACGCTAGATATTGTGGTTTATCCATCATCCTTCCACAAGAAAGCAGAAGAGGGGGACGCCGATGTACATCATCAAAAAGGACGGAACCAAAGAACCGTTTAACGTCAGCAAGGTTGTCGCCGCGGTCAACAAGAGCGCCGAGCGCGTGCTGTATACCTTCACGCCGGACGAGCTGGAATTCATCTGCCACTTCGTCACCGAGAAGTGCCAGGAAATCGGAGACGAGGGCGTTCGCATCGCCCAGATGCATCACATCGTCGAAGGGGCGCTGGACGCAATCAATCCGCAGGTGGCCAAGTCCTACCGCGACTACCGCAATTACAAGACCGATTTCGTGCAGATGCTCGACGCAGTCTACAAAAAGTCCCAGTCGATCATGTATATCGGCGACAAGGAGAACTCCAACGCCGACAGCGCGCTGGTTTCCACGCGCCGCAGCCTGATCTTCAACCAGCTCAACAAGCAGCTCTACCAGAAGTTCTTCCTCAACGTCGAGGAGCTTCAGGCGCAGCGCGACGGCTATATCTACATCCACGACATGTCCGCCCGCCGCGACACGATGAACTGCTGCCTTTTCGATGTCGGCGCAGTGCTCAAGGGCGGCTTTGAGATGGGCAACCTCTGGTACAACGAGCCCAAAACGCTGAACGTCGCCTTCGACGTCATCGGCGACATCGTGCTTTCCGCGGCCAGCCAGCAGTACGGCGGCTTCACCGTCTCGTGCGTGGATCAGCTGCTCGACCCGTATGCCGAGCGCAGCTACGTCATGTTCCTGGATCGCTACCGCTCGCTGGGTCTCTCCGACGAGCGCGCGCAAGAGGAGGCCATGAAGGACGTCGTCAACGACTTTGAGCAGGGCTTCCAGGGCTGGGAATACAAGTTCAACACCGTCGCCTCCAGCCGCGGCGACTATCCGTTCATCACCATGACGCTGGGCCTGGGCCAGACGCGCATGGCGAAGCTGGCCAGCAAGCTGTTCCTCAAGGTGCACGCTGGCGGCCAGGGCAAGAAGGGCAACAAGAAGCCCGTCCTCTTCCCCAAGCTCGTCTTCCTCTACGACGAGAACCTGCACGGCCCGGGCAAGCCGCTTGAGGACGTGTTTGAGGCCGGTATCGACTGCTCCTCCAAGACGATGTATCCCGACTGGCTGAGCCTCACCGGCGAGGGCTACGTCGCCTCCATCTACAAGAAGTACGGTCAGGTCATCAGCCCGATGGGCTGCCGCGCGTTCCTCTCCCCGTGGTTTGAGCGCGGCGGCATGGAGCCGGCGGACGAGGACGACAAGCCTGTGTTCGTGGGCCGGTTCAACATCGGCGCCGTCTCGCTGCACCTGCCGCTCATCCTGGCCAAGGCGCGCCGCGAGAGCCGCGATTTCTATGAGGTGCTTGACTATTACCTCGAGCTTATCCGCAAGCTGCACATCCGCACCTACGCCTACCTGGGCGAAATGCGCGCGAGCACCAACCCGCTGGCCTACTGCGAGGGCGGCTTCTACGGCGGTCATCTGGGCCTGTACGACAAGATCAAGCCGCTGCTCAAGACGGCGACCGCGTCCTTTGGCTATACCGCGCTCAACGAGCTGCAGGAGCTTTACAACGGGAAGAGCATCTATGAGGACGGCCAGTTCGCCCTGGAGGTCATGCAGCACATCAACGAGAAGATCAATCAGTTCAAGAAGGAGGACGGCAACCTCTACGCCATCTACGGCACCCCGGCGGAGAGCCTGTGCGGCCTGCAGATCGAGCAGTTCCGCAAGCTCTACGGCATCGTGGAAAACGTCTCCGACCGTCCCTACGTCTCCAACTCGTTCCACTGCCATGTGACCGAGGACATCACGCCGATTGAAAAGCAGAACAGCGAAAAGCGCTTCTGGGATCTCTCCAACGGCGGCAAGATCCAGTACGTCCGCTATCCGATCGGCTACAACAAGGAGGCCATCCGCACGCTGGTTCGCCGCGCGATGAAGATGGGCTTCTACGAGGGCGTCAACCTCTCGCTGGCGTACTGCGACGATTGCGGCCATCAGGAGCTGGAGATGGACGTCTGTCCGAAGTGCGGCAGCAAAAACCTGACCAAGATTGACCGGATGAACGGCTATCTCTCCTATTCCCGCGTGCACGGCGAGAGCCGCCTGAACGACGCGAAGATGGCAGAGATCGCCGAGAGAAAGAGTATGTAACCATGAACTATCACAACATCACCGTAGACGACATGCTCAACGGCGACGGTCTGCGCACGGTGCTCTGGGTCGCGGGCTGCGACCACCGCTGCCCCGGCTGTCAGAATCCGCAGACCTGGGCGGAAAACGGCGGCATTCCCTTCGATGAGGCCGCCCATGACGAGCTATTTGAGGCGCTCTCGCGCGACTACATGAACGGCATCACCTTTTCCGGCGGCGATCCGCTGTATGGCTGCAACCGTGAAACCGTCGGCGCGCTGATCGCTGAAATCCGTGAAAAGCTGCCCGAAAAGACCATCTGGCTCTACACCGGCAGCCTGTTTGAGGATGTCAAGTCTCTGCCATTCATTCCCATGATCGACGTGATCGTTGACGGGCCGTACATTCAGGAGCTGCGCGACACGCAGCTTCACTGGAAGGGCAGCAAAAACCAGCGCGTCATCGACGTCAAACGCACGCTCGCCGAGGGTAGAATCGTCCTTTGGGCGTAAGCAACGGAGGAAATCATGCTTCGCATTGCAAAATTTGAGAAGGTTTCGCCGCAGCGCTTTGTCAGCGACTGGATCGCCACCTTCCCGCAGCAGACCATCGAGCAGGCCGTGATGGCCTATGAGCACATTCAGCTTCCCCGCCGCGCGACCAGCGGCTCCGCAGGCTATGACTTCTTTGCCCCGGTCGGCTTTGAGCTGCCCGCCGGCGGCAGCATCAAGATTCCCACCGGCGTGCGTGCCCTCATCGAGGACGGCTGGGTGCTGACGCTCTATCCGCGCAGCGGCCTGGGCTTCAAGTTCCGCTTCCAGCTGGACAATACCGTCGGCGTGATCGACAGCGACTATGCGCACTCCGACAACGAGGGCCACATCTTCATGCGCATGACCAACGACAACCGCGAGGGCAAGGGCCTGCGGGTGCCCGCCGGCACCGCGTTTGCGCAGGGCGTCTTCCTGCCCTACGGCGTCACCGTGGACGACGACGTGCAGACCGTGCGCAACGGTGGCCTCGGCTCCACAACGAGAATCTGATTTGCAGGCGGGCAGAGCAGCCCGCCTTTTTGTCGAACAGGGAATTGCACAAAACCCTTGCAACGTGCACTGAACAGCTTCATTCTGTAAAGATGTTCGGAAATGGGTGCGGGCACGTCCCGCTTTGAAGGAGGAATCCCATGTCATTTGCTTCAATCGCCTATCCAGCGGACAAAGCCGGGCGCTATGATCTACTGCTGCGGCAGGTGCGCGCGCTGACGGACGGGGTTTCGCATCCTATCGCCAATATGGCCAACGCCGCCGCGCTACTGTGGCAGGGCCTGCCTGAGATCAACTGGTGTGGATTTTATCTGATGGACGGCGGTGCGCTGATGCTCGGCCCGTTCTGCGGGCTGCCAGCCTGCATCCGGATTCCGCTTGGACGCGGCGTATGCGGCACGGCCGCACAAAAGGACGAAATCCAGCGTGTGCACGACGTTCATGCCTTTCCCGGGCACATCGCCTGCGACGGTGCGTCAAATGCCGAAATCGTGATTCCGATGCACTTTGAAGGACGCGTGATCGGCGTTCTGGATATCGACAGTCCGACTATCGGTCGGTTTGATGAAACCGACCAGGAGAAGCTTTCTGTGCTTGTCCGTCATCTTGAGACATGCTGTAACTTTTCCCATACGGTCTATGCCCTTTGATATACAAAAGACGCCGGAATGCGCTTCCGGCGTTTTGCTTTTCAGGATATGCTATCCTGCGCTCAAATAGAACCAAGCTGTGTGTTAACCGATCGTCAAGTAACGCTTCGCTCCCTGACGGCTTTTCCTTTCGCTTCGCGATAGGGAACGTTGGGGGATTTCATCCCCCCAAACCCCTGGCCTGGGGACCCGTCCCCAGACCCCTTCTTCGCTTCGCGCGACTGAAAGCAGCTTGGGATGATCCCGATCATTTCAGCCACGCAAAGATCGGGAAGCGTTTGATTTCCACGTCCGTCTTGGGGCAAAGCTCCTGGCAGCAATAGCAGCGGATGCATTTCTTCACGTCCACCTGCGGCCTGTGCCTGTCATCCATCGCAATCGCTTTGGCCGGGCAGGCGCGCACGCAGGTGCCGCAGCCATCGCAGCGCTTATGCGTGAACACGGGCCGCGGGCGCAGCGCCTGCGGGAGCCGGTTCACCAGGCGCACCCAACTGGCGCGCCTGTGCTTCATCGGGATATCAAAATCGTTTAGGATCATCGGCCCGCTGTCATCGCCGGCAATCTCATAATCGGGCAGCAGCTTTCTCTTCATGGCCGCTTCCAGCGTTGTCACCTGCTCGGGCGCAAGGCCGATCAGCGCAGCGCCGACCGCGTCCACCGCATGCGCGTTCCGGCTGCCGATCAGCGCGCCGATCTTCCGCGGCCGTCCGCCGGACGGGCCTTCGCCCTCCATGCCTTCCACCGCATCGAGAATCGCAAAGCAGGGCTTCACGCACGCGCAGATGTCCAGCAGCATGTTCGAAAACAGCGTCACGTCCTGATAGCGCGCGTGGTATTCCACTTTCGTCGTGCCGGGGACGAGGCCGTACAGGTTTTTCACGCAGCCGGTCATCGTCGTAAGGCCATGCGTCTTGAGCTTGCCGACAGTGATGACCGCATCGACGTGATCCAGCACGCCCAGCAGATCCAGATGCCGGGCAGCCTGTCCTTCTTCAAAGAATCGCGTCGTCGTGGAGAAATCGTCGTTGAGCACACAGCCGGTCTCCTCTGCGACCGCCCTGATCCCGCAGGTCTCATAGACGCCGGCAAGCATGCCGCGCGTGAACGGGCCGCCCGGGCTGTCCGCCAGAATCGCCGTCGCGCCAGCGTTTTGAATGGCCCGCACGATGGCGCGCGCCACGGCGGGATGCGTCGTCGTCGCCCGGTCCGGCGTGCGCTTCATCAGCAGGTTCAGCTTGACCAGCACGCGCTGGCCGGGCTTGACGATGCTCTCCATGCCGCCGCACAGCGCAAACAGATCGTCGACTGCCTCCTGTACTGCCGATTCATCGTAGGTCGTGCAGCGCCGCAGCGCGACAACCGTCTTCTCCTCAACCATCTGCATCCTCCTGGCTGGTGATCACGCGCTCAATGATCTGCGCCACGCCGCATTCGTCGTTGCTTGCCGTCACATAGCGGCAGCAGGAGAGCACGTCCTTCGTCGCATTGCCCATCGCCACGCTGTGAAACGCATATTCAAGCATGCTCAGGTCGTTTCCCGCATCGCCCACCGCCATCACGTTTTCCCGCGTCAGGCCAAGCGTTTGGGCGATGTGCGCCAGCGCCTTGCCCTTGCCCGCCTGCGGCGGGGTGATCTCGATGTTGCCGGGCGCCGAGCTGGTGATCTGCAGATGCGGCAGCGCCCGCCTGATCTGCTCGCGCACGGGCGCCACGCGCGGGTCGTACGCGTCGCCCGCAAAGCCGTCGCCCACGGCGAAGAGCTTCATGATGCCGCGATCTGCCGCCCGGCGAATCTCCGCCTCGCCGTAGCGATCCTCGATCAGCCCGCGATAAACGAGATGATACTTTTTGCCCGAGCCGTTGTCCACCGTATTGACGACGCCGTCCTCAAAGCCGTTGATCACAAGGCCCGACGGCATCAGAATATCGAGCACTGCGTGCGCATCCTCCGGTGTGAGATGGCAGCGGTACAGCATGTCGCCGCCCGGCATCGGCCCGGTGCAGGCGCGCGCGCCGTTCGCCGCGATGATCATGCAGGGCAGATCATAGCGCCGCACGAAGTCGCTGGCGTCCTCCACCATGCGGCCCGTGCTGATCGCCACGCGGATACCGCGCCGGTCCGCCTCGCGAATCGCGTCGATGTTGCGCGGCGGCAACGTGTGATGGTCGCTCGCCAGCAGCGTGCCGTCCATATCCAGCGCGATTAGGCGCACTCTCTTCATGGTATTCTCCCCTTCTGCCATTCAAAACGGACATTTGACCGAGAAGCTGCGGCCATTGAGGTAGCTGAGCGCCCCATCCGCCTGAAACACCAGGCGGGTCGCCCAGAGCTGCTGCCGCCGGATGCCCAGCTTTCGATTGAGCATGCGGTCGCCGTACTTGTCGTCGCCTAGGATCGGATGGCCGATGTGCGCCAGATGCGCGCGGATCTGGTGCGTGCGTCCGGTCATCAGCTCTACCTCCAGCAGCGCATTCTCCTCAGCCTGCAGCACGCGATAGCCCGTCATGATCTCCAGCGCGCCGCGCGCGGGATAATCCGTCACCGAAACGCGGGAAATCTGCGCATCCTTGCGAAGCCATGCCTTGAGTACCGCCTCCCGCCTGGCCGGGCAGCCCTTGACGCGGCAGGTGTAAAACTTCCGGAAGGAGCGCTCCGAGAAGGCCTGCACCGCCGATTCAAACGCCTCGTCATCCTTGGCAAAGAGCAGCAGACCTCCGGTCTGTACATCCAGCCGGTGGCACAGATGCACATGGTCGGTTTCTCTGTCCTCCGCCCGGAGATAGGCGAGCACGCGCGTGAGCGCGCTGTCCCCCGCCAGCGGGTTGTCCTCATTCTGGCTCTGGATGCCCTGCGGCTTGTTGATGAGCAGCACATGCGCATCCTCAAAGACGATCTCGGGCAGGGGCAGCGGCTTCTCCTGCTGTCTGCCGGAGAGCACCGCCTTGGGCCAGAATACGCGGATCTCCTGACCGGCGTGTACGCGCACGTCGCCGCTGATGCGCATGCCGTCGATGCGCACGTCCCGCTTTTTGATCGCCTCACGAATCGCCCAAAGCGGCACGTCAGCCGCCGTCTGCACGAGCAGCTGTGAGAGCATCAGGCCGTCCTTCTCCTTGGGCACCAACATCTGCATGGCTTTTCCTCATTTCTCCCGGGTTCACTGCATGGCGGCTTCGCTGCACTCAATCCATTTGGGCGTTCGAAAGTACATGTTTGACAGCGCGCCGCGCATGCTTGGGGACACATAGACGATCAGCGTGCTCTGCAGCACTTCTTCCATCGCAGCAAGCGGCGCGCCCTGCTTGCACAGAAAGCGCAGATTCCGCGCCACCTCTTCCGCTCTGTACGCATCGCGCAGCGCGCCCCGGATCGCGCGCTCCAGCTCCTGCTGCAGCGGGATTTCCTCCGGCAGAATATCCAGCTGAGCGGTCAGTTCCGTTTGCGGCGGCAGCAAAATGCCCTGTCTGCGCCGCAGGCTGGGCATCAGATGCCTTGGATCGGCCAGCGCAGCGTGCACCAGCATCACGCCCCCGCTGTAATCCACACAGTCATAGCTCGACCAGAGGTATCGCCGCGCGAGCTGCATGTGCAGCTCGCTGCCCGCCTGGCAGCCAAACACCTCGCGAAGCAGAAGCTGCTGCGGCTGGCGGTCGTCGATTGCGCCGACGCGGTAGAGCATGCCCGTCAGATACGCGCTGAACGTTTCCAGGCGCTGCCGGATTCTTTCGTGCCCCTCACGGGCAAACGCTTTAGCCACCGGCTCGAGCACCGGCGTTTCCAGCTCGATGTACGGCCTGCCGGAGACGATGCCCACGCTCGCCCAAAGGCGCAGGGACAGCGCGCGCGCCGCTTCCAGCTCCTGCGCATCCTCAATCTGCGCGCAGCCGCCCAGGATCAGCGCACGCTCGACCAGCGCATGCTCCTCGTGCGAAAGGCAGTCTGCCTGCGCCTCGATGCTGCCCAATACGCTCTTCCAGACCTCGCCCAGCTGCTGCGCGCGCATGGGCTTGCGCTCGATGTCCTGCCAGCACTGCTCAAGCTTGCGCTCAAATGCCGTCGGGGAAAGCTCCGCCAGCCCGCCCGCGCCCAGCGGAGGAAGCTGCGCCACCATCTGCTCGAATCTGCGGCGCTGCATGGCCTCGATCGTCTTTTCCTGCCAGCCGCCGACGAACACTTCTTCCTGCCTGAACATGAATATGATCCTCCCACGTGATGAAATCGCGCTTCTTAAAAACATTTATCGCATAGCAATGGCACCCGTGATCATCATGGGTGCCATTTGCATGCGCTTATCTTTGGAAGATCAGTGATTCACATCGTATATCCGGCTCAGTCGATTTTGAGCACCCAGCCGAACGGATCCTCAACCGTGCCGAACTGAATGCCGGTCAGCGTGTCGTAGAACTTCTGGGTACACGCGCCGATCTTGCCGCCGGAGATGGTGATCTCCTTGTCGTTCCAAGCGAGACGGCCGACCGGAGACACGACGGCTGCCGTGCCGGAGCCGAACGCCTCCTCGAGCTCGCCCTTCTCCGCCGCGTCAAACACATCCTGCACGGTCAGGCGGCGCTCCTCAACCGGGATGCCCATATGCCTGGCCAGCTTGATGATGGAATCGCGCGTAATGCCGCCGAGGATGGAGCCCAGCAGCGGCGGGGTCACCAGCGCATCCTTGAACTTGAAGAACATGTTCATGGAGCCGACTTCCTCGATGTACTTGTTCTCCTTGCCGTCCAGCCAGAGCACCTGCTCGTAGCCCTTCTTCTCGGCGATATCGCCCGCGAGGATGGAGGCCGCGTAGTTGCCGCCGGTCTTGGTGAAGCCGACGCCGCCCTTAACCGCGCGCACGAGCTCCGGCTCGACGTAGATGCCCACCGGCGCAAGCCCCTTCGGGTAGTACGCGCCGGACGGAGAGCAGATGATGTAGAAGCGATAGTTGTGCGACGCGTGCACGCCCAGCATGACGTCGGTCGCGATCATCGTCGGACGGATGTACAGCGAGGTGCCCGGCGCGGACGGAACCCAGTCCGCATCCGCCTTGATCAGCTCCAGAAGACCGGCAAGTGCTTGCTCCACGTCAAGCGCCGGCATACCCATGCGGGCGGCGGAGCGGTTCATGCGTTCAAAGTTGTCGCGCGGGCGGAAGAGCTGCAATCCGCCGTCCTTGCGGCGGTAGCACTTCATGCCCTCAAAAATCTCCTGCGCGTAGTGGAACACGGTCGTCGCCGGATCCATCACAAACGGGCCGTACGGGACGACACGCGCATCATACCAGCCGCGGCCGACCTGATAGTCCATGATAAACATATGATCGGTAAAAATCTTGCCGAAGCCGAGCTTGGACTCGTCCGCCGGCTTCTGCTTCGGATTCTGCGTCAGCGTCACAGGGATATCGTACATCTTCATGACCTCCAACAAAGTTCGAATGATGCTTGCGAACTTCGGGGCATTCGCCTCAAATCGTAGTAGTATTATTTTATCCTTAACCCTACACGCTGTCAAGGGGATAGCGCCCCGATTGTGTCGGAAAGTTGAAGAAAATGCAGGATCGTTACAAATAATTTTCACCTTTTCTGCTATATCCGTGCAAAATCGCCATGTTCCGGCGAAAGCTGCTTCCAAATGCAGGAGAAACGGGCGATCCCTCAAGGGAACCGCCCGTCAAGGCTGCCGTGATGTGCTCTATCCCTTCTGATAGGAAAAGCCCGTTTTCAGATGCACGATGCCCATGGCCAGCGCAATGAGCAGCGCCGTACTCAGGCACGTCGCGCCTAGACCCGCAGCGGCCGTCGCGCCGAAGCCCGCCGCCTTCATCGCCGAATAGATGTCAAACAGGCGCAGCGTGCTCTGCATCGTCGTGTGCAGAATGCCCGTCTGATGCGCCAGAAGCGACACCAGCCCCACCGCCGGGCAGAAGAACACAGGCAGCGGCATGCCCAGCAGAATCTCCGCTGTGCTCATGCCGCCGAGCGCGCGCAGCGATTCATAAGTGTAGTGCGCGGCGAGCGGGCCGTGCTTGGCCAGCGCCCATGCCCCGCCGCCCAGCAGGCCGATCGCCAGATACGTCATCACAATCGCGCTGAGCGTCCGCTTGCACAGCACGGAACAGACGATGCCCACCGCAAGCGCCTCCAGCGCGATGGCCAGCAGGTACATGAGCGTTTCCAGCACCCGCATCACCGGTATGCCTGCGGTCACATGCGCGAGCATCATCACCGGCGCGCCGGCAAGAATCAGCAGCGCGAGGAACGCAAAGCTCTCCAGGAGCTTGCCCAGCACAATCTTCCGCGTGCCCACGCCCGTCACCAGCAGCAGGTCAAACGTCTGGCGTTCCCGTTCGCCCGCGATGCTCACCGCGCCGAGCGCCGGTGCAACCGCGACAATCAGCGCCAGCTGCAGCGCCGTCAGCCAGATGTACGCTTCCGTACCCAGGCGCATCCGGCCTACCGTCACGCCCTGACCGAAGAACACGCTCAGCTGGCTGAGCGAGAATACGAGCAGCGCCGCCATGTACGCCGTCAGAATCAGCGCTGTTTTACCCGTGCGCATGCGCCTGCGCGCAGAGGATTCAAAGATCGGGTTCAGCTTCATAAGCGCCAGTCACCTCCATAAATGCCTTTTCCAGCGTCGCGTGCTCGCGTCCAAAGCCGCACACCGGCACGCCCAGCTCGACGAGCGCGCGCAGTGCCTGCGCGTCCGTCTGCTCGCCGGCCTGCGCCTCCATGCGCCACTTTAGCGGCTCCATCGCGGGCGGCTGACCAAACAGCGTCTCAAGCGCCTGGGCTGCCTGCTTGAGGACGGGTTCCTCCGGCTGCTCTGCCAGGCGGATCACCAGCGGCGCGCCGTGCATGCGCCTTTCCATCTCCGCAACAGAGCCGCTGAACACCGCCCTGCCCTTTTGCAGCACCGTCATCGACGTGCACAGCTCGGACAGCTCCGGCAGAATGTGCGAGGAAATCAGCACCGTCTTGCCCATCTGCCCGATCTCGCGAAGGATCTCGCGCATCTGCGCACGGGCGAGCGGATCCATGCCGGAGGCCGGTTCGTCGAGAATCAGCAGCTTCGGGTCATGCATCAGTGCCCGCGCAAGGCAGAGCCGCTGCTTCATGCCGCGGGACAGCTGATCCACATAGGCCTCCCGCTTGGAGGTGAGCGCCGTCAGCTCCAGCAGCTCGTCAATCCGACGCCTGCGCGTCCTGGCGTCCATGCTCACGCAACCCGCGTAAAAGTCGAGGTACTCCCACGCCTTGAGATTGTCATACACGCCGAAGAAGTCCGGCATATACCCCACCAGCGCGCGCACCTTCTGCGGCTCGTGTACAGCGCTCACGCCGTCCACGAACGCGTCGCCCGCCGTCGGCTGCATCAGCGTGGCGAGAATCCTCATGGTTGTCGTCTTGCCCGCGCCGTTTGGTCCGACGAAGCCATGCACCTCGCCCGCCTCCACCCGAAGGCTCAGATGATCGACAGCCACCGTCTTTCCATAGCGCTTCACCAGCTCTCTGCATTCCATCATGCCGCTTCGCCCCCTTCCTGCTGCGTGCTCAGACAGCCCTCGACGATGATGTCCGGCAGCCGCACACCCCAATCCGCCAGAGAATCGCCTGTAAAGCGCAGACAAAGCGCACCGGATCGGCTTACGATGCGCTTGGCCAGCGTGCCGCTGATGCGGATATCGCCGTTCTCCTCAAGGCGCACCCATTTTCCGCTTGTGTGGTCATAGGCCTCGATGATGACGGCATTCTTCCTGTTCCCGCCGTTCACGCCGCCGTCTGCGTACAGCCGGATTTCCTCAATCCCGGCCGCGTCCACGCCGCTGAGCGAAAAGCCGAGCAGCACCTCGTCCTTCTCATAGACATAGCCGGACTCGCGCTCCTTGCCCAGCAGCGGCGCGCCGTTTTCGTCGAGCGTCGCCTCCAGGCGCTTGAACGTGCCCTCGGGATAGTAGAAATACCCGCTGGGCGATACCGGCTCGAACGCCGCCGTGCAGACCAGAACGCTCTTTTCCGCGCGGCGCGTGACCGGTTTGCCGTCAAGCAGCAGCGTCTCGCAGGCGATCTGCGGCGTCTGACCGACCACCACGCAGGCAAAGCCCTCCTGCCATGCCGCGCCCGAGCCCAGCATCAGGATGCATTCCTCGATCTCCCGGCTGTTCTGCTCCTTTTCCGGCAGAGACGAGCGCTTCCAGGTCTGGTCCTGCGCAGCCTCCGGATCGACCGCAGCCTGCGCCGCCCTGTACATCGATGCGCCGAACGGCAGCATCTGCTGCTCACGGATGATGAGCTGGCCCTTCTCGTTCCACGGCCATTCATCGCTGCGCTGCAGCACCGTCTGCGCAGCGGCGCCCGGAGCCAGATCGCCCAGGCGCGCAAAGCCGATCTTCGTGAGCACCACAGCGTTCTGAATCAACGTATCGGTGTCGTTCTTCACCTCGACGTGCAGGCCATCCCTCTCCATATGCGCAAAGGCCGTCACACCGCCCACCGGCGCGGCATCGTTTCGGACGACCAGGCTGCGCACGAGCCAATCCGCCTTGCCCTCCAGCTCGATGGACGGCTGCTCACCCAGGGTAATGACATCGCGCAGCGCCGGCTCCCCGGTCAACTCCGCGTACTCGTTGTAAAAGCTGTATACCCGCTTTTCCAGCGGCGCATTCCCCTGCGTGGACACCACGCGGCGTGCCTGTCCTGCATAGGTGAGCGTGGTCAGCTCGCTGACATCGGTTTGTCCGTCTGCGGTATAGTGCACCAGATGCACGGAGCTGCTCATTGGCTGATTGAGTCCCAGCCCAGCGCCCAGCAGCGCCATCACGCCGCAGGCGGCAAGCGCCATCGCCGGAATGACCACCCACAGCATCTTGCTCCTGTCCAGCCGCTTCATCAGCCCATACGCGCCCACGCCGGCAGCCAGCACATAGACCGCCAGCACCGCCGCCGCAAGCCAAAGGCCGGACGGCTGATCCGCCGTCATCGCCGTGTTCAGGCTGTCAGAGAACCGGAAATTGCTGTTTTCTCTCCTGAAGCCCTCTCCATTCGTCTGTGCCGATTTGATCTCGCGCATGATCTCCTGTGCTGCAAGTTCGGGCGTGAGCATGACCGAATCCGCGCTGCTCCTGCGCACAAGGATGCCGCCTGCCTGCCGCCAGCCCTCCAGCACACGGGCGCTTTCGCTGTCCAGCGTCCGGTCCTCGCGATCCAGCACGACCATCGCGTCAAAGGCGCTCATCTCTCGCGCATCCTGCGCAAAGCTCTGCGCATCCAGCGGGATGGCCTCGATGATCTCCCGCGTGCCGTGCACATCGCGCTGCTCAATCGCGCTCAGCGCACGAGCAAGCGGCTCTGTCTTCTTCCCCAGCACGCCGATGACCAGCGCGTCCTCGGATACGGCGCGCGATGCCCGGACCGTCTCGCTGACGATGTCCTCGCCGCAGGCCAGCCGCACCTCAAACGTTCGCTGGTTCACCAGCGGGCAGATGGGCAGCCTGTACGTCCGTGTTTCCCCGGCAGGCACGGACACCGGCAGCATGAACCGGTCCACCATCCCGGTCTCCGCGCCGACGTCCACCGTGACCGTTCCTTCAACGGGCACATCGTCCGCTGTGATTTCCACAAACAGCGGAAACCACCGTCCGGACAGGATCACCGTGTCGTATCCCACCCATGCGCGGAGCGCCGTCTCGGCCGTAGCCGCCGCGACGCAGCACAGCAGCGCCGCGCACACCATCAGCAGCACGCAAGCTTTCAATCGCCGTTTCAATATGCTTCTCCTCCTTGATTCGTTGATCCCTATTCCATGAACGCTTTTGTAGCTTCACCTTTAAGACGAGAGAGAAGCGGCAAAATTTCACAAATTCTGCAAAAAGCGGGCTGTGCCCGCTCCCACTTCCGAACAGCTTTACAGCACGGAGCTGTCCGGTGCCCGTTGTACGCCTTTGTACAGTTTACTGTCGGACAAAAAGCAAGCCGCGCGGTCTCCCGTGCGGCTTTGCTCCACATGAATGTATTACGCCTTGTCTTCCTCAACCCAGCGCAGGCTGCGGCTCACGGCCTTGTGCCAGCCGGCCAGCGCGGTTCTGCGCTCCTCCTCATTCATCTGCGGCGTGAGGCTCAGATCCATCTTCCAGATGCTGCGGATCTCGTCCATATCCTTCCACACGCCCACGGCCAGGCCCGCCAGCAGCGCGGCGCCCAGCGCCGTCGTCTCGATGACCGCCGGACGGATGACGTCACAGCCCAGGATGTCGGACTGGAACTGCATCAGGAACTTGTTGGCGCTCGCGCCGCCGTCGACGCGCAGCTGTGTCGGCTTGCGGCCGCAGTCCGTTGCCATCGCGCTGACCAGATCGGCAGACTGATACGCGATCGCCTCCAGTGCGGCGCGCACGATATGCGCGCGGCCCGTGCCGCGGGTCAGGCCCACGATCGTACCGCGGCTGTACATGTCCCAGTACGGCGCGCCCAGGCCCGTGAACGACGGCACCAGGTACACGCCGCCCGTATCCTTGACGGAATTGGCAATCATCTCCGTCTCCGATGCGCGCTCGATGAGCTTCATCTCGTCGCGCAGCCACTGAATCACCGCGCCGCCGACAAACACGCTGCCCTCCAGCGCGTACGTCGTCTCGCCGCCGATGCGCCAGGCGATCGTGGAGACCAGGCCGCTCTTGCTGGTCACCGGCAATTCGCCCGTGTTCATCAGCAGGAAGCAGCCCGTGCCGTAGGTGTTCTTCATCATACCGGGCTTGAAGCAGCCCTGACCGAACAAGGCCGCGTGCTGGTCGCCCGCCAGCGCGGCCACCGGGATCGCACGGCCGAGAATTTCGGTATCGAGCATGCCGATCACGCCGGAGGTGTCCACCACCGTGGGCAGCACCGCGCGCGGAATATCCAGCGCCTTCAGCAGCGTGTCGTCCCAGTCGTTCTTGTGGATGTTGTAGAGCATGGTGCGGCTGGCGTTCGTCGCGTCCGTCACATGCGGGTGCCCGGAGACGAGGTTCCACGCCAGGAAGCTGTCCACCGTGCCAAAGCAGATTTCTCCCTTTTCGGCGCGTTCGCGGAGATCCAGCTTGTCCAGCAGCCACTTGAGCTTGGTGCCGGAGAAATACGCATCCGGCACCAGGCCCGTCGCCTGACGGATATAATCCTCATAGCCTTCGTCGCACAGCTGCTTGACGATCGGCGCGGTACGGCGGCACTGCCAGACGATGGCGTTGTGCAGCGGGCGGCCGGTTGCGCGATCCCAGATCAGCGTCGTCTCGCGCTGATTGGTGATGCCGATGGCGGCGATATCCTCCACCGGGATGCCGCTGATCCGGACCGCCTCGCGCAGCGCGTCCGTCTGCGTGTTCAGAATGGCCGCCGGATCGTGCTCAACCCAGCCGGGCTGCGGATAGATCTGCTCGAACTCGTAGCTCTTCATGGCTACGACATGCGCCTGCTCATCGAAGATGACGGCGCGCGAGCTTGTCGTGCCCTGATCCAGGGCGATGACGTACTTATGCATCTTTCTCCTCCTTGTCGGCGAAATGACGTACATAGAGCAAAAACGCCGCTGCGGATATCCCGCAGCGGCATCCGCTGTTCAAAGAGATTTACTTCAGCTCGACAATATAGAGCATGCCGCCTGTCGTGCCGACGACAATCTTGTTGCCGTAGGCCGCCGGAGAGGCCTGGATCGCGCTGCCCAGGTTCACGGTGCTGATCGTGGTACCGGAGTAGCCGTCCATCAGGCGCAGCGTGCCGTTGTCGTCGCCCATCACAATGTAGCTCTTGCCGTCCGGCTGGTACAGCGCAATCGGAGAGGAGACGGACTGCACATCGATCGGCTGGCTCCAGACCTCCTCGCCGGTGGTCTTGTCCAGCGCATAGACGATCGCGTAGGTTTCCTTGCCGTCGACCACGTTGTTCACGTTGAAGATCACCAGGTCGTCGATATCGCCCTGGCCGACGATCGGCGCGCCCATCAGGCCGGCGTACATGCCCTGCTTGGCAGCCGCGCTGGTGTACTTGCCCTTGATCGCGCTCTGGCACGTCCACAGGGTTTCGCCGGTCAGCGCGTCGATCTTCACCAGGCTGATCTGGCTCGATTTGGCCCGCTGGTTGACGACGTTGCCCGCATAGAGGTACACCTCGCCGTCGTCGCCGGTTTCAAGCGCGACCGGCGCCACGACGCTGTCGCCCATATTGATCGCCCAAACCGTCTGCATGGTGTTTATGTCCACGCACTGGATGGAGCCGGCCTTGTCGCCAAAGAAGACGTAATCGCCGTAGGCAGCCACGCTGGAAGTGATATCGTACTGCTTGGCATTCTTGAGCTTGGTCTTGTAGGCATAGGAGGTCATCTCAGGAGAGACGGTGATCTTGCTGTTCTCCAGATCGAACGCCGTATTCATCGACAGAACGTTGATCGTGCCGTTGTCCGAGGCATAGATCAACGAATCGCTCTCGGTTTCCACCAGCGCAGAGGTGGAGATGGAGCCGTTTTCGGAATACGCCTGCGCGTTTTTACCCGGCACAAACGCAGCCAGGCTCTGATCGATCAGGCTGTACACGCGCATGCCGATGATGCCCTTGTAATCGGTCAGGCTTTCGACCGTCTGGCCAACATACAGCAGCGGATAGCCGTACGGGTTGACGCTGGCCGTCGCCTGCATCGGGAAGCCGACGTACAGCGGCTCGCGGCTGTAGATCTGGGTATCCAGATCCACGAAGTAAATGCGGCCGTCGTTGGACGGATAGATGACTTCCTTCATCGCCGTGGTCGCCTTGGACTCGTCGTTGATGTTCATCAACTCACGGATGTTCTTGTACCACTTGACGATCAGCGGCTGCGTGCCAAAGCCGAAGCCCATGTACTTGCCGTCCAGAGAAGTCGTGCGCAGTCCGCGAAGCACAGAGAGCTGCTCGCTTTCCACGTTCACGGTGCCGTACGCGCCGTTCTGGCGAAGCGGGCCGCCGCGATAGGTCAGCAGACCGCCCTGCGCGCTGTACGCGAGCGGATCGCCCATGCTCACCGTTTCGGTGCGCACAAAGCCTTCAGACTGCTCGCCGCCGACGATCACACGGCTTTCCTTGATCACCTTCGCGGGATCGGCCGTCTCCGCAGCGCTCACGCTGCTGGGAAGATACGGCGTCGGGGTGGGCGTCGGCGTTGGGGTCGGAGTAGGCGTCGGCGTCGGAGTAGGCGTCGGCGTCGGGGTGGGCGTCGGCGTCGGGGTGGGCGTCGGAGACGGCGTGGGCGTCGGCGTCGGGGTAGGCGTCGGCGTCGG
>JAGBDL010000168.1 GCA_017937505.1 Clostridia bacterium | reverse complement strand
TGCGCGGCAGACGCTATGAGCCGCTGACGGGGCTGGCCTGCGCGGCGCTGCTGATGACGCTGGCCGTGCCCCTGTGGGCGCTCAGCGCGTCGTTCCAGTTCTCGTTCTTTGTCGTGCTGGGCATCCAGCTCCTCTCGCGCGGCCTGTCGGACTTTGTCAGGCGCCATGTGCACGCGGGCGCGGTGGTGGGGCAGCTGCTTGGAATGACGGCGCTGTGCGTGAGCGCGCAGATCGCTTCTCTGCCGATGCAGCTGATGCTCTATGGCTACATTCCGCTGCTGTCCCTGCCGATGAACCTGCTGTGCAGCGCGCTGATGCCGGTGCTGCTGCTGGGCGGCTGGTGCGCGGCGCTGCTGGGCATGCTCTTTCCCGCGCCGGGCGCGCTTGCAGCTGGCCTGCTGGCTCAGGCGGCCTCCGGCTTTGAGCGGCTCAGCCTGTGGGCCGCGTCGATGAAGCACGCGATTGTGCGCCTGCCCGCGCTGCCCGGCGTGTGCGTGCTGCTCTTTGCCGCGCTGCTGATGCTGCTGAGCAGACGGATTCGACTGGGCCGGTGGAGGAAGCAGGCGGTCTGCCTGACGGCCTGTCTGATCCTGCTCGGCTATGCGCCGCAGGTGCACCCGCAGGCGCGGTATGTGCAGCTGGACGTGGGGCAGGGCGACGCGGCGCTCCTGGCAAGCGGGCACAGGGCTGTGCTGGTGGACGTCGGCCCGGCGGACAGCTACGAGATGCTGCGGTTTCTGCGCCGCGAGGGACTGCATGTCGAGGCGGTGATCCTGTCGCATCTGGATGAAGATCACGCGGGCGCGCTGGGCACGCTGCTCGCTTCCGAGGTGGAGATCCCGACGGTGATCGTTTCGACACGCGCTGCGCAGGAGGAGCCCTCGCCGGCGGTGCAGGCGGCGCTTGAGCGCATAGCACAGATGGGCGTTCCGCTGCTTGCGGTGGAGCGCGGCGACCGGATCACGGCGGGCGGCGCGACGCTCGACGTGCTCTCCCCGGATGAAACGCTGTCGGGCAGCAATGCGTGTTCGCTGCTGCTGCATGCCAGGCTGGAGAATGTGACGTTTCTGCTGACGGGCGACCTGACGCGGGACAGCGAGCCGGGCGACGTGCCTGAGGCCGACGTGCTCAAGGTGGCGCACCACGGCAGCGGGTATTCGACAAGCGACGCGTTTCTTGACAGGGTCTCGCCGGAGCTGGCGCTCATCAGCGTCGGCGCGAACAATCGCTACGGCCATCCGGATGAGCGCGTGCTTGCCTCGCTTGCGCGCGTCGGCGCGCAGGTGCTGCGCACGGATGAGACGGGCAGCATCACGCTGTGGCTCAGGGACGGCGGATACCGCATGGAGACGTATCTGCGGGAAGCGGCCATGCGGTAGCTGCGGCATATGCGGATAGCGGGCCGCATATATTGTCACGAGTTGGCCGTGCTGGGAGGTGAGGCGTCGTGAAGAGACGGGCGTCAGGACGCGCGGCGCAGACGGCGGACAAGGGACGAACGCTGATTAGCGTGCCGCTGCAGGACGTGTACGGCGGCGCTGTCGCGGGACGGGAGAAGGAGGATGAAGCGCTGGCCTCGCTAGCCGCGTCGATCGCGCGCCACGGGCTTTTGCAGCCGATCGTCGTGCGCAGGAACAGCCAGGCGGGACGCTACGCGCTGGTCTGCGGCGCGCGGCGGCTGGCGGCCTGCCGCCTGCTGGGCATGAAGGAGATCGACGCGCTGTGCCTTGACATGGACGAAACGACGGCAGCGGCCTGCTTTATGGAGGAGCACTGTCTGCGCCGTGCGCCCAGCGCCATCGAGGAGGCGCAGGCGCTCGCACCGCTTGACCGGGAAGCACTGCTTGCCTGTACGGCGCTCGGACGTCAGGCGATCGAGCAGAGGCTCGATCTGCTGGGGCTGCCCCTGCGCGTGCAGGAGATCGCGCGCCAGCGAAGGCTGTCCCTGGAGCAGGCGCAGCCGCTGCTGTGCGCAGGCGGGGAGCGGCGGCAGGAGGAGGCGGCCCTCATCATCGCGGAGCGTTCGCTGACGCCCGCGCAGGCGAGGCGGCTCGTCTTCGGCCCGGAAAAGGGCAGCCCGCAGAGCAGCAGGCGAAGAACCGTGCGCGCTGCGCTGGAGGAGGTGGGCGCGCTCTCACGCAGACTGCGCGCGCAGGGTGTGGAGACGAGCGTGTCGGTTCATTCCCAGGAGGGCGGCATGTGCGTGCAGATTTTGTTTGTCCATGGAGAAAAACGGGCCGGCCAGCAGGATTTTAAAAAGAAAGAGAGAAATCACTAAAGCGTTCTGTCGGAAAAAACGATGACAATGTGCAGCGTATGACAGGGAGGAAATAAACATGTATACCATCATTACGGATTCCTGCTGCGACCTCAATCCGCAAATCATCAAGGCGTACGAGCAGTTTGAAATTGTACCGCTGAGCTATACCATGGGCGGCGTGACGAAGCCGCAGCCCATCGACGACGAGGCGGCGGTGCACGCGTATTACGACCGCCTGCGCGCGGGCGAGATGAGCACCACGTCGCAGGTGTCCCCTGCGCAGTGGCAGGAGGTCTTTTCAAGGCATGTGAAAAACGGCGAGCAGGTGCTTTGCCTGGCCTTTTCGTCCGGCCTTTCCGGCACTTACGGCTCCGCCTGCGTGGCGCGGGACATGGTGCTGGAGGAGATGCCGGACGCGGTGATCGAGGTGATCGACACGCTCAATGCCAGCGCGGGCCAGGGCATGATGGTCTGCGACGCGCTGGATAACCGCGACGCGGGCATGGAACTGCACGAGAACGCGGCGTGGATCAGCGCGCGCATCCAGAACTATGCGTCCTGGTTTACGGTGGACGATCTGAACTTCCTGAAGCGCGGCGGCCGGTGCTCGCCGTCCGCGGCGTTCTTCGGCTCCATGCTCAGCATCAAGCCGGTACTGCATGTGAACGCGGAGGGCAAGCTGATCGCGCGCAGCAAGGTGCGCGGCCGCCATCAGGCGCTCAAGGCCATGGTGCAGAAGATGGCCGAGCTGGAGGGCGCGAAGGATCAGAGGATCTTCATCAGCCATGGCGACTGCGAGGAGGACGCGCTGTTCGTCAAGCAGAAGCTGGTGGAGATAATCGGCTGCGATCCGGAGAAGATCGTGCTCAGCCAGGTGGGCCCGGTCATCGGCAGCCACTCGGGCCCGGGCACGGTGGCACTGTTCTTCCGGGGAAAGGACAGGGGCTGAGATGCACGCGCAGCACATGCAGCGGGCGCTCGAGGAGGCAAAACGGGCGCTCGAGCTGGGCGAGGTGCCGGTCGGCGCGGTCGTGGTCTGCGGCGGCGAGGTGATCGCCTCGGCCCACAATGAGCGCGAGGCAACGGGCGATCCCACGGCGCACGCCGAGGTGCTGGCCATCCGGCGCGCGGCGAAGAGGCTCGGCCGCAGGCGGCTGACAGGCTGCACGCTGTATGTGACGCTCGAGCCGTGTCCCATGTGCGCCGGCGCGATCGTGATGGCGGAGCTGGACGGCGTCTACTACGGCGCGGCGGACGAAACGGCCGGCTGCGCGGGCAGCGTGTACGCCATTCCGGAGGATCCGGCGTTCGGCAGGCGGATTGCCTGCATGGGCGGCCTGCTGGAAGGCGAATGCCAGGAAATCCTTGACGGCTTTTTTGAGGAGAGACGCGGATGACCGCGCCTCTCTTCATTTTCCTTTTCTTTTTTCTTGACAAGGGAACGATGCATCTGTATAGTGGGGAATGTAATTTTTCATATCCCTGCCCGCCCGGCGGGGGAAAGAGGCGTACATATGAGCGAGAAGAAACCGTTTATCACGCTTGAACAGGCGAAGGAGATTGCCGCAGCGTATCCGACGCCGTTTCATATTTATGACGAGGCGGGCATCCGCCGCACGGCCCGCGCGCTGAACCGGGCGTTCGCCTGGAACAAGGGCTTCAAGGAATACTTCGCCGTGAAGGCGACGCCCAACCCGTTCATCCTGAACATCCTGCGCGAGGAGGGCTGCGGCGTGGACTGCTCCTCGGACACCGAGCTGATGCTCAGCCGCGCCTGCGGCTTTCGCGGCGAGGAGATCATGTTCTCCTCCAACGAGACGGAGGCGGGTGAATTCGCGCTGGCGCACAGCCTGGGCGGCATCATCAACCTGGACGATTATACGCTGATTGAGACGATGGAGGAGGGCTGCGGCAGCGTGCCGGAGCTGGTATCCTGCCGCTTCAATCCGGGCGGGGAGTTTGCCATCGGCAACCGGATCATGGATCAGCCCAAGGACGCCAAATACGGCATGACCCGCGCGCAGCTCACGCAGGCCTACCGGACGCTGATGCAGAAGGGCGCCAGGCACTTCGGCCTGCACGCATTCCTTGCGTCCAACACGCTGACCAACGCGTATTATCCGATGCTGGCGCGCATCCTGTTCGAGACGGCGGTGGAGCTGCACCGCGAGACCGGCGCGCACATCGCGCTGATCAACCTCTCCGGCGGCGTGGGCATCGCGTACCGCCCGGAGGATGCGGAAAACGACATCGCGGCGATCGGCGAGGGCGTGCGCAAGGCGTACGAGGAGGTGCTCGTGCCGGCCGGCATGGGCGACGTGCGCATCTGCACGGAGCTGGGCCGCTTCATGCTCGCCTCCAACGGCGCGCTGGTGACGACTGCACGCCACGAGAAGCACACCTACAAGGAGTACATCGGCGTGGACGCCTGCGCCTGCAACCTCATGCGCCCGGCGATGTACGGCGCATACCATCACATCACCGTGCTGGGCAAGGAGCATGCGCCCTGCGATCACGTCTACGACGTGGTGGGCAGCCTGTGCGAGAACAACGACAAGTTTGCCATCGACCGCCGTCTGCCGAAGATCGACCGCGGCGACCTGCTCTACATCCACGACACCGGCGCGCACGGCTTCTCCATGGGCTACAACTACAACGGCAAGCTGCGCAGCGCGGAGATTCTCCTTCAGGAGGACGGCAGCGCGAAGCTGATCCGCCGCGCGGAAACGCCCGCGGACTACTTTGCCACGTTCGATTTCACGGATTTCAAGTTCTGACGAGATGCTGCGGCTGAGCGCCGCGGAGCGAGGAAGGGGTCTGGGGATGAAATCCCCAGCAGGGGTTCGGGGACGGCGTCCCCGAGCAGGTTTGGGCGACAGCCCGAGAAAAAAGGATCGTGCCTTATAAGGATTTGCGTTTCATTCAAGCGTTGCAGATCAAACCCGTCTCAATCGTAGGATGCTGCGCATCCTGCTCTGAGACTGCATCTGTTGGGATGTGTTGGGCTGCCGCCCAAACCTGCCTGAGGGATTTCATCCCTCAGACTCCCTTCTTCGCTTCGCGCGATTACAAGCAATGAACAGGTACTACGCGAGCCATCCCAGATCACGCATGCGCTGCGCGATAGGTTCGTGCAGGCAGGCGTCCTTCAAATACACATATTTTGCAGACGTGGGCACCCTCCGGCCATCCGGCCAGGGGACGAGGCCCGCGCCTTTTTCGTCAAGCCCATAGTGCGAGAGCGCCACGCCGTCCGGCGGCGTGATGTGCGAGACGCGGGCGTGACAGCGGTTGCCCAGAAATACCTCGAAGCAATCAAGCTCCGGATCGAGCGCCAGATGATTGCCGGTGAAGCCGCTGATGCCCAGCGCGTGCGCGCCCATGTACGCGGGCACCTCGCTGAGACGCTGCTCGGGATGCCTGGTGAAGCACAGAAAGCCCAGCGGCTGGCGGTAGGTGCCGTCCGCGTTGCGGCGCAGCGTGCGGTCCGTGGCGATTGCCTCGAGCGACGCGCGCGAAATCAGCTCGCCGCACAGCAGCGCCTGCGCAAAGCGCGCCATGTCCTGCCGGGTGGAGAACAGCCCCGCGTGGCCGCAGAGATCCCGCCCACCCTCCGACAGCAGCAGCGCCTTGGGGTCGTGCGGCGTGCCCGGCGGCGTGTCCGTGCGCAGGATGTAGCGGTCGCCCGCGATGCGGTGCTCGTAGTTGTAGCAGACGCAGCGGGACTTTTCACTTTCCGGCACGGCGGCATACGTTTCGCGCATGCCGGCGGGCGCGAGGATATATTTCCGGAGCGCATCGTAAAACGGCAGGCCGGTCCTGGCCTCGATCACATATTTGATCACCATGGCGTTGATGTCCGAATAGATGCGCACGGCGGGCGAGGGTGCGACGCGCACGTCAAAGAGGCGGCGCAGGCCCTCCTCGCGGCTGGGCGCATCGTCGATGCGGCCGGGCGTCTGCAGGCAGACGCGGTAACACAGCGTGTCAAAGACGGTCACATCGCCAAGATGCGCAAAGCGCGCGTCGATTTCGCCGATCCGCTCATCAAGGCGGAGCGCTCCGCGCTCCACGAGGATCATCGTCATCACCGACGTGAAGAGCTTGGTCAGCGACGCGAGGTCGCAGATGCTGCGCGCCTCGAGCGGGCGCTCGCAGGGGACGAACTGCCCGTTTTCAAGCATCACCTCCTGCGCGCGGCCATAGAGCGCCGACTCGCTCTCCCGGCTGGTGCCGTAGACGACGGTCAGGCCGGAAAGCATGCGCGTCTCGTCGCACAGGAAGCGCATGTTGTCAAGCAGATGCTGCATACATGTTTCTCCGTACAGGTTCCGTATGGGAAAGCAGCTCCCGGAGGCCGGAAGCTGCCTGGATGGATTACTCGGCGAGGTAGGTGTAGCGGACGGTGAGACGCGGCATGTTGTCGTACAGGCCGTAGGCGTCGCCGTAGATCTTGTACTTCGTGCCGACCTCCCAGGTCGTCTTGGAGCTGTTCTCGATCATGACCAGCTTTTCAAACGTCTCCGAGCCGATGTTCATGATGGCCATCTGCGGCGTGCTGCTGATGATGCGCTCGACCGTGCCGGTGCCGGTGTAAATCGTGCCCTTGCGGATGTTGATGTAGTTGATCAGGTCGGTGTACTGGGAATCCAGATCCCACGCGCGGCGGGTGTAGATGTCCGCGTTGGGCATGTAGTAGACCGTGTGGGTGATGACGGAATCCGCCTTGCCCTCATAGGAGGCGCGGATGACCACGTCGTTGTTGCCCAGCTTGGAGAACAGCGGGGTGAAGCTGAAGCTGCCGGTCACGGGATCGACCTTGAGGTTTTCGTGCGGGAATTCGACGGTGATGGTCGCGCCCGGCAGCGTGGTGCCGCTGATGGACGGACGCTGCATCTTGGCGCGCTCCTCCTCGGTCGCCGCTTCATATTTCTCGTTGGTGATGGGCTCGTAGTTCCACTCGACCAGAACCGTCGCGTCCAGCTCCAGCGGGATTTCTTGCGGCGCGCGGTAGAGGGTCACCTCCATCTTGTTCTCCCGGCAGTATTTGCTCTTGACGGAGATGGAGATGGTGTTGTCGCCCACCGGCAGCACCTGCACGTTTTTGGAGACGTTGCCGGTCTCACGGATCAGCGTGGAGACGTTCGTGCCGTCGATGATGACGGTGGAGCCCTTCTGCACGTTGATGCTCACCTCAAAGATGGACACGCCGACCTCCGCGTGCATGGTCGTCGGCTTGAGCAGATAGATCGGGGAGAGCGGCACGTCGACGGTGAACTCGATGGGATCAAGCTGGTACTGGTCGCCCTCCTGGGAATAGCGGATGAATGGGGTGATGGTCACGTCCATCGTGTCGGTCTCCACCGGCGTGGCATAGGTGGAGGACTCCGTGTCGTACCACATGTAGTCCGGCACGGTCACCTCGACCTTGCCGTCCGCGATGACATAGGTGGACTGCATTTCGCGCAGGTAAACGGTCGCGTTTTCCTTGCCGTAGATGGTCAGCGTGTGGGCGGGCATGCCGTCGACCGTCGTCTCGCTGACGACGATGTTCGTCTCATTGTCCCTGCGCACCTGTATGCCCTGGGAGAGCACGAAGTGGCGCGCCGCCAGCACGCCGCCCGCGCCGACCAGCGCACAGCAAAGCAGCACGGCGCACAGCGTCAGTACGATCCTCACGGCGCGGTTCTTTTTGCGCTTGCCCGTGCCCAGGGTTTCGTAGGCGTCCTCGCGCGCGGCGCGGGTCTGAATGCGGCGGGGCATGTATTCCTCGTCGGTCAGCGCGCCCTGATCGCCGGAGTCCGGCGTGTAGCCGTCGTAATAGATCGGCGCGTCCGTCTCCTCGTCGTCCACATAGGTCAGGGGCGTCTCGGCGGGATCGCCAAAGTAGCCGTAGCTGTCCGGCGCATTGCCTTTCTCCTCGGGCTGCGTCGCCTCGTCGCTGAGGTTTTCCGCGTACTGCGCCTGGCGCGCCTGCTGGCGGCGGCGGATGACCACGCCGTCGCCGTCGTAGGCCGGGCGGTCACTGGCCTCCGGCACGGGGCGCACGACCTGCGCCTCCTGGATGGAGCGGCGCACGCGGACGGCCTGATCCTTCATCTGGGCGAGGCGGCGGCTGCCCTCCTCGCGGCGGGCCTTGAGCGCTTCCATCTCGTCGGTGAGAGCGGCGCGGTCAAGCTCGTCCGGATCAAACGCCTCGTCCCCGTTGGAGGCAGGCACGACGGGCGTATCGTCCTCGGGATCAAACTGCACGACCTGGAGGGACGGCTTCTTTTTGTGCATGGCCTCCTCCCAGGAAAGCTGCTGCTTTTGTGTATTCTCTTCAAGCGGCGCGCCGCAGCGGGTGCACCTGGGCAGGTACGCTGTGTTCCATGCGCCGCACTTGGGGCATTTCATTTCCTGAACCAACCTCCGAAGCATAGTGTAACATCACTCTATTCGCGCTGTTTCGCCCAAAGTCCTGCTTTTGACCGGCGCAAAAGAAGCATGAACCCGCGCATAAGGGCTTGTCCTTTCTATGGCTTTGGTGGTATAATGAAGAAAGCCTGATGATGGAGGAGTTTTTTCGTGATGGATTGCTTTAAGGAGGACGTCGTCGTCAGCCGCAATAATCTGCTGGGCAATATTCTGTACGTGCTTTGCTGGGTGTTTCTGGTGGTCTTTGGCCTGTATGGCCTGCTGATGCTGCAGGTGCTGATCGTCTCCTTCAACGTGGCGACGGTGTTCATGACGCTTTTGAGCGTCGGCACAGCGGTGCTGCTGTTCTTTGTCAAGGACAATTTCAAGGTCGAGTTTGAATACGCCTTCACCAACGGCTCGCTCGACTTTGCCAAGGTCCTGCACGGCGCCAAGCGCAAGGAGCTGGGCAGCATGAACGTGGCGAACGTCTCCGCCTGCGGCCATGTGGCGCACGACAGCTTCCGCAAGTTTCTGGCGATGAAGGACGTGAAGCGCCGCAACTGGTTCCTCAACCGCGACGGCAATCTGTTCTACTTCTATTATGTGAAGGAGAACCAGAAGAACATGATCATCATCGAGCCGAGCGAGGAGATGGTGGAGATGATCCGCCGCTACGTTCCGGCCGGCGTCTATCAGGGCTGAACGGATGAAACCCGAGTCTCCAGCATGGCCTGGCCGTACTGGAGATTTTGTATGTTTGCCTGAATGTCAGCAGCAAAGAGGGAAAAGCATTGATTTATCTGGACAACAGCGCGACGACGCGCCCGTTTGACAGCGTCATCGACGCGATGGACGTCTGCATGCGGGAAACGTACTTCAACCCATCTGCCGCGTATAAGCCCGCGGTGGATGTGGACCGGGAGATGCGCGCCTGCCGAAGGCTGATCGCCGCGCAACTGGGCGCGCAGGAGGACGAAATCCTCTTTACCTCCGGCGGCACGGAGAGCGACAATCTGGCGATTCTGGGTTATGCGGAAACGCTGCATGGCAGCGGGCTGAACTTCGTGTGCAGCGCGATTGAGCATCCCGCGGTGAGTGAGACGATCCGCCGCGTGGAGAAGCTGGGCATTGAGGTGCGCGTGCTGCCCATCGACCGCCGGGGCGTGGTTGACCTTCAGGCCGCGGGGGAGATCATCGACGAAAACACGGCGCTCGTCTCCTGCATGCAGGTGAGCAACGAGACCGGCGCGATCCAGCCCATCGAGGCGCTGTCCGCGCTGGCGCACGGGAAAAACCCGAAGGTGCGCGTGCATGTGGACGGCGTGCAGGGCTTCATGCGCGTGCCGATGCACATGGGCAGGATGGGCGTGGACATGTACGCGCTCAGCGGCCACAAGATTCACGGGCCGAAGGGCGTGGGTGTGCTGGCCGTGCGCAAGGGCGTGCGCCTTGTGCCGCAGACGACGGGCGGCGGGCAGGAGAAGAATCTGCGCTCGGGCACCTACAACGCGCCGGCGATCCTGGGCCTCGGCCGGGCGGTCGCGCAGATGGCGGAGAACGGGGACAGGATGGAGCAGCTGCGCGCCATGAAGCTGCGGCTGTGGCAGCGGCTTTCAGCGATTGACGGCGTGCGGGTGAACGGCCCGGCGCCGGAGGATGCGGATTCCGCGCCGCACATCCTCAGCGTTTCCTTTGACGGCGTGCGCGGCGAGGTGATGCGAAACGCCCTGGAGGGCGCGGGCGTGCTGGTGTCCACCGGCTCCGCGTGCGCCTCGCACAAGCAGAAGGTGAGCGCCACGCTCAGGGCGATGGGCCTGACGGGCGAACAGGCGGACGGCACCGTCCGCATCAGCCTGGGCCTGTTCAACACGATGGACGAGATGGACGAGGCGGCGGCGCAGATGGAAAAGACGGCGGCGCTGCTCGCCCGATACAGGAGGAGATAGACCGTGAGAGAGGTTTTGCTGGTTCGCTACGGCGAGGTGTTCCTCAAGGGACAGAACCGCCCGTTCTTTCTGCGCAAGCTGGTCGACCATGTGAAGGAAGCGGTGCAGGAGGTGCACGGCCATGTGTGGCTGAGCGAGGGCCGCATCTACGTGTCCGACTACACCGATCAGGACGAGGCGATCCGCCGCGTAAGCCGCGTATTCGGCGTGCATTCCGTGAGCCCGGCGATCGAGATGGAGAAGGACAGCTTCGAGGCCATCTGCGCGCAGGCGGCGAAGATGATGGAGAAGAAGACCGGCACGTTCAAGGTGCTGGCCAAGCGCTCGGACAAGCAGTATCCGATGGACTCCCCGACGATCATGCGCGAGGCCGGCGGCTACATCCTCGACCACGTGCCGCACCTGTCCGTGGACGTGAACCACCCGGATCACGAGATCACCATCGAGATCCGCAAGCTGGCGTACCTGTCCGTGGACCGCACGATGGCGGTCAGCGGCATGCCGATGGGCACCAACGGCAAGGCCTGCCTGCTTTTGTCCGGCGGCATCGATAGCCCGGTGGCGGGCTTCATGATCGCCAAGCGCGGCGTGGAGCTGTGCTGCGTGCACTACCACTCCTTTCCGTACACCAGCGAGCGCGCGAAGGAAAAGGTGCTCGAGCTGGCGAGAATCCTGAGCGAGTACTGCGGCAAAATGCGCGTGTACATCGTGCCGTTCACCGAGATTCAGATGCAGATTCACGAGAAGTGCCCGGAGAACTTCACGACGCTGATCATGCGCCGCTACATGATGCGCATCGCCGAGATCCTGGCGAAAAAGGACGGCGCGCAGGCGCTGATCACCGGCGAGTCCATCGGTCAGGTGGCCAGCCAGACGATGGAGGCGCTGGGCTGCACGGACGAGGTGGTGAGCATGCCGGTGTTCAGGCCGTGCGTGGGCATGGACAAGAGCGAGATCATCGAGCGTGCCGAGAAGATCGGCACCATGGAGACCTCGTCCCTGCCGTATGAGGACTGCTGCACCGTCTTTACGCCCAAGCACCCGGCGACGCACCCGCGCAAGGAGCTGGTGCGCAGGGCCGAGGAGAAGCTTGATACCCAGGCGCTCATCGACGCGGCGATCGAGGGCACGGAGATCGTGGAGGTTGGCTGAGCGGGCCGTGGACGCCCGCTTCGCAAAACGCCTGTCAAGGACTTGCGGTGCTGTGCCCGCCGCAGGGTTTTGCACAATTCTTAAAAGGGGAATCCCCTCATAGGATAGACGCAGAGCGACAACGCTCTGCGTTTTCTGTTTGGGTGAAAGCACGCCCGGTTTGGAGGAGATGCAATGCCCTTTAGAGAGCAGCTCTGCCCGCGACTGCCGCCGCCGCTGGCCGCCGCGCTTCATGCGCTCGACGCGCGGGAGGTGGCGCGGCTGGAGGAGATCAGGATCTATGCGGGCAGGGCGGCGGAGCTGGTCTTCTGCGGTGAATGCCGGACGACGGATTTTCATGTGGACGCATCGCGGATGGACAGCCTGCTCGCCGCGCTGTGCGGCTATGCGCTCTACAGCTGCGAAAGCCAGATGGCGCAGGGATACATCCCGATTGCCGGCGGCCACCGGGCGGGCGTGTGCGGGCGGATGACGCAGGAGGACGGTGCGTGGCGGATGAGCGGTGTAAATTCCGTGTGCATCCGCATCAGCCGCGATGTGCCGGGCGCCAGCCGGGCAGTCCGGCCGTATCTGCTGGGGCCGGGCGATCTGGCGCGGCGCGTGCTGCTGCTGGGCCCGCCCGGCTGCGGCAAGACGACGGTGCTGCGCGACGCGTCGCTCTGGCTGGCGGAGGAAAAGGGCCTGCGCGTCGCCGTGGCGGACGAGCGGGAGGAGCTGTTCGGCGCGCGGCAGGGGCTGAGGCTGCACGTGCTCTGCGGCACGGACAAGGCGCGCGCGTTTGGCATGCTGCTGCGCAGCATGGCGCCGCAGGTGATCGTGACGGATGAGATCGGTTGCTGCGAGGACGCGGACGCACTGCTTGATGCGGCGCGCTGCGGCGTGGGGGTGCTCGCCTCCGCGCACGCGGGCGGCATGGAGGAAGCGAAGAAGCGGCCGGCGCTGCGGAGGCTGATGCGGGAGCGGGCGTTTGACCGGTATATTCTGCTGGGCCGCCACGGCAGCGTGCGCGGCGTGTACGACGAGGCAGGCAAAGAGATGGAGGGAGACGGACGTGGTCAGCTGGGATGTGGCCGTGATGGCGATGATCGGAATCAGCGCGATCGGCTTTTTGCTCTCGGACGGTGAAAAGCGGCGCGTGCGCTGGATCCGCGCGATGCGGCGCTGTCTGCTGCGGATGAACGGGATCATCCGATACGAGCAGCCGGAGCTGCCTGTGCTGCTGGAGCGCATCGACCTGCGTGCCACGCCGCAGGAGCGGGAGCTGACGCGCCTTCTGCACAGATGCGCGGCCCGCCTGCGCACATGCAGCAGCCCGCAGCTCATGCTGCTCTTTGCCGGGGAGACGGCGCGCCTGCCGGGATACGGCGTGCTCAGCGAGGAGGACCGCGCGGCGTTTGAGGGCGTGATCGCCGAGCTGGGGCGCACGCGCCTGCCGGAGCAGATTCGCCTGATCGACAGTGCGGACGAACGGCTGCGCGCGCGCGAGGAGGAGCTGGAGCGGGAGAGCGGGCGGCGCGCCCGGCTCATCCGCACGCTGGGCGTCTCGCTGGGCGCGGCAGCGTTCCTGATTCTGATTTAGCAGGAGGGAAACGGATGAATATCGATCTGCTGTTCCAGATCGCCGGCGTGGGCATCCTCATCTTTGCTGTCAACCAGGTGCTCCAAAAGGCGGGCCGGGACGACATCGCGGTGCTCTCCTCCGTGGCGGGGCTGGTGGTGGTTCTGTTTCTGGTGGTCGATCTCATCGCGCAGCTGCTCAACAATGTCAAGAGCATCTTCGGCCTGTACTGACCTTGGGAGGGACTGCGCATGGAATGGCTTCGGCTGATCGGCTTTTGTCTGCTGGCCGCCTCGATGGTGATGGTGCTGCGGCAGATGCACCCGCAGACGGCGGGGCTTCTGTCGGTCGCCTTCGGCGTGCTGGTGATGGGCCTCGTGCTGCCGGAGATCAGCGGGGTCGTCGAGACGATCCGCGCGTTTCTCCTGTCGCTGGGGCTGAATGCGCAGTATTACCGGATCATGCTCAAGGCGATGGGCATCGTGCTGGTGACGCAGCTGGCCGTGCAGGTCTGTCAGGACATGGACGCGCCGTCGATCGCGCGGCGGGCGGCGTTCTGCGGGCGCATCGCGCTGCTGGGCGTGGCGGTGCCGGTGTTCATGGAGCTGACGCAGATGGCGGTGGATGTGCTCAGGTGAGACGATGGATCCTGATCTGCGCGGCGGCGCTGCTGTGCCTGCTGCCGCGCATGGCGCTCGGGCAGGAGACGGACGCGTCGGCACAGCGCGTGCAGGAGGCGATTGGCGAGGTGGTCGCCGGGCTGGATTTTTCGCCGCTGGAGGAGATGGAAATCCCCGGCTTTTCCCGGCCAATGAGCGTGAAGGAGGCGGTGCTCTCGCTCGCCTCGGGCGAGACGATCTCCGCGGAGGACGCGCTGGCCGGGGTGCTCGGCGCGTTCGGCGAGGCGCTGCACGGGCTTGGCAGGCGGATGCTCTCGCTCATGCTGCCGGTGCTGCTGACCAGCATTCTGCTGCACACGATCGGCGCGGAAAAGGACGCGCTGTCCTCGCTCTCGCGCAGCGTCTGCTTCATGCTGATTCTGATTCCGGTGATGCTGCTCGTATTTTCGGAGCTTGAGCACACGCGCGAGACGATCACCGCGATGACGGAGCGGATGGACAAGCTCTTGCCGCTGCTGCTCACGCTGCTCACGGCGCTGGGCGGCAATGCGTCCTCGGCGTTCCTGCATCCGATGGTCGTGGCGGCGTCGGGCAGCATGGTGTTTCTGGCGAGGGAGGTGATCTTGCGGCTGGTGATGTGCACCTGCGCGGTGACGGCCATCAACCATCTGTCCGACCGGGCGCACCTGACGCGCATGGCGCAGCTGCTGCGCAGCGGCGTGTGCTGGCTGCTGGGCGTGAGCTTTACGGTGTTTCTGGGTGCGATGTCGCTTCAGGGCGTGTGCAGCGCGTCGATCGACGGCGTGGTGATCCGCGCGGCGAAATACGCGGTGGACAATTTCGTGCCGGTGGTGGGCGGCATGTTCTCCGATACGATGGACACGCTGGTGGGCTGCACGCTGATCGTCAAGAATGCGCTGGGTGTGGCGGCAGTGCTGGCGCTGCTGGGCGCGATTCTGGGACCGCTCATGCGCACGTTGGCGGTGGTGTTCGTGATGAAGCTGAGCGCGGCGCTTTTGGAGCCGGTAGCCGACGGGGAGATCGTGCGCGCGATCGGGGATTTCTCGCGGACGATCGTGCTGTTTCTGATCACGATGCTGTGCGTGGGCACGATGTACTTTCTGTTGATCGTGCAGCTTTTGCTGGTGGGAAATCTGACCGTGATGCTCAGGTGACGCGGGAGGGATGCGGATTGATGACGCTGATTGCGCGGCTATGCGCGCTGTGCGCGGTCTGTGCGCTCATGCAGATGGCGATGGGGGAGACAGACGGACAGGGAGGACTCAGGATGCTCGGCGGGCTGCTGATGCTGCACCTGGTGCTCTCCGGCGCGCAGGAGCTGGCGGCGCAGCTGGCCGCGCAGAAGGATCTGATGCACATCTTCGGGCTTCTGGTGAAATAGAGGATGGATGGTGAGGCGCTTGAAGGACGTCCTTTCGAGGCTGCGCGCGGCGCTCACGCCGCAGGCGGTGATGCTGCTTGCGGCGGCGCTGCTGCTTTGCTGGCTGGCGGCGGCTTCGCAGCGGACGGGCGCCTCGCCGCTGGAAGAGCGCCTGGCCCGGACGCTCTCGTGCATGGAGGGCGCGGGCCGTGTGGAGGTGACGATCCGCACGCGGGAGGTCGCGTCCTCCGGCGGGGCGTTCGGTACGTCCGAGCGCGAGAGCGTGCCCTGCGGAGCGGTGGTCGTGGCGCAGGGCGCGCAGGATCCGCTGGTGGAGATGGAGCTGAGGCAGGCGGTCTGCGCGCTGCTGGGGCTGCCGGCCTCGTCGGTGAGCGTGGTGACAGGAGGAGAATGAGCGGATGAACGATGAACGGGAACGGGCTGCGCGCCGCGTGCGCACGGCGGGCTGTGCGGTGCTGGTCGCGCTGCTGGCGGCGTGCAGCTATCTGGGCGCGAGACAGCCGCAGGTATCGGCGGTGAGCGTGCCGGTGGCGGTGGAGACGATCAGCGCGCGCGCGCTTGCCGCCGCCTCGCTTGAACAGACGCAGCAGAAGCTGCGGCAGGAGCGGGAAAACGCGCTGGCGCTCCTGCAGAGCGTGATTGACGACCCGGACGCCGGATCGGACGCCAAAAACGAAGCCCTGAAGGAAAAGACGGCGCTGGCCAAACGCATGGAGGCAGAGGCGGAGACGGCGGAGCTGCTTTCGCACATGGGCTTTGGCGAGACGGCCGTGGTGCTTGGCGAGGGGAGCGTGACGGTGATCGCACCCTGGCAGGCGGCGGAAAACGAACAGAGCCGCGTGAGGATCATCGACGCGGCGGCGACGCAGACGGGACTTGCGCCGGAATGCGTGAAAATCATTCTTTCAAAAAAATGAATGAGAAGATTGTGCACCGGACAAAAATCTGCTATACTAATGAATAACCATAGGGAGGTGCTTTTATGAGCGAAAACATGACCATTGATATGGAAAAGGATCAGGACAACGGTCAGATCACATACGCCAACGAAGTCATTTCGACCATCGTAAGCGTCGCGACCACGGAAGTGGACGGCATTTCCGGCATCGTGGGCGCGGGCTCGATTTCCGGCATCATCGGCAAGAGCAAGACGCCGCGCGGCGTGCGCGTGGACATGGACGGCCAGGATGTCAACGTCGACGTCAGCGTGACCGTCGATTACGGCATGCCGATCCAGAAGGTGGGCCGCAACGCGCAGGAGAACGTGCGCAAGTCCATCGAGTCCATGACCGGTCTGCATGTGGAGAAGGTGGATCTGCATGTCGTGGGCGTGAGCTTTGAAAAGGAAAACCAGGAGATGCAGCTCAGCCAGCGCGCCGCGCTGACCACCGCTGAGGAGGAGGAGGAGCATGCCGCCGCCGAAACCGAGGCGGAGGACGAGGGCACGCCTCTGGCGACGGTTGAGTTCGTGGAGACGCCGGAAGAGCCGGACGAGGCGGAGCAGGACGAGCAGGAGTAAACCTGCGCGCCTGACAGCCGAGGAAAAAAGCACAAGGAGGAATACGCGATGAAGCATCCCGTGAGAGACCGTTTCTGGGTACTGTTCTGCGCGCTGGTTGCGCTGTGCGGCGCGGCATCTGCCGTGGCGCTGGTGCTGGGCGTGATTACTGTTGACCCGGTCGTTTTGCTGCTGGGCCGTATTTCCAATATGTCCTTCAAGGTGAAGATGGCGCTGATCGCCGCCGCCGTGGTGCTGGCGGTTCTTGCGCTCCGCCTGATTCATGTGACCCTGCCGGCCAGGAAGAAGCGCTCGAGCAATTTCGCCGTTCAGCGCAACGAGAACGGCATGGTCCGCATTTCCGTCAAGGCGCTGGAGGCGTTGGTGCAGCGCTGCCTGAGCCAGCATCCGGAGATCAAGGTCGTCTCCTCCTCGCTCGCCAGCGATGAGGAGAGCGTGCGCGTGGATGTGCACGTCGCCCTGCAGTCGGACATCAGCATGCCGCTGGCGATCTCTTCTCTGCAAAAGCAGATCAAGCGCTATCTGGAGGCCTGCTCCGGCGTGAAGGTGGAGGAGGTGCGCGTGTTTGTGGACGGCGCGCTTCCGGCGAACGAGCACACCGCGGAGTCTCCGTTTGCCATCCCGGCATCCCTGCTGGGCCAGGAGCAGCTGGCGGGCACGAAGGAGAATGAGCCGCTGCTGGTGGCCGTGGACGAGGTGCCGCCGAAGGCCGCGCCCGTCGAGGAGGTCACTGAGGCTGCTGAAGCGCCTGCTGACGAGCCCGAAGCGCCTGCCGCCGGGGCACAAGAGGCGCCTGCCCAGGCCGTGGAAGCGCAGGAAGAAGAGGGTGAGGACGCATGATGGACAGGAAAACCTTCTTCTCCCAGATGCTGACGCCCGGCACCGTGCCGTGCACGATCTTCGGCGTCGTGGTGGGGCTGATCTTTGCGCTGCTGCTGCTGACCATCGGCGTAGGCAAGACGCTGATCATCGGACTGTTCTGCCTGGCCGGCGCGTTCATCGGCGGCGTGAAGGACAAGGCGGGCTTTGTGCGAAAAATCATCCTGTTTTTCCATCATGAGGAGAACTGAGCCGCTTGCTGCGGAAAAGCAACTATAAAACTTGGATCGGAGCAAAAGAAACATGGCGCGTCCCATTGCACGTGAGGCTGCGATGCAGCTGATCTTTGAACAACTCTTCGGCGGCGAGGGCGAAACGCAGGCCCTCGTCGATCTGATCGACTACGAGCCCAGCGACAATGACCGCGCGTACATCGACACGGTGGTTGCGGGCGTGAAGGAGCACGCGGCCGATCTGGATGCGGAGATTGCCGCCTGCCTGCGCGGGTGGACGCTCGCGCGTCTGTCCCGCGTGGATCTGGCGATTCTTCGCCTGTCCGCGTACGAGATGAAGTATGCGTCCCTGCCGGCAGCCGTTTCCATCAACGAGGCGGTGGAGCTGACCCGCAAGTATTCCAGCGAGTCCTCCTGTCCCTTCGTCAACGGCGTGCTGGGCACGATCAGCAGAAAGCTGGCGGCAAACGCATGAAGGCTGTGCTGGGCATCGACACCAGCTGCTACACGACTTCCGCCGCGCTGGTGGCCGCGTCGGGCAGGATCATCGCTTCCGCCCGCCGGCTGCTGACGGTCGAGGCGGGCGAGCGCGGGCTGATGCAGTCTGAGGGGCTGTTTCAGCATGTGAAGAACCTGCCGGACATGATTTCGGACGTGATGCGCAAAGCGCCGCAGGCGGACATCGTCGCCGTAAGCGCGAGCACGCGGCCCAGACCGGCGCAGGAGTCGTATATGCCCGTGTTCCGGGCGGGAGAGAGTCAGGCGCGCGCAGCGGCAGCATTGCTGCGCGTGCCTTTTTATCCTGTCAGCCATCAGGAGGGACATGTGCGCGCGGCGATGGTGGATTCCGGGATCGACCCGGCAAAGCCCTTTCTGGCGCTGCACCTGTCCGGCGGCACGACGGAGATCCTGCTGCGCGAGGCGGGCAATCTCACGCTGCTGGGCGGCAGCCTCGACCTGCATGCGGGCCAGCTGGTGGATCGCACGGGCGTGCGGATGAACCTGCCGTTCCCGGCGGGGCCGTCGCTGGAGAAGCTGGCGATGGAGGGCGTGCGGCAGGGGAAGGCGCAGGGCCTGATCGGCGTATCGATCAAGGGCGTCGACTGCTGCATGGCCGGCGCGGAAAACAAGATCGCGCGCTGGATGGACGAGGGCGGCATGACCCACGAGGAGATCGCCGCCGAGGTCTTCGACTTCCTGTCAAGGACGATCGAGCGGCAGATTGAGGCGGCGTGCGAGCGGACGGGCTGCCGTCAGGCGCTGCTGGCGGGCGGCGTGGCCTCGTCTCTGCTGCTGCGCGAGATGCTGTCCGCGCGCGCCAAAAAGCGCAGGCTGGATTGCCGCCTCTGCTTTGCCAGACCGGAGCTCTCCGGCGACAACGCGGTCGGCGTGGCGCTGCTCGGCGCGGAAATGTTCAAACATAGCGAGGAGGAATGAACATGGCGGCGACGCTGATCGACGGCCGTGCGGTCGCAAAGGCATTTAAGGAAGAGATTGCGCAGCGCACGCAGGCGATGATTGCGCAGGGCGTGACGCCGCATCTGGCGGTCGTGCTGGTGGGCGAGGATCCGGCGAGCCAGGTGTATGTGCGCAACAAGGAGAACGGCTGCATCAAGGCCGACATCCGCTCCACCGTGATCCGCCTGGAGGAAAGCTGCACACAGCCAAAGCTCGAGGAGACGGTGAAGCGGCTCAATGCGGACGAGTCCGTTCACGGTATTCTGGTGCAGCTGCCGCTGCCGCGGCATCTGGATGAGGCGAGCGTGCTGCGGCTGATCGACCCGGACAAGGACGTGGACGGCTTCCACGCGATGAACTCCGGCCGGCTGATGAACGGTCAGCCGGGCTTTGTGCCGTGCACGCCGCTGGGCGTGATGAAGCTGCTGGAGGCCTACGGAATCGATCCGGCCGGCAAGCGCGCCGTAGTGATCTGACGCAGCAACATCGTCGGCAAGCCGATGGCCATGCTGCTGCTGGCCGCGAACGCGACGGTGACCATCTGCCATTCCCGCACGCAGAACCTGGCGGACATCACCCGGCAGGCGGACATTCTGGTGGCTGCGGTGGGCCGCGCGAATTTCGTGACGGCGGACATGGTGAAGCCCGGCGTGGCGGTGATCGACGTGGGCATCAACCGCGTGGACGGCAAACTCGTGGGTGATGTGGATTTTGACGCGGTTTCCGAGGTGGCGGGCTACATTACGCCCGTGCCCGGCGGCGTGGGCCAGATGACGATCGCGATGCTGCTGGCGAACACGCTGGACGCGGCGGCAAAGCGTGGCCGGTAAACTGACGCTGACCGTCTCTCAGCTGTGCGAGTATATCCGGCGCATGCTGCAGCTTGACCCGATGCTGCACGGCGTGGAGCTGAAGGGCGAGATCAGCAACCTGAAATTCCATCAGTCGGGCACGATCTTCTTTACGCTCAAGGATGAGAACGCGGCGATTGCCTGCGTGATGTACGCTTCCGACGCCGAGAGGCTTCAGGCGGAGCCGTTTGAGGGCATGCGCGCGGTGGTCTCCGGCAGCGTGGGCCTGTACGTCAAGGGCGGACAGATGCAGTTCTATGCGCGGAGCCTGCACCCGGAGGGCGTGGGCGTGCTCTATGAACGGCTGCTGGCGCTGAAGGAAAAGCTCTCGCGGGAGGGCCTGTTTGAGGCACAGCGCAAGCGGCCGCTGCCGCCGTATCCGGACACGATCGGCGTGGTTTCCTCGCCGACCGGCGCGGTGATTCACGACATCATGAACGTGTCGCTGCGGCGGGATCCGCAGGCGCGGATTCTGCTGTGCCCGGTGCGGGTGCAGGGCATCGGCGCGGCGGACGAGGTGGTGCAGGCGATCCGCCTGCTTGAAAAAATCGACAGCGTGAGCGTGATCATCGTGGCGCGCGGCGGCGGCTCGATGGAGGATCTGTGGACCTTCAACGAGGAAAGCGTCGTGCGGGCGGTGGCGGCCTGCGCAAAGCCGGTCGTCTCAGCGGTCGGCCATGAGACCGATGTGACGCTGTGCGACCTGGCGGCTGATCTGCGCGCGCCGACGCCGTCCGCGGCGGCGGAGTGCGTGACGCCAATCAGAAGCGAAACACTTGCGCAGCTCGCGGCGATGCGCGATGCGCTGACCGGCGCGCTCGGGCGGCAAACGGAGCAGAAGGAGGCGTCGCTTCGCCTGCTGGAGGCGAGGCTGTCCGCCTGCCGGCCGCGCAGGCGGCTGGACGCGGAGGCGGAACGGCTCGCGCAGAAAAGGGCGCAGCTGCGCCAGGCGATCGGCGGGCGGCTTTCCCTTGGAGAGGCCGCGCTGGCCCAGCGACGGCGTGAGCTGGACATGCTCAGCCCGTACCGCGTGCTTGCGCGCGGCTACGCCATCGTGACCAAGGATGGCACGGCCGTGCGGTCGTCGGCGCAGGTTGCCGGCGGTGACGTGGTGACCATCCGCTTTGCCAGCGGCATGGCGGACGCGCAGATTCTCAGCAGTCAGAGCGAGGAGGCCTGAACGTGGCTGTCAAGAAGAAAAAGGCGCTCTCCTTCGAGGAGGGCATGCAGGAGCTGACCGCGCTGGTGGAAAAGCTCAGCGGAAGCGAGCTGCCGCTGGAGGAATCCATCGCGCTCTACGAGCAGGGCGTGACGCTGCACGCGCAGCTGGAGGCGCTGCTTGCGCAGCAGAAGAAGCGCATCGAGATGATTGATCCGGATACGGCGGAAATCAAAGCGTTTGAGGGGAATGAAAATGGTGTATCATGAGCAGTACAGCCGCTATGTCGGCATGGTGGAGGAGACGCTTGATAGGCTCCTGCCCGAGACGGACGAGATTTGCCCGAAGACCGGGGACGTGATTCCCAGGCACCTGTGCGAGTCCATGCGATACAGCCTGATGGCAGGCGGCAAGCGCATCCGCCCGGTGCTGCTGCTGGCCGCCTGCGAGATGCTGGGCGGCGATCTCGAGCAGGCGAAGACGCCGGCGGCGGCGCTGGAGATGATTCACACCTACTCGCTGATTCACGATGATCTGCCGGGCATGGACAACGACGACTACCGCCGCGGCCGCCTGACCAATCACAAGGTCTACGGCGTGGGCCACGCGATCCTGGCGGGCGACGGCCTGCTCAACTACGCGTACGAGTGCCTGCTTGAAAACGCGGCAGCGCATCCGGAAAACCTGCAGGGACATGTGCTCGCGGCGAAGGCGATCGCTGGCCGCGCAGGCGTGCGCGGCATGATTGCGGGCCAGAGCCTGGATCTTCTGAGCGAGCACATGGAGCCGGACGCGGAGCGCCTGCTCTACATCCATACGCACAAGACGGCGGACCTGCTGACCGCGCCGCTGCTGGCGGCTGCGTACATCGCGGGCGCGAACGAGGCGCAGATCGACGCGCTGCGCCGCTTTGGCTTCTGCGTGGGCATCGCGTTCCAGATTGACGACGATTTGCTGGACGTGGAGGGCGACGCCGCGCTGCTGGGCAAGCAGACCGGCATGGACGCGCAGCGGGGCAAGATGACCTGGCCGGCGCTGGTGGGCGTGGCGGCCGCGAAGGAGCGCTCCGCGCATCTGTGGGACGAGGCGGAGGAAGCGCTTGGCATCTTTGGCGAGCGCGCGGCATTCATGCACGGCTTTGCCGCCCAGATGCGCACGCGCAAGAGCTGACGATAAGAGGAATTCGGGGAAACGTGCGGATATCAAGAGGAAAAACGGGAGGAACATGCTGTGGGCGTAATCCTTGAAATCCTGGGCAACCGGGTGATCCAGGCGGCGGCGCTGGCCTGGGCCGTTGCGCAGGCGCTGAAAGTGATGCTGACGCTGGCAATCAGCAGGCGGTTTGACAAATCGCGCGTGCTCGGCTCCGGCGGCATGCCCAGCTCGCATTCGGCCATGGCCTGCGCGATGCTGATGACGATCGGATATAGGGAGGGCTTCTCGTCCTCGATCTTTGCGCTTGCGTTCTGCTTTTCCGGCGTCGTGATGTACGACGCGGCGGGGGTGCGCCGCTCCACGGGCAGGAACGCGCAGGTGATCAATCAGCTGATGGATATGCTCTCGGGCAACGGATACACGTTTGACGAGAAACGCCTCAAGGAGCTGGTGGGCCATACGCCGATTCAGGTGCTGGCCGGCGCGCTGCTGGGGATGCTGATCGGCACGCTGATGGCGTGAGGCGGCGATTGACCTGCGGGACAAGCGCTTGCGCGGGCTTGACAGCTGTGGTATAATACATGACAGGTGGTGCAGTATTCTAGTCAGCAGAGCTGCTTCTGAAGACGGGGCTAAAAATCCGTTAAAGGGCATATCGATGAAGTTTCTGGTACCGGCTGCTGACGCCCAGTCGGGGGTCGGTGCTGGAAGTAAGAATTATGGGCGGCCGTCAATGGCATGATGGAGTTCGACCCATTTTTCGTGGAGGCATGATGCACCGGCATCATGAAAACCTGCATGGTGGTACACAAGCTGCCTGCAGTGTAGCCTGCCTTGAGTGGTTGTGGCGGATCATGGAACAACGCGCGGTGACCAAAGGCTCACGGAAACCGCCGCGATCGCTGTGTGAAACCACGGCTGCAAAAGAGGCTAGGAGGCAGCCGACGCTGCCGAGGAAAGCTCCTAGACTGTCGATGAGGATATGACAGAGATTACAGTGTGGACTCAGTGGTAATTCGGTCGTGCGCGCGGAAACGGCGCAACGTTCGTTTTCAAGGGAAACCGCTCCTATGGCGACAGGGAGTAACGGGCGGGGAAATCCTACCGAACCTATGCCGCAAGGTTTATTTGTCGTATCACCACCTATTTATCGATCGAAACGCCCACGCATGTCCGTGGGCTTTTTTGGAATGCTGAAATGAAGTGTATTTCGGAGTGAAGATTCTGTGAGTAAAAAAGAAAAGACCAGGCAAAGCAAGCAGAAGTGGATCCTCACGGTCGTCTGCCTGTCCTTTGGTCTTTCCGTGGTGATGTCCTTTGTGACCAGCCTGTTTGTGGAGTCCGCAGGGCTGCTGGTCGCGCTGCTCTCGCTGATTGTGCTGGTGATGATCGGCATCATCACGGACGTGATCGGCACGGCGGTGACCTCCGCGGACGAGCAGCCGTTTATCGCCATGGCTTCCAAGCGGATTCTCGGCGCGAAGCAGGCGCTTCAGCTCATCCGCAAGGCGGAGCGCGTCTCGAGCATCCTCAACGACGTGGTGGGCGACATCGTGGGCATCATTTCCGGCTCCGCCGGCTCGGTCATCGCGGTGTACCTGGTGTCGCTGGGCATGAAAAGCGCGATTGCGTCCATGCTGATTACGGCGTTTACGTCCGCATTCATGATCGGCGGCAAGGCGTACGGCAAGGGACTGGCCATCGCCAACAGCGACAGGATTGTGCTGACGGTCGGACGGGTCATGGCTGTCTTTGAAAAGAAGAGCAGGCCGAAGCAAAAGAAGAAAACGCGTAAGGAGGCGCTGTGAATATGGCGATTCTGCCCGGAATTCATGGGCCTGAGGATGTCAAGAAGCTGTCGGTGCCCGAGTGCGAGGCGCTCGCGACGGAGATCCGGCAGACGATTATCGATACGGTTTCCCGCCAGGGCGGCCATCTGGCCTCGAACCTGGGCGACGTGGAGCTGACCATCGCGCTGCATCGCGCATTCTCCAGCCCCACGGACAAGATCATCTTCGACGTGGGCCATCAGATTTACACGCACAAGCTGCTCACCGGCAGGCAGGAGATGTTCTCCACCCTGCGCTCCTACAAGGGCATGAGCGGCTTTCCCTGCCGCGCGGAGAGCGAGCACGACCTGTTTGACACCGGCCATTCCTCGACGGCCATCTCCATGGCGCTGGGCCTGGCCCGCGCGCGGGATCTCAGGCATGAGGACTATCACGTCGTGGCGGTCGTCGGCGACGGCGCGCTGACCGGCGGCATGTGCTACGAGGCGATGAACGACGCAGGCAACGGCAAGAACCGCCTGATCGTCATCCTCAACGACAACGAGATGTCGATTTCCCGGAATGTCGGCGCGCTGTCGGAATACTTCAAGCATCTGCGCGCCAGCGCGTCCTGGTACGGCGGCAAAAAGCGCATCAAGCATCACCTGCAGCGCATCCCGCTGGTCGGCCCTTCGATTGCCAACCTGGTGGAGAAGGCCAAGAACATGATCAAATCCGTCGTGACGGAGGGCGAGCTGTTTGAGGCGCTGGGCTTCCGGTATCTGGGCCCGTTCGACGGACACAATATCGACGAGATGACGCGCGTGTTTGAGGAGGCCAAGCAGGTGACCGACACACCGCTGCTCATCCATGTGATCACCCAGAAGGGGCACGGCTATGACCTGGCTGAGCGCCAGCCGGAGAAATTCCACGGCGTCGCGCCGTTCCGCGTGGAAAACGGCCTCAAGCGCAACCAGTCCGCAGGACCGAGCGCGGCACAGGTGGCCGGCAGTGCGCTGACGGCGCTGGCGGCGCAGGACGAGCGCGTGGTGGCCATCACCGCCGCAATGGCGGGCGGTACGGGCCTGGCCGGCTTTGCAAAGGCGTATCCCGAGCGCTTCTTTGACGTGGGCATCGCGGAGCAGCATGCCGTCAGCATGGCGGCGGGCCTTGCACGCGCGGGCATGCGGCCGTATTTCGCGGTATACGCGACGTTTTTGCAGCGCGCATACGATCAGATTGTGCACGACGTCTGCCTGCAGAACCTGCCGGTGACGATCCTGGCGGATCACGCGGCGCTGGTGGGCGACGACGGCAAGACGCACCACGGCGTGCTGAGCGTACCCATGCTGCTGAGCATTCCGAACATGACGCTGCTTGCGCCCAGGGATACGGACGACATCCGCGCGGCGGTGGAAGCCTCGCTGGACGTCGGCGGCCCGTGCGTGATCCAGTATCCCAAGGACGGCATCGAGCCGTACGCCAAGCCGCTTGACGGCAAGGCGCCTGAGGTGGGGCGCTGGCAGACGCTGCGCGAGGGCGCGGACGCGACGGTTCTGGCCTTCGGCCGCATGACGAAGCACGCCCTGCTGGCGGCGCAGCTGCTGGAAAAGGAGGGCCTGCAGATCGGCGTGATCGACGCATGGTGCCTGCGGCCCATGGACATGGACTGCCTGCTGGCGCTGTTTGAACGGAAAGCAAGCATCATCACGATCGAAGAGGGCGAGCTGATCGGCGGCTTTGGCGCCGAGATCGCACGGCAGTGCGTTCAGCATGGCGCGCAGGAGCCGCTGGCGATCCTCGGCCTGCCCAACCGGTTTATCGCGCATGGCACGGTCGATCAGCTGCTGGAGGAATGCGGCCTGAAGCCGGAGCAGATTGCGCAGAGGATCAGACTTGCGCTTGCGGAGAAGAACGATGGCTGACAAGAAGAGAGTAGATGTGGCGCTGGTGGAGCGCGGCCTGGCCGCGAGCCGGGAGAAGGCGCAGGCGCTGGTGATGTCCGGCGTGGTCTATATCGGAGAAAACAAGGTGACCAAGGCGTCCGTGACCGTGACGGACGCGGACGAGCTGATCGTACGGCAGACGGGCACGGGCTATGTGAGCCGCGGCGCGCTGAAGCTGGAAAAGGGTCTGCGCGTGTTTGGCGTGGATCCGACCGGCGTGGTGGCAATGGATCTGGGCGCGTCCACGGGCGGCTTTACCGACGTGCTGCTCAAAAACGGCGCGGCGCATGTGTACGCCATCGACGTGGGCTATGGGCAGCTGGATTGGGGCCTGCGCAACGATCCGCGCGTGACGGTCATGGAGCGCACCAACGCGCGGTACCTGAGGCGCGAGGATCTGCCGCTGCACCCGACGCTGGGCGTGATGGACGTGTCCTTCATCTCCATCACCAAGATCCTGCCGGCGGCGGCGGACATCATGGGCGAGGACGGCGCGTTCATCTCGCTCATCAAGCCGCAGTTTGAGGCGGGGCGCGACCGCGTGGGCAAGAAGGGCGTCGTGCGCGATAAGCAGGTGCACCGGGACGTGATTGCCGAGGTGATTGCCTTCATCGAAAACGACCTGGGCTGGGCGGCGCAGGCGCTGTCCTATTCGCCCATCAAGGGGCCGGAGGGCAACATCGAGTTCCTCGTGCACATCCTGCCGAAATCCCGCGCGACGCACAGTGTGACGCAGGAGGAGATCGACGCGGTCGTCTCAGCGGCGCATGAGAGCCTGCATGACGCGTAAGAACGACCATTAAAGGAGAAGACTGATTTGATCAGACGGATTCTCTTTTACTTCAACAAGGGCAAGGATTCCGCGGCGGAGGCCGTGCGCGGCTGCGCGCAGCTGTGCCGCGCCCATGGCTTTGAGACGTGCTTTTTCAGGGAAGACGAGGCATGGCTTGAGGCGCATGCGCCGGGCATCGCGCAGGACAGCGTGCTGCTTGAGCGCCCGGTTCCGGGGGAGACGGATCTGATTCTGGTCTTCGGCGGGGACGGCACGGTGCTGCGCGCGCTGGATTCCTATGTGTGCTGCAACATCCCGATGCTGGGCGTGAACCTGGGACGGATGGGCTTTCTGCTGGAGACACAGCCGCAGGAGATGGACAGGGCGCTTGACCTGCTCAGGACAGGCCGGTACCGCATTGAGCGGCGCATGATGCTGCGCGTGGAGGGCGAGTGCGGCGGAAAGCACATCCTTTCGTACGCGACCAACGAGGTCTCCGTGTCGCGCGGATTGTCCCAGCGGATGATCGCGCTGGACGCGTTCGTGGGCGACATGCTGGTGGATCACTACATCGCCGACGGCCTGGTGCTCTCCAGCCCCACGGGCTCCACGGCCTATTCGCTTTCCGCAGGCGGCCCGATCGTTTCGCCGGACGTGCACTGCTTTGTGCTCAGCCCGATCTGTCCGCACTCGCTGACCTCGCGGCCGATCGTGCTCTCCGCAAGCGAGCGCGTGCGCCTGAGGATTCACATGAAGGAGATGCGCGAGGGCATCCGGCTCTCGGTGGACGGCCAGGCGGTCTGCGAGATGCGAAACCACGAGGAGATCAGCATCATCCGTTCGCCGCACGACGCGCTGCTGATCCGCTTTGATGAACAACGCAATTATTTTTCGCTGCTCAAGGACAAGCTTTCGCAGTGGAGCTTGTGAGACGGGGAACCTAAGGAGGCCGCTATGAAAGCAAAACGCCAGGCGCTGATCCGCGAGATTGTGGAGGCGCAGAGCATTCAGACCCAGGAGGAGCTGGCCGAGGCGCTGCGTGCGCACGGCATGGTGGTCACGCAGGCCACCGTTTCGCGCGATATCCGCGAAATGCACCTGCTCAAGGTGCTCGCCGAGGACGGCAGCTATCGCTATGCGACGATGGAGAAGAGCGACGCCGGCATGAACGACAGGCTGATCCGCATGCTCTCCGATTCCGTCGTGGAGATGAACAGCGCGAACAACCTGATCGTCATCCACACGCTGCCGGGCAGCGCGCATGTGGCGGCTGAGGCGATCGACAACCTCAGGTGGCCGGAGACGATCGGTACGATCGCGGGCGACAACACGATTCTGGTGATTGTGCGCACCAATGAAGAGGTGGACGCGGTGATGAAGCGCTTCCGCGGCATCATCAAGTGAGCGGGATAAACAGTCAGGAGGACGGCTATGCTGCTGCAGCTGAGCATTTCCAATCTGGCGCTGATTGACGCCATGAGCATCGACTTTGCGCCCGGCATGAACGTGATGACGGGCGAAACCGGCGCGGGCAAATCCATTGTCGTGGACGCGGTCAACCTGGTGCTCGGCGAGCGCGCGGACCGCGAGCTGATTGCAAACGGCAAGCAGAAGGCGCGCGTGGAGGCGGTATTTGACATTGCCGACAACGAGAAGGTGAAGGCCTTGCTCGAGGAAATGAATCTGGAGGGCGACGAGGACATCGCGTCGATTTCCCGCGAGTTGACCAGCGCGGGCAAGAACATCTGCCGCATCAACGGCACGGTCGTGCCGCTGCAGACGCTCAGGCAGGTTTCCGCGCAGCTGCTGGACATCCACGGCCAGCACGAGCACCAGCTGCTGCTGGACAGCAGGAACCACGTCGGCTATCTGGACGAGTACGCGGCGGACGAAATCCATCCGCTGCTCACTCGCTGCGGCGAGGCGTATGCGTCGTGGCGCGCCTGCGCGCAGAAGCTCTCGCGGCTTCGCAAAAGCGTGGCCGAGCGCGAGCAGCGCATCGACATGCTGCGTTTCCAGCTCGAGGAGCTCAAGGGCGCGCGCCTGGTGGCGGACGAGGAAGAGGAGCTGGAGCGGCAGAAGGTCTTCTACCGCAACGCCGGGAAGATCATGGCGGCGTTTGACGAGGCATGCAGCCTGCTGGATTCCGGCAGCGGCCGTGAATCCTCCGCGGTGGAGCTGCTGCGCGAGGGCGTGCGCGCGCTTACACCGGTAGCGGCGCTGGACAGCCGCTATGAGGCGGTGTATGCGCGGCTGGACGGCCTGTGCTACGAGGTCGAGGACGCGGTGGGCGAGCTGAGCTCGCTGCGCGAGGAGATGGACTACGACGAGCGGGAGGCCGAGCGCGTGGAGAGCCGTCTCGATCTGCTGCACCGGCTCAACCGCAAGTACGGCGCGACGACGCGCGAGATGATCAAATACCGCGACAAAATCGAGGCGGAGCTGGGCGAGCTGGAGGACTCCGACGAGGCCATGGAGCGGCTGGAGAAGGAGTTCCGCAGCAGCACCCGCGCACTCCAGGACATCAGCGCGCAGCTGACGCGCGCCAGACAGGAGGCGGCCCGGCGCTTTGAGACGAGCATTGAGGCGCAGCTGCACGATCTGGGCATGAAGAACGCGCGACTGTCGATGGCCTTTGCGCCGCTTGGCGAGGGTGAGCGGCTGAGCGACCGCTTCAGCGCGCAGGGCGTGGACCGCATCGAGATGATGTTCTGCGCCAACCTCGGCCAGCCGATGAAGCCGCTGGCGCGCGTGGCCTCCGGCGGCGAGCTTTCGCGCATCATGCTGGCGCTCAAGAACCTCTCGGCGCAGAAGCCGGGCATTCCGCGCAGCATGGTCTTCGATGAGATCGACACCGGCATCAGCGGCCGCATGGCGCAGGTGGTGTCGGAGAAGATGTCGCAGATCGGCGATCACCACCAGGTCATCTGCGTGACGCACCTGCCGCAGATCGCCGCGATGGCGGACGAGCAGTTCCTGGTGAGGAAGAGCGACGAGAACGGCGTGACGCGCACGTCGGTGATCCACCTTGACCGGCTCGGCCGAGCACAGGAGATCGCGCGCATGGTTGGCGGCGCAGGCTGCGAGAGCGAGAGCAGCATCCGCCACGCGATGACGATGCTCGACGAGGCCGACGCGCGCAAGAAGACGCTGCGCGAGGCCTATCGCCTGTGAAAACAGCGTGCAGAAGAGGATAAAGCCAATGTCATGAGGTTCATGCCGGCAACAGAATAAACGAAGATCCAGAACGAGTGGGAAAACTCGGCCTGGATCCTTTTTGCTATATAGGAAATTGCGTAAAGAATCGTGCAGCGAGCACAGAGCGGTTTGGTTTTGCAAAGCGGTTCGGAAGTGGGAGCGGGCACGGCCCGCTTTCTTGTACCAGTATGTCCAACATGCAGATCAGGGCTTTGCGCGGGTGAAAGCCGGTTCACCCAAACGAGCACGGGCAATCATGCAGCAAAGCGTTCGTCCTCTGTGATGTCAATTTCTCCGCAAAGCATCGGCCTCGCACAGAGCACGAGGGTTTACGGCCTTTCGCCGGTGATGGAGCCTGTATCATGCCAACTTGATATCAATCGATGCACGCTTCCTCTTCATACGATCATCCCTTTTTCCGCAGGACGAACAGCCGGCCTGCGCGCTTCTTTCCGTTGTCCCCGCGGTACCGCGCAAGCACATAATGCTCCGTCAGCGGTGTTTCCTGTTCTGCCTCAGGCAGGGAGGGATTCAGGGTCACGGCCTCCTGAATCCCGGCCAGCGCATGCTGAACGGTCTGCTCTGCAATCCCTGCCTTGGTCATGTTGTCCTGCGTGATATCCGCCTTCAGGCGGTTCAGAAGATTCGTTAATCTGCCTTTCATGTCGTTTATTCCTTTTTCCACCGATTGGATCAATGCTCAATTCGCGGCTCCCTCTGCCAGCGCGTCCCGCACGGCGGCGCGGATGGCCTTGCTGGACAGGGTTGCCCCGGACACGGTGTCCACTTCGCTGGTATTCCGGCTCAGCATGTCCGGAATCATGGCTTCTGCCGGTGCGCCCTGTCCGTTTTCGTGGCGGAGAAGCTGGATATCTTTGAGTTTGTGAGCTTGCACGGTCACCTCCACGGTGACCTTCACCAGCGGGGTTTCCGCGGCGCCCTCATAGGTGCCGTCCGCCACCTGCTCCGGCGCAACTGCGGCTACCGCGTCCAGCTGTGTGGCCATCTTCCTGACCTGCTTATCCATCACAAGGCGAACGCCGCCAACGGCGATGCCGATGATGCACGCGATCACCAGCAGAGCTTTCCCAACCCTTTTCATACAGCCTCCTGCTTTTCCCATCCCCGGCTCTCAACAATGCCCAGCACCGCCGTGAAGCCAGCGCACGCGAATACGCTGAACCGCTCCGGGATGCCGAAGTACGCACGGGGAAGAACGGCTGTCCCCGCAGCGCCGGCGAGCATCAGGCACAGCGCGGCCAGCGCCCATCTGCCCAGCGCGGGGCAGGACCGCTGCCGCAGCCCCCCGTAGACGATGAGCGTCAGGGATGCGATGGACAGCAGCACCACCGCCGCCGTGACGACCAGGTGCATCACATCCTGAAGCTGTCCGGAGATTCCGGCCTGGGTCAGCGGAAACATGGCGTAGCCCACGGCGGAAATCCAGTTCATCAGCGCAAACAGATAAATACCCGCCCGAACAGCCCGGTTGAAATGCGCTTTGACCGTTATGCAGCACAGGGTCACGCAGACGATGCCGCAGGGCATATACAGCGCGCCCAGCCGGTTCCACAGAACCCGTGACGGGGCGGCGTCCGCGGACAGGTCGCTGACCGCCTGCGCCATCCAGTCATATCCCGGATAGGCGAGGGGAGAAAAGACGACTGCGGCGGTATAGGACAGTAGGCTGACCAGCCCTAGCCAGCCCAGATAGCGCGCCAGCTTCTCATTCATGCCCGGCGCCTCCCAAATTCTCACGGCACCAACGGATCGGCGCGGCCAGCTTCTCCGGGCTGACCCGACTGCCGCCGTGCTGCATCAATTCCAGCAGATCGTCCTCCTCGGGCGTCCTGTCCGCCTTTGCCGCCAGCTTTTTTGCCATGCTGCCGGTGATCATGCGCATCATCAGCTTCTGTATTCCGCGCAGCCTGTCGGGAGAATAGCCGCCCTGCAGGACATACATCGCAGCATCCTGAGGGATGCCGTTTTTCTCCCGAAGCTCCTGCTCCTTTCCGGCAGGCTCCATGCCCACGGCGCAGACCATGGGGATCCGGTAGAGCCTGGCCGCATCCGCATAGCCCTGAATGCCGCCGGCCATGACCCACCCCAGATAGATGATCTGAGTCCCTTCGTTCAGGGCTTTCTTTGCTTCCGTGAGAGAGCAGACGGGAAGCCCCGTCTCCTGCCCCAGCAGGCGGGCATACTGCCCGGTGCTGCCGGTGTTCGATGTATAAACAATTGCCTGAATCATAAGCTTTCCTTTCTCATTCTTCCGCCGGTTCCTCGTGAAAGAGCCGGTAGAACAGCCGCACATGCTTTTCCAGCGTGTCCATGATTTCGTTCTCCTTTTCCGGATGGCGGTCGCATTCTCCCAGCAGGAGCAGAATCGGCGCATCGTACATCAGGGCGAGAAGCTCCGGGTTCTCCCTGCGCATCACGCCCGCCGCGATCATCCGCTGAAACAGGCCCTCATGGTACTGCTGAATCTGCGCCACATACCGCTGGGAATACAGCGCCGACAGCTCCGGGGAGCGGAACTGCTCGATGGTCACCATCCGCCGGAACTGGCTGACAAATTCATCGTGGAGGGAGTAGGCAATCAGGGAGCGCACCTTCTCCACCAGCGCATCCGCGGTGATGGCGCGGAACACCGCAAGATCCTGACCGGAATCCCCCAGATGGACGGAAATGGAATCCGTGAATTCCCCGTACCGCTTCGCCGTCTCCTCAAAAATCGCGTCAAAGATGTCCTGCTTGCCCTTGTAGTGCTTGTACAGGGACGGCGCCTTGATGCCCACGGCGTCCGCGATCTGCTCGACGCTCACCGCGTCGTATCCCTTCTGCGAAAACAGGCGAAGGGCTTCCAGAAGGATTTTCTGTTTGGTATGGATGAGAATCCCCTCCTTTGCTTGGCTAATTTCCGTTAGCCATTATACGCTAACGTTCATTAGCTTTCAAGCCTTTTCTGAAGCTTTTCTCCATGACGAATGGGCTGCAATTTCTGACGCGGAAGCCCGGAGATGAATGGATCAGGGAGGAGCTCAATCATTCTGGCGTTTATATTGGAGAAGTGCTGTCTGCCAAAGGAAAACCTCCAAAGGAGGCGAAAATACCTATCATACGGATTCTTACAAATAGCTTCATCCGAGCAGCGCCTTTTCCGCCCTGGCTTTGCCTCATTCCGTTTAGCGTACATGAGCAACGTCTCACTTCACTTAGCTGCGAACTCGTATAAGAGAGCTTGAGATCACGGCTGCTGCGCATGTGGAACAGCAGCATACCGGGCACTTTTGCCACGTTTTTTAACAAAAACCACGCGGAACTGTCAGCTTTCCCTGGTGGAAGGTTGGCGGAGTTCGTGCTACCATGATGTTAAAAATGATAGCAAAGGTGGAACAAATATGAGAAAAACGTACGTTGACAACATCCGATGGATGACGGTCATCCTCGTTGTGATTTACCATGTGCTGTATATGTTCAATGGCGTAGGGATCGGCGGCGCGATCGGACCCTTTGCACCGGTTCAGGTTCAGGATGCCTTTCTGTATGTCGTCTATCCCTGGTTTATGCTGCTTCTGTTTGTCGTCTCCGGCATGAGCGCAAGGTTTTATCTCAATCAGCATTCGGTAAGGGAGTTCCTGAAAAGCAGGACGACGAAGCTGCTGGTTCCGTCCACGATAGGTCTGTTTGTCTTTTTCTGGATTGCGGGCTACTTCAACATGAGGATCGGCGGCGCGTTTGAAAGCATGGCCGCCGTACCCAAGCCGGTTCTGTTTGTCATCATGGCATTCAGCGGCATCGGCCCCCTGTGGTACATCCAGCTGCTCTGGGTATTCTCCCTGCTTTTGCTTGTCCTCCGCAAAATCGGGAAGGACAGGCTCTATGGGCTGTGTGAAAAGGCGAATCTGCCTGTTTTGCTCTGCCTGACCCCTGTGATCTGGGGCGCCGCTCAGATCCTCAACACGCCGGTGATCGTCGTGTACCGTTTCGGCATCTACGGCGCGGGATTCTTCCTGGGGTACTTGATCCTTTCCCACGATGCCGTGATGGACAGGCTGGAAAAATGGTGGCTTCCCCTTTCCCTGGCGGCGCTGGGACTTGGCATAGGCTTTGTGACCGTCTTTTGGGGCGCGCCCTATGCGGAGCACCAGGTGCTTGACACGCTCCTGTGCAACGTCTACGCCTGGATCGCCACGCTGGCGGTTCTCGCGGTCATGAAAAAGTGGGGCAATTTCCAAAACGCGTTCTCCCGCCTGATGAGCCGGAAAGCCTGGGGACTCTACCTGTTCCACTACATGCCCCTCGCGGCCTGCGCGTGGTATTTGCATCTCTACACCACGCTGCCGCCCATGGTCATGTACCTGCTGGTGGGCGCGGCCGCCTTTGCCGGAGCGCTTGTCCTGTACGAAATTATTCGCCGCATCCCGGTTTTGAGATGGTGCATCTGCGGCATTGGAGGAGGAAAATCATGTTTGCGGAAAACCTGATGGAGTTGAGAAAGGTTCACGCGATGTCCCAGGAGGAGCTGGCCGATAAAATCGGCGTTTCCAGGCAGACCATCTCTAAATATGAGACGGGCGAATCCCTGCCGGATATTGAAAAATGCAAGGCGCTGGCCGATGTATTCGGCATTACGGTGGACGATCTGATCTGCTATGAAAAATCAACCGGAATGGGACTTGGAATTCCGCCCAAGGGCAAGCACATATTTGGGTTGGTCAAGGTGGGCGAAAAAGGGCAGGTTGTGATTCCGGCCAAGGCGAGAGCGATCTTCCATATCAAGCCAGGGGATAACCTGATTGTGATCGGGGATGAGAGCCAGGGGATTGCGTTGATCAAAGAGGAAAACCTGCTGGAGCTTCTCCATCTTGCCGGGAGCAAGGAATAACCGATTATGTGCTGCACGAGCGGCGATGATCGTCACATGAGGCCCGGAGGCTATAAAACGGACACAATTCTCTGCAAACCGCGCCTATCCGTCAGGCGCGGTTTCCTGTATGATGGGAGCGTCACTTGAATGAGATGGAAGCTCATGCCTGAGAAAACGCTCCGGTGATGAAAGGGGAGGCAACAAAGTGAATCTTGCAAAGAAAATGGGGATATGCGCGGCGTTTCTGCTGGCGGCAGTAGGCGGCGTGATGACGGCTGCGGCAAAAGGGGATGAGGGCATTGTGAAGATAAAGGGGCTGTCCTATGAAATGAAAACCTATGAGGTCACAGACGCGTTCACGGATATCCGTGTTGAGGACGCGGAATGCAATGTGCGCATCCTGCTCGCGGCGGATGGCCCATGCAGGGTCGTCTGCCCGGAAAAGCAGGACGGCAGCGTTTCTCACACGGTTACGGTCAGCGGCGGTGAGCTCAGCGTCCGGCGCCATGATCAAAGAAAATGGTACCGGCGCATCGGCGTCTCCTTGGGCATCCCGGATGTGGAAGTCTATCTGCCGGAGAAAGCATATGGAAGGCTCACGCTCCATTCGATGGCCGGAAGCATCCGCGTGGACGACGGCTTCACCTTTGAAAGCGCCATGCTGGAGAGCATCAGCGGCGACGTCCGGATGCTTTCTCAGGTGAAAAGGGAGCTGCAGGCGGAGAGCACCAGCGGCAGAGTCACCATCGAGAATGCCTCACCGGAGAAGCTCACGGCAGAATCCATCAGCGGCAGGGTGGAGCTTGCCCACATCCGAAGCGGCGAGATCATTGCCCAATCCACATCCGGGAGGATTGAACTGACCGACGTCATTGCGGAAAGGCGTCTGTATGCCAAGAGCGTCAGCGGCGGCGTGGCGCTGGACGGATGCGACGGCGGCGCCATCAGGATTGAAACCACCAGCGGCTCTGTGAAGGGGTCGATTCTTTCGGACAAGACCTTCATGACGCGCAGCACCAGCGGAAGCGTGCGCATTCCCCGCTGCGCCGGTGGAGGAAAATGCGAAATTACCACCACCAGCGGCAGCATTGCCATCGAAATCAGGCAGTGACCCCATGGCAGCGGGGCCCGGGATTTGTTCAGCGTCTCTGTTGTGACGAGGAGAACGCTTATATCGATTACGAGTGCAACGATTATATGGAGGAATGGAGCTTTGAACGCTGGGACATCCGGTACTGGCCGCAGACCCGGGCGTTCTGGGCATATGTAAACGGGAAAAAGGGAAGCGGCGCCTGAAGCTGCCGTTTCATTGATCGCAAAAATGATTTGGAAAATTCGAAAAAACCTATTGACCCTGACGCTGCGTCATCGTGTATCCTGTGCGCATGTTCGGACATGAGAAAGCACAAGGAGATTTTGCGATGAACATTACGGCAATCCGTTCCGACCGCATCTATCGCAGCATGATGAGCGCGGCACCGGAAGAAAAAGACAACCTGTATCGGGACGTGCTGATGAAGCCCTTCGAATTCAAATGGGCGTGCGTCGGCGCCCCGCTGAGGGCGGAAACCGCCGGCGGCTACGACGTGGTGTCCGCCGCCGCGATGAGCGGCTATTACGCGCCGGCGCAGATCACGCGGGAGCGCGAGACGGAAATCGGGAAGATCAGCGACGAGGCGTTTTGGGCGAGCTGCGAAAGCAGCATCCGCAACACGCTCGAGGGCTTTGAACGGCACGGCATCAGACTGCTGAAGCAGGAGTACGTGTTCACAGTTCTGCTGAGCGATCCGCAGAGCCCCATGACTGCGATGGCCGGCGACTATTGCGGCGACGGCGGCATCCCCGGCTATATCATCGGCTCGATTGTCCCAAGCGAGCGGTCGCTTGCCCTGCTGCCCGTGGCGCTGGCGCATGAAACCAATCACAATGTCCGCTGGCAGTTCATGCAGTGGAGCAATCAGATCACCCTGGCGGACATGATCGTCTCGGAGGGGCTGGCGGAGACCTTCGCCGCCGGCATGTTCGGCGAGGACAAGGTCGGCAGGTGGGTACGGGAGACGTCGCCGCAGACGCTGCGGGAGGTCGTCAAGCCGCTCATCCGGGACAAGCTCGGGACAAGCGATTTTGGGACGCTTTCCTCGTATCTCTACGGCGACGAGATCATGGCGCTGCGCGGCGGTCAGCCCATCGGGATGCCGTATTGCGGCGGCTACGCCTGCGGATATGCGCTGATCGGGCATTATCTCCGGAAAACCGGCGCGTCGATCTACGAGGCGACGGTCACGCCGACCGAGGAAATCCTGAAAAGGACGGAGGACTTCTGGGCGTGAGGCGCAGCTGAGCGCGGTGAATCCGGCGGCGCGGGTGCGACAGCGTTTGGGGGGCAGGGATCCTGGCTGAAGCGCTCAAAAACGCCCTGTGCCCAATAGAAAGCAGCTATGGTTCCGAAGGTCTTCCTTCAAACCATAGCTGTTTTGCATCCTCGCAGATTGGCAGTATATGCGGATCATCGCGCAGATGAAACGGATTGCACGCGCAAAGAGAGCTTAGGAACAAGAAAACTCAAAGCTTGCCCTGTCGTCGGTGTGATCAAAGAGCAGACGATCCCGGATAAAGAACCGGCAGCGCACCTTTGCGCAGAGGCTTTCGCGGATGGTGCGCGTCATCCGGCCCTGCACGGGCGCGCGGAGGGGAAGTCCCTGCGCGCTGAGCACGTCGATTTCCAAACGGTATTTGCCCTGCCGGATTACGGCGCCTTTTTCTGACCAGCGCTCTGCCGATGCGCCGCGGTACGTCGCCAGACGGTACTCGCGCCCGCCGCAGCATACCGCGCAGATGCAGCCGGTGAAGCGGCCGACGGGCAGGGGAATCGTCGCGACGGCGCACATCAGGCTGACCGGCTGCGGCTGTGTCCACAGACATTGCGTCCACAGATAGGCGCTGGGAAAGGAGCGCCCGCGGTCGGTCTCGATGTATCCTGTGCCGCCGTCAAAATCGAGAATGTCCCCATTGAGAAGCACCTGTCCGGTGAGCGAATGCGACATGCTGACGACGCCGTGCGCGCATTCCATGCCGGCAAAGAGCCGGAAGGGGCCCATGATGTCGGAAGCAAGCGGCGTGAACGGGCCGAAATCCAGCCGGCCGCGCAGCACGAGGCCGGACGCATCGACGTCAAGCGACATGCCCTCTGATGAAAAGACACACTTGCCCAGAGAAACGGAGAATCCATCCGTTGAAGCGCGGAACGTTTCGCAAGGGACATCCAGATGCCACGCCCTGTCTCCGGCCACCACCTGAAGCGACGCGCTTCGTCTGCCGGAGGCGTCGATGTGCAGGGCAGGGATGAGCGCGAGGGATTCGCCTGTCTTCTTCTGGCATTTCAGATACCAGCCCTCAAAATACGGGCCGCGCCGGTTTTCCCCGTGATCAAACCGTATCATCAGCTCACCTTCACCGCATGCCGCGTTATGGGTCCATCTTGTAGAGCGTCAGCTTGTTCTGCGCGTCGCATAGCCCCAGGAACACGGCCTTGGCGTCGTGGACGCCCTGCGCGCGCAGCTGCTTGTCAAGCCACGCGGCGTTCAGCCCCATCCTGTGCAGGTTTTCCTCCAGAATGCGGCCGTCCATGATCACCTCAGTGGAAAGCGTCTCCTGCTCCGGGGAGAGCTTCATGTCCGCAGGCGTAGCCGGGCGCTTTTTGCTGACGGGGAGGATGGTCAGCTTGCCGTTGTACTCAAAGACGGCCGTGTGGATGTCGGCCAGGTTGAAATAGCCCTGCTCGCGGCACATGACCATGAATTCGCTCAGATCCAGCTTGGCCTTCTTCATATTGCTGCGGTAGAGCTTTCCGTTTTGCATGATGATGGTCGGCGTGCCGTCGAGAAACTTGCGGCTGCGTGCAGCGCGTTTGACGATGAGCGTCAGAAGCCAGGTCAGCAGCGCATAGATGCCCATCGCCACGAGCGGCTTCCACATGTTCTCCAGGTCGGTTGCCAGCTCCGCCGCGATGGAGCCGATGGTGATGCCGGTGATGTAGTCAAGAAAATTCAGCTGCGAAATCTGCTTGCGTCCGATCACCTTCGCGCACAGAAAAAGCGCGGCATAGGACAGCAGGGAAGACAGCAGGATCTTTGCAAACTCCATCGGTACCGCCTCCGTCAATAGGATCCTTTACAGGATGAGGCGCGCCGGCCATTTTTATGCGTGCAGGATCGGGGATGGATGTAAAAAGAAGGTAAAGAGCAGGAACAGAAATTGTTAAATTATATCGGGTGAGTCAGGGAAACATGATTGACTTTTGTATATTGCACATATATAATATAGACAAAAATGACCGATTTCGGCCAAACCGGGAGGATGTGCGACCCATTCTTCCTGTGTGCAGCCGAAGGATTCAATCGATATGGAGGAAGAAAGCCGTGAGCGACCGCATTTCCATCCGTCATGCCCTCAAAAAGTATGGCAACAACGTCATCATTCCCGATCTCAGCCTGGAAATCAGGGAGGGCGAATTCTTTACGCTGCTGGGCCCCTCCGGCTGCGGCAAGACCACGCTGCTGCGCATGATCGCGGGCTTCAACTCCATCGAGGGCGGCGAGTTCTATTTCAACGACACGCTCATCAACGATCTGGACCCAGCCAAGCGCAACATCGGCATGGTGTTCCAGAATTACGCGATCTTCCCGCACATGACCGTGCGCAAAAACGTCGAGTTCGGCCTGCAGAACAGAAAGCTCCCCAAGGACAAGGTGAAGGAGCAGACCGAGAAGTTCATGAAGCTGATGCACGTGGACGAGTATGCCGACCGCCTGCCTGAGCGCCTCTCCGGCGGCCAGCAGCAGCGCGTCGCGCTGGCCCGCGCGCTGTGCATCGAGCCGGACGTGCTGCTCTTTGACGAGCCGCTCTCCAACCTCGACGCGAAGCTGCGCGTGGAGATGCGCACCGTCATCAAGAACATCCAGCACAGCGTGGGCATCACCACCGTGTACGTCACGCACGATCAGGAGGAGGCCATGGCGGTCTCCGACCGCATCGCGGTCATGAACGCCGGCGTGATTCAGCACGTGGGCACGCCCAAGAACATTTATCAGCGCCCGGCCAACCTGTTTGTCTCCACGTTCATCGGCCGCTCCAACGTGATGAAGGCGCGGCTGGACGTGCAGGACGGCCGCTGCGAGCTGGTCACCGCCAGCGGCTACCGCGCGCAGATGAACAACGTGCAGGAGAAGTATCGCACGGCGCAGGACGTGGTCATGTCCGTGCGCCCGGAGGAGCTGTTGCTCAGCCGCGACGCCGATGCGCCGGGCATTTCCGCGACGGTGGACGACTGCGTGTTCCTGGGCCTGATGACCCACTACTTCGTGCATCTGGAGTCCGGCGAGGAGGCCGAGATCATCCAGGAATCCTCCATTGACAGCATCATTGAGCCGGGCACGAAGATCCGCCTGACCATCAACACGGACAAGGTCAATCTCTTCACCGCCGACGGCTCGGCCAATATCCTCACCGGCGTGCAGAACGACTGCGCCGGCGCGTGAGCGGGGGAGGGCGTCTATGAAGACAAAGAAGGTTGACGAGTGGATCGTCGTATCGCTGCTGCTGCTCGCGCTGTTCGTGGTGTTTCTGCTCTTCCCGATGGTGGGCCTGCTCAAGCAGTCTGTGTTCAACTCGGACGGGCAGTTCTCGCTGGACAACTTTAAGCGGTTCTTCACCTATACCAACGGCTACTACCTCAAGCCTCTGGCCAACAGCGTCAAGGTGACCATCGTCACCACGCTGGTGTCGCTGCTGCTGGGCGTGCCGATCGCGTATTTCTACTCGTTCTACAGAATCCGGGGCGCGAAGCTCCTGTTCGTCGTCGCCATCCTGTGCAGCATGTCCGCGCCGTTCATCGGGGCGTATTCCTGGATCCTGCTGCTGGGACGCAGCGGCGCGATCACGAAGTTCCTCTCCGCGCTGCTGGGCGTGAAGATGCCGGCCATCTACGGCTTCAAGGGCATCCTGCTGGTGCAGTCGCTCAAGTTCTTCCCGCTGGTGTTCATCTACATGAACGGCGCGTTCAAGAACATCGACAACACGCTGATGGAGGCCGCCGCCAACATGGGCTGCACGGGCGTGAGGCGTCTGGTGAAGATCGTGCTGTCCCTGTCCATGCCCACGATCCTTGCCGCGGCGCTGATGGTGTTCATGCAGGCGTTTGCGGACTTCGGTACGCCGATGCTTATCGGCGAGGGCTACCAGACCTTCCCGGTCATGATCTACAACGCGTACCTGGGCGAGGGCGGTGCGGACCGCAACTTCGCCGCCGCGCTGGCGGTCGTCGCGGTGGTCATCACGGCCATCGTGTTTGCCATCCAGAAGTGGGGCACCAACCGCTTCAAGTTCTCCATGAATGCGCTGCATCCGGTGGAGAAGAAGGAGGCGAAGGGCATCTTCGGCTTCCTGATGCATGCCTACTGCTATCTGCTGGTCGGCATCGCGTTCATGCCGCAGCTCTACATCATCTACCTGTCCTTCTGCAATTACAAGGGCTCCATCCGGCAGGGCGGCTACGGCTTTGGCAACTATGTGCAGGCGAGCAAGAAGCTGCTGAGCCGCTCGATCAAGAACACCGCGGTGATGGGCATCATCGCGCTGGTCGTCATCGTGATTCTGGCCGTGCTGATCGCGTACCTCGTTGTGCGCCGCGCCAGCGCGCTCAACAACGCGATTGACACGATCTCCATGCTGCCTTACATCATGCCGGGCGCGGTCGTGGGCCTGGCGCTGCTGCTGGCCTTCGGCAAAAAGCCGCTGGCGCTGACCGGCACGTTCGCGATCATGGTGATCTCGTTCGTCATCCGCCGATTGCCGTACACGATACGATCGGCCACAGCCACGCTGATGCAGATCTCGCCCAGCATTGAAGAGGCGGCCATCAGCCTGGGCGCGTCCAAGGCGAAGACCTTCGTGCGCATCACCGTGCCCATGATGGCCAACGGCATTCTCTCCGGCGCGATCCTCAGCTGGGTCGCGATCGTGACGGAGCTGTCCTCCTCGATCATCCTGTACAGCAACAAGAGCATCACGCTGACGATGTCCACCTATCTGGCCATCCTGCGCGGCAACGACGGCATCGCGGCGGCCTTCGCGGCGATCCTGACGGTGGTCACGGCCGTCTCGCTGCTGCTGTACCTCAAGGTGAGCAAATCCGAGGACGTGCGGCTGTAACCTTCCCTTTGGCTATCTTGCGGCGGAATCCGCAATGGCAAATATTCGATCTAAAAAGGAGACGAGACAATGAAAAAGATCCTGACTCTGGTTCTCGCGCTGACCATGGTGCTCGCAGCGGCGTGCGCTTACGCCGGCGGCGAGGTGCAGCTCTACTCCAGCATGACCGAAGCCGATCTGGACGCGCTGATCACCTGCTTCAACGAGAAGTACCCGGACATCGAGGTCGTCGTGACCAACGGTTCCGCGGGCGAGCTGACCACCCGTATCGCCGGCGAGGCCGGCAACCCGCAGGGCGACCTCGTCTGGGGCGGCATGGCCGACTCCGACGGCATGGCGTATGCGGACATCTTCGAGGCCTGGGTGTCTGAGGGCGACAAGCAGAACATCGAGGGCTATTCTTCTCCCAACGGCCTGTACTCCATGGATCACCTCTCCACCGTCGTGTTCGTGGTGAACGAGGAGCTGGAGGCCGAGCTGGGCCTGAACATCCAGTCCTATGAGGATCTGCTGGATCCCAAGCTCAAGGGCATGATCGCCACCGCTGATCCCAACAGCTCTTCCTCCGCCTGGAACAACCTGTCCAACATCATGGCTGTGTACGGCAATGATACCGATGAGGCCTGGGCATATATCGAGAAGCTGATGCCGAACCTCGTCATCCTCGGTTCCTCCTCCGGCGTGTTCAAGAACACCCAGGCGGGCGAGTATGTCGTGGGCATGACCTATGAAGACGGCGCGGTGGGCCTCATCCGTGACGGCGCGACCAACATCCGTCTCCAGTATCCGACCAACGGCACCTCCGCGACGGCCTTCGGCTGCGCGCTCGTCAAGGGCGGCCCGAACCCGGAGAATGCCAAGCTGATGATCGACTTCATCTGCTCTGTCGAGGGCCAGAACGCGCTGGCGGCCTATCAGCAGGGCACGCTGCGCTACACCAACGCCGGCTACACCGTGCCGGAGAACGCCTGGCTGCCGGCTTCTGACGAGATCACCTGGGTGTTCCGCGATGTCCCGTACCTCACCGAGCACAAGAAGGACATCCTGGATCACTGGAACGCGCTGTGGGCGAAGGTTACGCAGTAAACCGGCATGATGCTGGCTGCATTTCCGACCAAGTGCTGTAAGTCCCGCTGCTTTGTCACCGAGGCCGAAGCTTTGCAGAAGGACTTTCAGAGTAAATAGCATGGCAGTCCCTTGCGGATTTTGCTGTGTGACGCCAGGGGCAGCCGGTCAGCCGACTGCCCCCTTTGCATGACCGGACTGCTTTCATCATGCGCGAAGCGAAGGAGGGAGTTTGAGGGACCGAAGCCTGCCGCCCGCTGTGCGGGAAGCAGGCAGGCGAAGCGTCGGGAATCGCAAGGAGCAACCTAAGGCGCGACTATGCGAGTTCCCCGGACTGAAATCCCTCAAGCGGGTTTCAGGGCGGCAGCCCTGACGTTTTCACGAGAAAAAAAGGAGTGAATGCGATGGATTTTGAAGAACTGCTCAAGGGCAGGGTTTGCGAATGCGGCATGACGCATACCTGTGCGATCAAGCACATCATCATCGGCAAGGACGCGAATAAAAAGCTGGCCCCGCTGCTTGAGGGATACAGGAAGGTGCTGCTGGTGGCGGACACCAACACCTATGCAGCCTGCGGCGATGTGATCAGGGCGCAGATCGGGGACAAGCTGGAAGGCGTCAAGATCTTCGAGCGCACCGGCCTGCTCATCCCCAATGAGGAAGCCTGCGAGGAGCTGCGCGCCTGTCTGACGGAGGAGACCGACCTGATCGTGGGCGTGGGCTCCGGCGTCATCCAGGATATCTGCAAGTACGTCACCTGGCAGGCCAAGCTGCCGTATGACATCGTTGCGACGGCGCCGTCGATGGACGGCTATGCCTCCAAGAGCGCCGCGATGATCATGGGCGGCATGAAGGTGACCTACACCGCGCATGTGCCGGACGCGATCATCGGCGATATTGACGTGCTCAGGAACGCGCCGATGGACATGATCCGCTCGGGCTACGGCGACATCCTGGGCAAGTTCTCCTGCCTGAACGACTGGAAGCTGAGCGTCGTGGTGCGAGGCGAGTACTTCTGCCCGTACGTGTACAATTTGGTCTGGGAGATGCTCCAAAAGACCAAGGATCTGGGCGAAAGGCTGCAGGCGCGCGACCCGCAGGCGATCGAATCCCTGATGGAGGCGATCGTGGGCGTCGGCGTGGCGATGGCGTTCGTGGGCAATTCCCGTCCGGCCTCCGGCAGCGAGCATCACCTGTCCCACTACTTTGAGATCGTCAGCATCATCAACAACGAGCCGTACTTCATGCACGGCACGGACGTGGTCTACTCGAGCATCTATGCCCAGCGCATCCGCGAACAGCTGCTGGCGATCGACCGGCCGGTGCGCAACACCATCCCCAGCCGCGCGGCGTGGGAGCGGAACATCCGCGAGATCTACACCAAGGTGGCCGACGGCGTGATCGCGCAGCAGGACAAAATGGGCTGGTACAACGAGGATCGCTACCCGGTGTATCTGGAGAAGTGGGACGAGATCCGCACGGTGCTCAGCGAGGCGCCGTCCACGGAGACCATGCTGGGCTATCTGAACAGCATCGGTCTGGACATCGCACAGTTTGACGAGCTGTACGGCAAAAAGAAGATCGATAACGCGCTCAAATTCGCCAAGGATCTCAAGGATCGCTATACCGTGCTGTGGCTGTACTACGATCTGCTGGTCTCCGAAGCGGACGTGTGAGAGGTGCGCATGGACAAAGGAAAAATCCAAGTGATCGCTATGGACCTGGACGGCACGCTGACCCAGCACAAGCAGCCGCTCTCCCCGCTGACGCGCGCAACGCTTGAGGCGCTCGGGAAACGGTACAGGCTGCTGATGGTGGGGGCGGGACAGGTGCAGCGCATCTTTGGTCAGATGGAGCGCTTTCCCATCGACATCATCGGCAATTACGGGATGCAGTACGCGACCTACAACGCGACGACGGGCGGCCTGGACATGCAGCGCGACGAGACGCTGCCCGTCGGTGAGCGTGAATCGATTGAGGCGAGGGTGACCGCGCTGCGTGAAAAGTACGGCTACACCCAATTCACGGGCGACAATGTGGAGTACCATCCCTCCGGCTGCCTGACGTTCCCGATCCTGGGCACGAAGGCAGCGCAGGCGGACAAGCTCGCGTTTGACCCGGACCGCGCCAAGCGCCGGCGCATCTATGCCGAGGTGTGCGCGGCCTTCCCGGAGTACTGCGTGTTCGTGGGCGGCTCCTCCTCGTTTGACATGGCGCCAAGGCCCTTCAACAAGCTCTATGCACTTGATCTGTACTGCAGGGAGCAGGGGATCGCGCACGACAACGTGCTCTTCATCGGCGACGATTACGGCCCGGGCGGCAACGACGAGTCCGTCTATCTCTCCGATATCCCGTTTCTGTGCGTGGACGACTACACGACGTTTCCGGCGCTGGTGCAGCCGCTGCTGGATTAAAGGCATAGAAGTCCCGGAGATGCGTTCCGCGCGTTTCCGGGCTTTTCTTCGCCCGGAGGACAGAAAAAGAATGGGCTTGACAATCTGACAGGCAGACGGTATCCTTTTGGCAGAAGCCATGCTGATACTGCATTTGTGAGGAAGAACGATGAACATCTACGACATTGCCAAAGAGGCGGGCGTGTCGATTGCCACGGTTTCCCGCGTGATCAACAACAAGGGGACGGTCAGCGACGCAACCCGCGCAAAGGTGGAGGCGGTGCTCTCACGCAGCGGCTACACGCCCAGCGCGATTGCCCGCGGTATGGTCAGCAAGTCCATGCGCACGGTGGCCGTCCTGACGGTGGACATCCGCGTGCCGCACTACGCGCAGCAGGCGTACACCATCGAGCAGGCGTTCAGCCATCGCGGCTACGAGGTCATTCTCTGCAATACGGGCGGCGGCAAGGAGGCCACGGTGCGCTATCTGCGGGCGGTGACGGAAAAACAGGTGGACGGCATCATCCTCGTCGGCTCGGTCTTCAATCGCATCGGCCGTGAGCCGGAGGTGGAGGCGCTGCTGCGCCAGGCGCCGGTCGTGCTGGCCAACGGCCGGCTGGACATCCCCAATGCGAGCAGCGTGCTGCTGGACGACGAGAGCGGCGCGGCGCTGGCTGTCGACCATGTGACGGCGCTGGGCAAACGCAATCTGTGGTATGTGAAGGATCTGAACACGGCCAGCGCGCTGGCCAAGCGCGACGGCTTCATCAAGGCGTGCGAACGCTGCGGCGACAGGGTTCGCGGCCGCGTGATCGAGACGGAGTTCTCCATCGAGGGCGGCAGGCATGCGGCCAAGGAGCTGCTGCGCAGCTGCCGCAGCTTCGATGCGATCATCTGCGGCGAGGACGAGACGGCGGTCGGCGTGGTGAAGGGCCTGCTGAGCGCGGGGGTGCGCATCCCGCAGGATGTGGCCGTCACCGGCTACAACAATTCCATCTTCGCCAGCATGTGTGAGCCGAGGCTGACGAGCATCGACAACAAGCCGGAGCAGGTGGCGCTCATGTGCGTGCAGCTGCTGGAGCGCATGATGGACGGCGAGCCGGGCGGCATCGTGGAGGTATTCAAGCCGGAACTGGCACAGGGATGGACAACCTGATCAAAAGAGAATAGCATATTTTGGCACAGGTGCAGAATGTAAACGCTTTCTGCATCTGTGCCTTGACTTTTTTCGAAAGAAGAATATAATGATTCTGTAAGCGCTTACAATACAAAACTTTCCATCCTGTGACTGCCGGAAAAGAGGAGAATGTCCGTATGAAACGTATCGCCTATGAAGAGATGAAGCGTCAGTTTGCCCGCGTGCTGGAGAGCCGCGGATTCAGCGCCGAGGACGCGCGCAGTGCTGCCGAAATCTTTGCCCAGAACAGCCTGGCCGGCGTATACAGCCATGGCCTGAATCGCTTCCCGAGGGTGGTGGAATACCTGGACAAGGGGGAAATCGATCCGAACGCCCGCGCGGAGTGCGTGATGCGCATGGGCGCGATCGAGCGTTGGGACGGCCATCGCGGCTTCGGCCCGCTGAACGCCTGGCGCGCCATGGAGCGCGCGTGCGCACTGGCGAAGGAATACGGCGTGGGCGTGGTGGCGCTGGGCAACAACAACCACTGGATGCGCGGCGGCACGTATGGCTGGCTGGCGGCGGATCTGGGCTGCATCGGCATCTGCTGGTCCAACACCATGCCCAACATGCCCGCCTGGGGCGGCAAGGACCGCAAGATCGGCAACAACCCGCTGGTCATGGCCGTGCCGCGTTCAAACGGTGAGCACGTGGTGATCGACTGCGCGGTGAGCCAGTTCAGCTACGGCAAGATCGAGGACTGCCGCCTGCGCGGCGTGCAGCTGCCCGTGCCCGGCGGCTACAACGAGGCGGGCGAGCTGACGACCGATCCCGCCGAGATCGAGAAGACCTGGCGTGTGCTGCCGATGGGCTACTGGAAGGGCAGCGGGCTGTCCATCGTGCTCGACCTGATCGCGACCGTGCTGACCAACGGCAACTCGGTGGCGAAAATCGGCACGTTCGGCGATGAGATCGGCCTTTCCCAGATCATGATCGCCATCGATCCGGGCAAGTTCAATGCCAGCGGCGAGACGGACGGGATCGTCGACGCCATCCTCGCGGACGTGAAGGCCTCCGTTCCGGCGCAGGAGGGCGGCGAGGTCTTCTACCCGGGCGAGATGGAGCTTGCGCGCATCCGGGAAAACAAGGCACAGGGCATTCCGGTGATCGAGGAGGTCTGGCAGCGCGTGCTTGCCATGTGAGACGAATAATTTTGCCAAAAACTGATATCCTGACCGGGGAGCATCCGTGCATTGTGTCGCTTGACAGATGGAAAGAAAAGGCGCATAATGGCATTTGTAGTGTTTTATATTCCGGACGCCTTGCCTGAAAGGATGATGACAGCATGGGAAAATACTTCGGTACGGATGGTTTTCGCGGTGAGGCCAATGTGAACCTGACCAGCGAGCATGCATATAAAATCGGCAAGTTCATCGGCTGGTATTACGGCGCACGCAAGGGCAGAAAGGCGCGCGTGGTGATCGGCAAGGACACCCGCCGCTCCAGCTACATGTTTGAATATGCGATCGTCGCGGGCCTGACCTCCACCGGCGCGGATGCGTACATGCTCCACGTCACCACGACCCCGAGCGTCGCCTACGTCACGCGCGTGGACAGCTTTGACTGCGGCGTGATGATCTCCGCGTCCCACAATCCCTTCAGCGACAACGGCATCAAGCTCATCAACGGCCGCGGCGAGAAGATGGACGACGAGACCACGGCGGCGATCGAGGCGTACCTTGACGGCGACTATGCCGCCCTTGGGCTGGAGGACGATGTGCCGCCGGCCACGGGCGACGCGCTGGGCGAGATCGTCGATTTCGTCTCCGGCCGCAACCGCTACGTCGGCTACCTGATCTCGCTGGCCTCCCATTCCTATAAGAACATGCGCGTGGGTCTGGACTGTGCGAACGGCAGCGCCTGGAACCTTGCGCGCACCGTGTTTGAAGCGCTGGGCGCAAAGACCTACGTCATCAACGCGGAGCCGGACGGCCTGAACATCAACCGCAACGCGGGCTCCACGCACATCGACGGCCTGCGCCGGTTCGTGCTGGAAAACCACCTGGACGTGGGCTTTGCCTACGACGGCGACGCGGACCGCTGCCTGGCGGTTGACGAGCAGGGCAACGTGGTGGACGGCGACAAGATCATCTACATCTTCGCCAGGCAGCTCAAGAAGGAAGGCCGCCTGCCGGGCAACAAGGTGGTCACCACGATCATGTCCAACATCGGGCTGTACAAGGCGCTCGACGAGGAGGGCATCGAGTACGAGAAGACCAAGGTGGGCGACCGCTTTGTCTACGAGAACATGGTGCAGAACGGCTACTGCGTGGGCGGCGAGCAGTCCGGCCACATCATCCTGAGCAAGTACGCCACGACCGGCGACGGCATCCTGACCTCCATCGAGCTGATGGAAGCCATGCTGGACAACAAGCAGACCCTGTCCCGCCTGTGCGCGCCGGTGGTCAGCTATCCGCAGGTGCTCAAAAACGTCCGCGTGGCCGACAAGAAGGCTGTGCGCGACAACGCGCGCGTGCAGGAGGCTATCAAGGCGGTCAGCGAAAAGATCGACGGCCGCGTGCTGGTGCGCGAGAGCGGCACGGAGCCGGTCATCCGCGTGATGACCGAGGCGAAGGAGCAGCGCGACGCGGAGATGTATGTCAATGAAATCATCGACGTGATCAAGGCCGAGGGCCTGGCCTGAGGAGGAGCAGCGATGGATGCAATCAAGGTACGCGATCTCTACGATCTGACGCACACCCGCGCTTCGGAGATGCTCGGCGCCTGCGTTTATCCGTGGGAGGCGCTGGGTAAAATCAAGGCGACCGTGCTGGCCATCGGCCAGACGCTTGACCCGGAGACGTACGACCATCCCCGGGAGGATGTGTGGATCGCCAAAAGCGCGGCCATCGCGCCGACGGCTTCGATCACAGGCCCCTGCATCATCGGCGAAAACACGGAGGTGCGCCCGGGCGCGTTCCTGCGCGGCAGCATTCTGGTGGGCGACGGCTGCGTGGTGGGCAACTCCACGGAGCTGAAGAACTGCATTCTCTTTGACGGCGTGCAGGTGCCGCACTACAACTACGTCGGCGATTCAATCTTGGGCCATCTGGCGCATATGGGCGCGGGCGCGATCACCAGCAACGTGAAGGGCGACAAGAAGCTCGTCGTCGTCCATGGCGAGGAGAATTACGAGACCGGCGTCAAGAAGTTCGGCGCGATGCTGGGCGACCGTGCGGAGATCGGCTGCAACAGCGTGCTCAATCCGGGCACGGTCATCGGCAGGGACAGCCAGGTCTATCCGCTCTCCTGCGTGCGCGGCGTGGTGCCCGAGCGCTGCATCGTCAAGGGCGAGCGCGGCGTGTTCAAAAAGCACGACTGATTTCAAAGCTCCGAATCATACGCGCGAAGCGAAGAAGGGGTTTGGGGATGAAATCCCCAAGCAGGTCTTAGGGCGGCAGCCCTAACGTTCTCCTCATACGCGAAGCGACCAATCGGCAGGAATCGCAGCGGAGCAGAAGGTAACCGCTGCGATGCCGGAAACATGGCTTTATGCGGGAATAAAAAAGCACGGAATGCGGCGCACTCCGTGCTTTTTACTTGCGTGCAGCAAAAGCTTACGCATTCCCGGCCTGGTACTGCTCCAGCGCGCGGGCGAGCTGATCCGGGCAGGACGTGCCGCGCATGCCGCACTGAATGCCCTTGAGACGGCTGATGGCCTCCTCAACCTTCATGCCCTTGACCAGCGCGGCGACGCCCTGGGTATTGCCCATGCAGCCGCCGACAAAGCGGCATTCGGTGATGACGCCGTCGGTCACTTCATATTCGATGGCGCGGCTGCAGGTGCCGCGGGTCGTGTATGTATTCATGCGATGATGCCTCCTGAGCTGATTGTGATGCAGGGGATAATTCGACACGATTCGCACTTTTCCTGCCGGGTGGGCAATTTCTTCGCCGTGACGCGCGCCGGATCGGACGCATACCATGCAGAAGGCGGGAGAAAGGGCGTGTGCGGCGATGGAACGGGAGCTGTTTGTATCCACCGGCGGCGGAATCTGCGTGTGTGCGTTATCGGGCGACATCAGGCGGCAGACGGCGCTCGAGGGCGCGGGCGCGCTGTGTGCGGCGAAGGAGCATCTGCTGTGCGCGTGCGGGGGCGGGCGGGAGATCTTCCGGCTTGACCGGCGGACGCTGATGCCGCAGGCGGTGTATCCCGGCGGGCCGGGCGTGTACAATCTGCGCCTGTCTCAGGATGGGACGCATCTGTTTGCGCTGTGTGAAGACGCGGACAGCGTGATGATGCTCGACGTGCGCAGCGGCCAGCCGCTGATCGTCAGCCGCGTGGGCTGTGCGCCCCGGCAGATGGCGCTTGAGGACGATACGCTGGCCATCGCGGGCGGGGAGAGCGGCTGCGTCCACCTGATCTCCGCGCGCACGCTGGAGGCGCAGGGCTGCCTGTCCATGCCGGGGCCGGTGTACAGCGCGGCGATCGGGCGGGGCAGGGTGCATGCGCTGTGCCTGACGCAGACGCTCGATTCGCTGCTGGTGACGGCGCAGCCGGGCGGCGGTAGG
>JAGBDL010000167.1 GCA_017937505.1 Clostridia bacterium | reverse complement strand
TGCCGCGGGTCGGCTCGTCGAGGATGAGCACATCCGGGTTGTTCGCCAGCCAGCGGCCGATAAGCACCTTCTGCATGTTGCCGCCGGACAGGGACTGGATCTGCGTCTTGGAGGACGGGCACTTGATGCTCATCTTCTTGACGTTGTCCTGCACCAGCTGCTCGATCTTCCTGTCGTTGATGACGATGCCCATGTCCAGATACTGGTCAAGGCTGGCAATGGAGATGTTGTCCGCGACGGAGAGTACGCCCATGATGCCGGTGGCGCGGCGATCCTCCGTCAGCAGCGCGATGCCCTGCTTGATGGCGTCGCGCGGACGGGTGATCTTGAGCTCCTTGCCCTTGTATTTGATGGTACCCTTGCTGTGCAGGCGGATACCGAACAGGCCTTCCATCAGCTCGGTGCGCTGCGCGCCGACCAGGCCCGCCACGCCGAGGATCTCGCCCTTGCGGACATTGAATGTGCAATGGCGGAAAGAACGCGGATTGATCGAGGTGAAGTCCTCCACCTCGAAAACGGACTCGCCCGGCACGTTGTGGCGCTCCGGGAAGAGGTTGGTGAGCTCACGGCCGACCATCTGCGTGATGATCTTCTCCGTGGTCAGCCCCTTGGAATCCCAGGTGCCGATGTACTTGCCGTCGCGCATGATCGTCACCTCGTCGGAGATGCGCAGGATCTCGTCCATCTTGTGGCTGATGTAGACGATCGAGACGCCCTCAGCCTTGAGATCCTCGATGATGCGGAACAGCGCCTCGACCTCGTTCGCCGTCAGCGAAGAGGTCGGCTCGTCCAGGATCAGCACCTTGCAGTCCGCGGAAACCGCCTTCGCGATTTCAACCGACTGCATCTGGGATACGGACAGGTCGCCCAGGCGCTGCTTGGGATCGAAGTTCATGCGAACCTTCTTCAGCAGCTTGGCGGTGTCCTCGTACATCTTCGCATGATCCACCACCGGGATGACGCCCAGCAGCTTTTTCATCGGGTAGCGGCCGATGTAGATGTTCTCCGCAACAGAGCGCTCCGGAACAGGCTGCAGCTCCTGGTGCACCATCGCGATGCCCATCTCCAGCGCGTGCAGCGGGTCCTGGATGTCCACTTTCTTGCCTTCGTAATAGATCTCGCCTTCGTCCATCTTGTAAATGCCGAACATGCACTTCATCAAGGTGGACTTGCCGGCGCCGTTCTCGCCCATCAGGGCGTGGACCGTGCCGGGTCTGAGCTTCAGCTGAGCGTGGTCAAGCGCCTTGACGCCAGGGAACTGCTTGACGACGCCCCGCATTTCAAGCCGATATTCCGACATGAATCTGCTTCCCCCTTACTGCCATGTAAAAAGGTGCGTGCGCACCAGCGCACGCACCCATGGATCCTTTGCGTGAGAACCTTACTTGGTGACCATCACGTAGTCGACCCAGTAGTACTTCTCGAGGGTCTCGCCCGCGGCAGCCTTCAGGGCAGCATCCGCAGCAGCGTGAGACTGACCATTGTGGTCGTTGAGGACGGTACCGGTCATCTTGCCCTCGTTGACCATCTCCACGCACTCCGCCAGAGCGTCAACGCCGAGGAGAGCGATGTCCTGGCCAACGGTGCGGCCGGCGTCCGCGATCGCCTGATAGGCGCCCAGCGCCATGGCGTCGTTGTTGCAGAAGATCACGTCCACGTCGTTGCCGAACTGGGTCAGCGCGGTCGCGGCCAGCTCCTGGCCCTTGGTCTGATCCCAGTCACCGCGCTGCTTGAACAGCTCGTTGACAGCCACGCCGGCGTCGGTCAGGGCCTTGACAGAGAACTCGGTGCGGTACTGCGCGTCGACGTTCTCCGGGTCGCCCATGATCATGACGTAGTCCACCACGCCGTTGCCGTTGAAGTCACCCTTGTTCTCCAGGCCCAGGACGATGTTGCCCTGCATGGTGCCGGACTGACGGGCGTCAGCGCCGACGTAGCAGAAGTTGCCGTTGAGCGCCATGTCTTCCGCGGACGGCTCACGGTTGATGAACACGACCGGGATGCCGGCGGCGTCAGCCTTCTGGATGACGGAGGCGGCGGAGGAGGACTGCACGAGGTTGAGGATCATGACGTCAACGTTGTCCGCGATGAAGCCATCGATCTGGTTGGACTGCTCAGCCTGGTCGTTCTTGCCGTCCATCACGGTGATGTTCTCAGCCGGGATGCCGCAGTCTTCGGTCAGGTAACGGACGAGCTCCTCACGGTAGAGGGTCATGAAGTTATCGGCAAACTGATAGATGGTGATGCCGATCTTCGGGGCGTCGGCCAGGGCCACGCCGCAGGTCGCGACGATGACGAGCGCCATCAGGACAGCGAGGATCTTTTTCATAGGGAACGCACTCTCCTAAAAAATATTCTCAACGGGGCTGCGCCCGCTGATTTGCCCATTTAAGACGATTTTTCAGTCAAAATCTTCATATCTGGGTATATTATAAACAAGTTCTGCATCAATGTCAACGTCTGATTTTGTCGAAAAAGCGAATTTGCCCTACATTTAACTTTCTCTTGCAAACCGGCGTGACTTCGTTCATAATGATAGAAATGATAGATTCCGCGATCTGCGGTTTTCAGGAAAAGAGGTATACCATGAATCCGATGCTTTTGTCCGACGTCAAGCGGGACGACCGCTTTGAAGGCTTTCTGATCGTCCGCGCGGCGGAGCAGCGCGCCTCCTCCAATGGCAAGTTCTATCTCGACATGACCCTCGCCGACCGCACAGGCTCCATCAACGCGAAGATGTGGGATGGCACCGTGCAGCCGCCGGTGGCCGGCAGCATTGTCAAGGTGCGCGCCACGGGCAACGAGTTCAACGGACGCATGCAGCTGCGCGTGGAGAAGATCCGCGCCGCGGAAAAGAAGGACGAGGTGGACATGTCCTCCCTCATCCCCTGCGCCCCGCACGACCCGAAGAAGATGCTCGAGGATGTGGTGCGCGCGGCGGACCGCATCGCGGACAAGGACCTGCGCCTGATCACCTGCGCGCTGCTTGATCGCGCGGGCGACAAGCTGCTCACCTTCCCCGCCGCCAAGCAGATGCACCATGCCGAGCGCAGCGGCCTTCTGCACCACATGACCACCATGCTGCGCGCGGCGAACGCCATCATGACGGTCTATCCCCAGCTCAACTCCAGCCTGCTGACCGCAGGCGTCATCGTTCACGATCTGGCGAAGATCGACGAGATGGACGCGGACACGCTGGGTCTGGTCTCGGATTACAGCATCGACGGCAAGCTGCTGGGGCACATCGTGCGCGGCGTGGTCAACATCCAGGCCGCCGCGGAGAAGACCGGCGCCAGCCGCGCCAAGGCGCTGCTGCTTCAGCACATGGTGCTCTCCCACCACGGCATTCCGGAGTACGGCAGCCCGATGGCGCCCAAGTTCCCGGAGGCCGAGGTGCTCAACACGCTCGACACGCTCGACGCACGTCTGTACGAGATGGACGAGGCGCTCTCGCGCGCCATGCCCGGCGGCTTCTCCGAGAAGGTCTGGGGGCTGGACAACCGCCAGCTCTACCGCATTCCGGACGATCAGCTGACGAAGTGACCCAAACTGGCACGCTGCCGGCGGCATCAAGGTTTTCATCAATTACAGCGAACATACCCCGCCGCACTTTCATGCAAAATACGGCAGCGATGAAGTTTGTGTAAGCATCCATGAATTGGAAGTTATGACGGGAAACCTCCCCAGCAAGCAGCTGAAGATGCTCCTTGGATGGGCTGCTTTCCATCAGGAGGAACTTATGGAAAACTGGAATCTCGCTGCAAATGGAAATGAGCCTTTCAGCATTAAGCCGCTTGATTAAGGGAGGCTTGATGCCTTTGTGCTTGAAGGAGGTGGCCGTTCATGGAAATGCCGCGTGAAGTCAAAGAATACTTTGCCGCAGGAAGACGAACCATTTGCAAGGTTGTGCCAAACACGGATTTTTCACTGACTCTCACCTTTGATAATGGAGAAGTAAAGGTATATGAAATGAAGGACACGATTGATAAAGGCGTATTTGCAAAGATTAAGCCGCGTTTCTCAACGGCCTTTATCGATCATGATACCGGTGCTGTTGCTTGGGATATCGATCCTGCCATAGATAGCCGTGTCGTTTGGAATAATCGTGTGGATTTATGTCCCGATACTTGCTATATTTACAGCAAGAAGATTTAAGTAGAGTGCAAGAGCGTCCATCCATTCCCGAGCATAATCCTCCGTTGATCAAGGAGCCATCAAGTCAAAAACCTGATGGCTCCTTTTCCTATGTCTTGCACGTGCACCCCTTGCTTTCCAAGGTGTTTGGCGCAACAGACAGCGCTACCGCTCCCTCCGATGCCTTTCCATCAGCAGGAGGACAAACATCACTGTCCATACCGCCCAAGCCATCAGGCAGCCGATTCCCTGATGCCGGACATCGACGACGCTGCCCGCAAGAAACGGCAGTGCCATGGCCATCATTCGCTTTCCATAGGCCCTGCACATGGCGTTCTCATCGTACTTCTTTCGCTCTTCCTCCGGCCTTAAATTGTAGCCGGACAGAAATCTTACGGCTTTCCCCTCCGATTTGTAAAAGAGGACGCCAAACAGGAGCATGATCGCCGCCATGGCGAGATCAAAGAGCATATAAAACATGGCATGCACCTCCTGTATGAGTATAGCAGAAATATGTGAAACACGCCACTCTGCGCACCAGAAAAGCGCCCGAGGAAGCCGAAGCTTCTTCGGGCGCGTTCTGTTTTTCATATCCAACCCGTCTCAATCGTAGGCTGCTGCGCAGCCTGCTCTGAGACTACGGTCTTCTTTATGGGAATCGGGACGCTCGGGGGCGCCGCCCCGAACCCCGCAAGGGACTTCGCCCCTTGACCCCATGTTCGCTTCGCGGCGGTTTGAAGCGGCGGATCAGAACTCCGCCGTCGCATTCATGCCAATGCGCACATGCTCATTTTCCGGGAGCTGAATCGTCACGTCGAAGCTCGCGGAGGAGCCGCCTTCGGCGCTCGCGCCCGCGATGGAGACCACCGTGCCGGTCATCGTTTCATCGCGGTAGGCGTCCAGCGTCACCGGCACCTCCATGCCCACCTGAATCGCCGCCAGATCCTCCTCATCCGCCGGGCAGACCAGCTGCATGTCCTGCTTCTCGCAGTAGGTGGCCATCGGCTGATCCTTGGCGATCTCCTCGCCGCTGACCGCCAGCACGCTGAGCACCACGCCGTCAGCGGGCATGGTCACGCTGCCGTCGCTGCCGCGCAGGCCGTCCAGCGCGTCCGGCACGATCTCAAAGAGCAGATCGCCCCGCTTCACCTTCTGGCCGTCCTGCACGTGCACCGCGCGGACATAGCCCTCCGCCGTCACGCCAATCGGGTCAATGCGGCGCACCGTGCCCTCGCCGATGCGGCTGGCGCCGGTATAGCGGTTGTCGCGATAGACCTTGACGTTCTCGTTGATGCGGATATCGTCAAACCTTGTCACCTCCAGCGTGTAGTTCTTGCCCTCCACGCTGGTGACGATCGCCTCGCCGACGCGGTTGCTGTTGGAATCCGAGCGGATGAACACCTTTTCGCCCACGTGGACGATCTTGTACTCGTTCTCGCTGGCCGCGCCCGCCGTCGTGCAGCTGGCGGTGTAGAGCGTGTCGCGCTCCATGTAGCACAGCGCGCCGTAGCGATCCTGCACGGAGGCCGCGCTGTCACCCGGCTGCGCGAACACACCAGTAATCGTGCCGTCAAAGTCGGCGTAGATCTTGTCCGCGCCGAGCGTAAAGAGCGCATCGCCCGCAGAAAGCACGTCTCCCTCGCGTACCGCAAAGTCGCCCACCATGCCGCTGTGCGGCGCGGCAATCGTCCGGGTCTTTACCGCCTCGATCGTGCCGTCGATGCGGATGGTCTCCGCCGCCAGCGCGCACGCCGGCAGCATCAGCGCCGCAAGCAGCGCCGCCATTTTCTTTTTCATATTGATATCCCTCTTCGGTTCATGATTCATTGCTTGTCATCCACGCCTTCCAACATCCTGCGGATGGTCCCCCTCCCTCACGAGGAGGCGTGGCGTGCGTTCCGGCTCCCTCGTGAGGGAGTCGGCTGCCGAAGGCAGACTGAGAGAGTTCCCCGCGCTCACATGCTGCGCAGCGCGTCGATCGGGTTCAGCCTGCTGGCCTTGCGCGCGGGCGCCCAGCCGAAGATGATGCCCACCGCCGCCGAGAAGCTCACGCCCAGGCCGATGGCAAACGTATTGAGCGAGAACGCGATGTCCGTGTTCACGCAGATCGCCAGCGAGACGCTCAGGCCCACGGCCACACCGATCACGCCGCCCAGCAGCGACAGGATGATCGCCTCGATCAGAAACTGCATCTGAATCTGGCCCGGCTCCGCGCCCAGCGCCTTGCGAAGACCGATCTCCGTCGTGCGCTCCGTGACGGTGACAAGCATCATGTTCATGATGCCGATGCCGCCGACGACCAGCGCGATGGAGGCGATGCCCACCAGCAGCGAGGTCATCATCGAGGTCATCAGGTTCATGGCCTCGGTCATCGATTCCATATTGATGATCGTGTAGGTGTCGTCCTTGTAGTTGAAGATGCCGTCCAGTACGCCCTCCATCTCCTCCACCGCCGCGTCCGTCTCATCCGGATCGGTCACATAGACCTCCAGCGTGGAGACCGTCGAGGTCTTCATCAGCTTCTTCGCCGTGGAATACGGCACATAGAGCGTGCCGTCATTGCTGCCGCCCAGCAGGATCTGCGTGAACAGGCTGGAATTCTCGTCCTGGTCGATCATGCCCACGACCGTCAGCTCCCGCCCGTCCAGGTAAAGCGTCTGCCCGACCGGATCCTCGCCGAAGAACAGTGTCTTCGCCGCGTCTCCGTCCATCAGGCAGACGCGCGATTCCTGCGCGACGTCGATCGCGTTGATCGCGCGGCCCCGCGAGAGCATATCGGCGTTGTGCTCAAAAAAGGCGCCGTCATTGCCGGAAACCAGCATGCTGTCCGACCAGGTGTCCCCGCGCTTGGCGGTCATTGTCGCGCTCAGCGAGGGTGACACGCCCGCCACATGCGTGCAGGCGAGCAGCTGCTCAAGCTCCGCGTCCGTCAGGCCCTGCTTGAGCGCCGTGCCGGTGATGGAGACGCGCAGCGTGCCCAGGCCCATCGCGTCAAACTGCGCGTTCATCGTGTCCGTCGCGCCCTGCACGACGGTCATCAGCGCGATGATCGCCGCCACGCCGATGATGATGCCCAGCGTGGTCAGGAATGTGCGCATCTTGTTGCCGGTGATGTTGGTCACGGACATGCTCACGCTCTCGGCGAACATGTCCCACTTCTGCTTCAGCCTAGTCATACGCGCTCACCCCTTCCGAGAGCACGCCGTCCAGGATGTTGACGATGCGCGAGCCGTGCCGCGCGATCTTCAGGTCGTGCGTGATCATGACGATCGTGCGTCCCTCGTCGTGCAGCGCCTCAAACAGCTCCATGACCTGCTCGCCGGTCGTCTGATCCAGCGCGCCGGTCGGCTCGTCCGCCAGCAGGATCGTCGGATTCGTCGCCAGCGCGCGGGCAATCGCCACGCGCTGCTGCTGGCCGCCGGAGAGCTGGTTGCGGTGGTGGTGCAGCTTGTCCTGAAGGCCCACCCGCACGAGCATCTCCTCCGCGCGCCGCCTGCGCTCCCGGGCCGGCACGCCCGCGTAGATCAGCGGCAGCTCGACGTTCCCCATCGCGTCCAGCCTCGGCAGCAGCTGAAACTGCTGGAAGATGAAGCCGATCTCGCGGCTGCGGATGCGCGCCAGCTCCTTTTCGCTCAGATCCCGGATGGTCCGCCCGTGCAGGATATAGGTGCCCGACGTCGGCGTGTCCAGGCAGCCGATGATGTTCATCAGCGTGGACTTGCCGCTGCCCGACGGGCCTAGCACCGAGAGGAACTCGCCCTCGTCGATGTCAAGATCGATGCCCTTGAGGATCGTCTGAAGCTCATCGCCCATCTGGTACTGCTTCACAATCCCCCGCATCGAGAAAAAATCGTTGCTCATTGACTCCTCCGGTTGGCTAACATCGGGCTGTTCTGACGAGCCAACTCCATGAACTCCTTCATGCTCATGCCGCTGGGTTTGAGCACCGTGTCGCCCGCGGAAAGCCCGCTGGTGATCTCGCAGGTGATGCCGTCGCTCATGCCCACCGTCACCGGCACCTTCGCAGGTTCATCCTCGCCGGAGGCCATGTAGACAAACGGCTTGTTGTACTCGTCAAACTGGACCGCGTCCAGCCGCAGCAGCACTGCGCCTTCGGCGTGCTCGCGCAGCACCTTCGCACTCACCTGCATGCCCGGATACGCGCCCTCCAGCCCGCTCACCGGCACCGTCACCGTGTAGTAGCTCAGATCGCCGGAGGCCGTGCCGTTCTTGTTGAGCGCGGAAACCTGTCCATCGACCCTCTCGTCCGTCGCCAGGATCGTGACGGACACCGCCGTGCCCGGCGTCACCGCCTTCACGTCGTACTCGTCCACATCCAGCTCGACCTCCAGTCGGTCCATGTCGATGATCTCCGCCACCGTCATGCCCGCCGTGACCACGTCGCCCTCCTTCACAAACAGGCCGGTCACCTCGCCGGAGAGATCCGCCTTCACGGTCTCGCCGCCGTCCAGGCGATAGATGCGGTCGCCCTTGCGCACCTGCTGGTTCTGCTGCACATACACCGTGCGCACGGTGCCCGCCTCACCGGCGGTGAGCGTCTGCATGCTCGGGGCGCGCACCAGGCCGTCAAAGTTATAGTATGTCGTCAGATCGCCCTCGGTCGCCGTGACCTCGGTATAAGCCGCAGACTTCGACTGCTGGTTCAGCCTGACAAAGCCCAGCACGAGCAGAGCTGCCAGCAGCAGAAGCACGACCCATCTGATCCACTTCCGTTTTTTCTTCACGCAGGGTACCTCCTTACTTGACTGTGTGAGCATTATACCGCAGCTTTCCAAATCGTTCAACAGTATGAGTTAATTTCCCATCGAGGGTCAATGACGTTCTTCTCTTTTCCAGCAGCCTCTTCAGACTTGCTTTCACATATGTCCTGTGCTATGATGTCATCGTAGTCAAGGGGATTTACACGGCTGCGCCTCGCTTTCTGCGTTACGAAAGAGAGGTGATGCACATGAGCAACACAGAGCTTCTCTGCGTCCTGCTTTCCATTGCATCCTTGCTTTTATCAGTGTACTTCGGTATGCGCAGGTAAAAGCAAAGCCGCCGTGTAGTTGGCGCTACATAGGCGGCTTATGCTTTGCATGATTTTACTCCGTAAAAAACGGGGTTCGGTCGTGTGAGGTACCATCCTCTTGGCTACATTCTACATCAATTCAGGCCGAACGTCAATAACGTGCGGCCTTTTTCATTGCATCCTGAATAAAGACGGGCCGCGAGGCTCCCATACCCCGCGGCCCAAATTGGAAGGAATCTTGGTTTTCGTGTGTTATGCCGTCCTTCGATGAATGCATTCTTTTGGTGTTCTCATCGAGTCCGAAGCAACACCCTGTCAGGTAACGCTTCGCGACGGAGTACGTTGGGCTGCCGCCCAAACCTGCTTGGGGATTTCATCCCCAAACCCCTTCTTCGCTTCGCGCACTTCACCCCATCTTTTGAATGGAGAATGATATTACGCCTTGTCGGTCGCCTTGTGGTGCTTCTTCTTGGGCGCAATGCTGCTCCACGCGTGCATCACCAGCGCCAGCGCGATAACGCCGTAGCACATGAACACGCGGAAGTACTCACCGATGGCCGCGTCGCCGAACAGGTTCTTGCCGGCCGCCGGGGCGAGGATGAACATCAGGTGGAAGAGCACGGTGCCCAGCAGGGCCTGCGTGTTCGTCGCACGCACGACGGACGCACCGCCGACCAGAATGGCCGCGCCGGCATACAGGCCGACCTGATCCGCCGCGCCGTAGGTCTGGAACGCGCCCAGGTTCTGCACGAAGATGAGCTGGCCCCAGCCGGCCAGGACGGTGGAAATGGTGATGGCGATGATGCGGACCTTGTCCACATTGATGCCCGCCGCGTTGGCGACGGTGCGGTTCTGGCCCACCGCGCGGAACTGCTGGCCCAGGCGCGTGCGCATCAGCACGACGTTGAACAGGCACAGCAGCGCGACGATGCCGAAGGTCGCCATCGGCACCTTGACCATGGAGAACAGGTTCTTCATCACCGGCAGCTGCATGAGCACGCAGACGATCGCCAGCGCGCCGAGCTGGATGCCCAGCTTTTTGGCGTCCTTGCGGTGGCTGCGCACATGGCCGATGACCAGGCCCGCCGCGATCACCAACGCGAAGACCAGCACTGCCTGGGAAACCGGCAGCTGCCAGAGCTTCTCCAGCGTGCCGCCCATGCCGCCCGCCTTGGACAGGTCGATGGTGTTCGCGATGCCCGAGGAGCCCTTGATCGTCAGGTTCGGGTTGTTGATCGGAATGATGTTGTCAAAGATGAACAGGCACAGCAGCTGATACAGACCGTTGGCGAAGTAGCCCAGGATCATGCCGCCGATCATCTCCTGGCCCTTCATCTTGTTGAGAATCTTGCCGATGCCAAAGCCGAACAGCGCAGCCATCGGGACGGTCAGCGCCGCGGCCGCCAGGAAGCTCCCGAAGCCCTGCAGGCCCCACTCGAGCACCAGAATGCAGGCGATCTGCGCCGCCATCGCGCCGATGGTGATGGCGAAGTTGATGCCCATGCCGGCGACGATCGGGATGATCAGCGCCAGGACGATGAAGGCGTTGCGGGAGAGGCGTCCGAACAGCTCGTACATGACGTAGCTGGGCGTATAGCCGGAGAACATCATGCAGACCGCACAGACCACGATGAACATGATTGTGACGACGTTGTTGCGCGCAAACTCGCGCCAATTCTTCTTAACCACGAGTGTCACCTCCGGACTTGGTGAGCGCATAGAGAATGATGCCGTTGGAGATCAGGATTCGCAGCGTCTCGGAGATCGTGGAACCCGGAATCAGCGCGTTGGCGACCGGCATGCCCAGCGTCAGCACGCCCTGGAACAGGAACGTACCGATGATGACGTTGCTGATCTTCGCGCGGGACGTGCTCGCGCCGCCCAGCAGGATTGCGGAGGCGGCCAGGAAGCCCATCTGACGCGGGGCCTGATACAGCTGCATGAAGCCGTAGCTCTGTCCGTAGACGATGATGCCCACCGCCGCCAGCATCGTGGAGAGCATGGTGCCGATGATGCGCATCCGATCCACGTCGATGCCCGTCGCCGCCGCAAAGCGCGGATTCGCGCCCGCCGCGGACATGGCAATGCCGGTCTTGCTGCGCATGAACAGCCACACGAGGAAGCAGCACAGCGCAAAGAACAGCAGCAGGCCGGTCGGGATGGTCACGCCGAAGATCTCAAAGGACAGGAAGTTGTTGAGCACGTGCTTGTAGGTGCTCTGCAGGCCGATCGTGGTGCGCAGGCCGTTGCCCAGCGGCCACTTCATGATCGGGCTCTTGAAGGGCAGCACCAGCCAGCCGATGCACATCAGGGAGACGATGGAGAAGCCGACGTAGGTCGTCACGCTCATCTCGTCGCCCTTGAGCCGGTTGAGCAGCTGGCCGTAGAAATAGCCCGTCACCGCAGAGATCATCAGGCCGACCACGCAGGCGAACAGGAAGCCGCCGATGCCGCTCATGCCCAGCTCGATGCACAGCAGACCGCCGATCAGGCCGCCGATGATACCGATGGGCATGCCCAGGTTCAGGCTGATGCCGCACTGGATGCCCGGCAGCATGGACAGCACCAGCACGCCGTTCATGCCCAGACGCACCAGCGTGTTGCCCAGCTGGCTGGTCAGGGACAGGTTCAGGATCAGCGCCAGCAGGCACAGCAGCAGGAAGAACATGCCGATGATCAGGCGCGGCACGCCCATCTTCTTGACCAGCGGCGCGTAGAAGAACACGACCAGCGCCAGAATCACCAGGCCGAGCGCCGTCAGCGCGAAGGTGCGCGCCTGGCGAAGAATCACGCCGAACGCACCCGCGTTCATGCCGCTGGACGCCTCGGCGCGGTCATAGCGGCTCTCAAAGGTGTCGCCCGCAGCCGCCATCACGCCGGTGATGGTCGCCTTCAGGGACTGGAGAATGTCGTCCGTCAGCGCCGGGAAGATCACCTTGATCTCCTCGCACAGCGCCAGATACGCGCTGTCCACCTCAGCGGACAGGCGGTTCATTTCCTCGGTGGCCACGAAGCCGGACAGGTCGATGGTCTCTTCCATCGCCGCGTCGCCGCCCTCGTCCTCCGCAACCTCGGCCGCGTCCTCCGCAGCGGTGATCGCGTCCTTGTTCAGCGCAATATACGCCTCCTGCGCGCGGGCCTCTTCATCGTAGTACGCCTCCTGCGCCGCCACCATGGCGTTGAGCGCAGCGCCCAGCGCCGTCGTGTCCACCTCGGACAGATCGACCGCGCCGATACCGAGCTCCTCAGCCCTGGCGCGCGCCTCGGTCTCCGCCTTCGCGGTGGCCTCGCGCACTTCCTTCATGCCGCCGCCGGCCTCGCGGGCAGCCTTCGTCGCGGCCTGCTTTTCAGCGGCCACATACGCGTCGATCGCGCCGGAGCCAGCCGTGTTCAGCACGGCCTGCAGGCGCATGTCCTGCAGCAGCTTCACGCCGGAATCGGCGCCCCGGCAGCTCAGGCCGTACACGCCGATGACGCCCAACACGAGCGCCAGCGCAACGATCAGCACGCAGGCGATCAGCTGCTTTCTGCTCACATTCACTCTCTGCATGCTTTACGCCTCCTTTCCGGACGCACTGCCCGGCTTGATGCCCGACATCGCCAGACCGAAGTCCGCGTCGGAGCTGTTCACCGGCAGAATGTCGACGACCTCGCCCTCGGCGACGATGGCGATGCGGTCGCAAATGGAACGCAGCTCCATCAGCTCGGAGGAGACCATCACGACGGTCATGCCCTTTTCGCGGTTGAGCTTGACCAGCGTCTCCAGCACCAGCTTCTTGGCGCCGATGTCGATACCGCGGGTCGGTTCGGAGACGAAGATCAGCTTCGGGTTCATCGTCAGTGCGCGCGCAATGCAGACCTTCTGCTGGTTGCCGCCGGAGAGCGTGCCGGTGTGCTGCACCGCGCCGAAGCAGCGGATATCCAGTTCGCGGATCATCTCATTCGCGTGCTCACGGATTTTCCTGCTGTCCTTGAGCTTGGCGCCCAGCAGGGATTTGGTGAATTCGCCGCTGACCTGCATGGCGTTGAAGACGATGTTGTCCTCGATGCTCTCGTCCAGCAGCAGGCCCACGCCGCGGCGGTCCTCGGAGACCATCGCCATGCCGCTCTTCAGCGCCGCGTGCGCGTCGTTGAGCCTGACCGGCTCGCCGAAGAGCTCCACGTCACCCTCCGAGTCGTACACGCCCATGATGCCGTTCGGGATGCCGACCTTGCCCTGGCCGGCCAGGCCGCCGATGCCGAAGATTTCGCCCTCGCGGATGTCCAGGGAGACGTCCTTGACCTGCTCGCCCGGCATATCCACCGCCAGATGGCGGATTTTGAGCGCGACCGGCGTATCCTCCGGGAACTCGCGCGGGTCGGCGGTGACGAAGGCGGACTCGCCCTTGCGTCCGATCATCAGCTCCGCCAGCTGGGTCACGGTGGTATCCGCCGTGCGCGTCTCGCAGACGAACTTGCCGTCGCGCAGGATGGTCACGCCGTCCGCCGCCTCGATCACCTCGTCCAGGCGGTGGGTGATGAAGATGATGGCGATGCCCTTCTGCGCGATGCTCTTCATCACGCGCAGCAGCTGTGCCGCCTCGGACTCCGTCAGCACCGCCGTCGGCTCGTCGAACACCAGCAGCTTCACGCCCGTCTTGTCGATCTCGCGGGCAATCTCGACAAACTGCATGTAGCCGACCGGCAGACCCTTCACCAGCGTATATTCGTCAATGGACATGCCCACGCTGTCCAGCGCCCGGCGGGCGTCCTGGGACATCGCGGCCATATCCAGCGTTTCCAGATTCTTGCCAAAGACGCGGGAAAGCAGGCTCGGATGGGTGATTTCGCGGTTGAGCTTGATGTTTTCGGTGATGGTGAAGCCCGGCAGCAGCATGAACTCCTGGTGAACCATGCCGATGCCCTTGAGCATCGCGTCATGCGGCGAGGCGATCGTCGTGCTCTGTCCGTCAATCAGCACTTCGCCCTCGAAGCCGCCGGTCGCGTGAATGACGGGCATGCCAAAGAGCACGTTCATCAGCGTGCTCTTGCCTGCGCCGTTTTCGCCCAGCAGCGCATGGATCTCGCCGGGCCGGATTTTGAGGGAGACGTCGGACAGCACCTTGTTCTCGCCGTAGCGCTTGGTGATGTTTTTCATCTCCAGAATGTACTCCGCGGCCAAATGTATTCCTCCTTGATGAAACTGAAAGCGACCCGCCTCACCGATTGAGGCGGGTCAGCTTATTTTACGCCATGTTCGGCTCAGGCGGCTGATTACTCGAGATAGTCGTTGAAATCAACAGCGCCCAGCAGGATGGTGTAGTAGTTGTCGTAGGTGGTGCCGTTGGCGTCGGTGTAGTTCGCCAGCACAGCGCCCGGAGCGGCAGCCTCGAAGAGCTCAGCGATCTTCGCGGCGTCGTTCTTGCCCACGGTGCCGTCGATGTAGGCCTTCGCATACGCGGTGCCCACGTCGATGATGGCCATATTGACCGGAGTCGGCCAGGTGGAGTAGCGGCCCACAGCGTCATACTCGGTCAGCTTCGCAGCGATCTGCTTGAGCGCGTCGGTGTCATCGCCGCCAACCTGCAGGGACTCGAGGCCCAGCGCGGCCGGGAAGGCATGATACGGGGACGGGCAGCACGGCTGCGGATAGTAGGCGTTCGGCTGGGTCAGGATCGCGGTCTGCAGCGGCTCCTGCATCGCGCAGTTGGTGGAGAAGAAGGCGACCTTCTTGCCCGCGAACTCTTCCATCTTCAGCGGCACATCCTCGAGGATGAACTGCTGCGCGCCGGAGACGCCGGCGTCGCCGGTCGGGTCAGGAGCGGTGGCTTCCACATACTGGATGCCCAGCGCCTCGCAGTTGGCCTCGAAGAGGGCCTTGCGGGCAGCGATGGTCTCCATCGCCAGGTGGCGCGGGAAGGAGTAGTGCACGAACACCTCGACGCCCCAGTTGGCGCAGGTCTCGATGATGGTGTCGCCCTGGCGCGGCTCGTCAGAGTAGAGCACGATGTCCGCGGCGGCGGTGATGACATCCGGATCCTCCTGCGGCACGCCGGCGATCAGCAGGATGTCGTCACGCATTTCGCGGATCTTGTCAAAGCCGGCCTTCGCGCCCGGAACGGCCTGGCACATCACGATGGCCTTGACGTCCGGATCAGAGGCGAAGGACACCAGCTTGGAAATGGTGGTCTCGGTCTCGGAAGCGAAGTTGTCCGGATAGGTGTCGTGGATGATGTGGTCAGCGCCATAGGTGGCGATGGCACGCTCAGCCGCACGAACCTCTTCCTCGCCCTGGGAGGTGGTGCCGGTCAGGACAGCGATCTTCCAGTTCTCCTCGGCGACGGCGCCGCAGGCCAGAGCCAGGCAGAGCACGAGGGCCAGCGCCAGACAAAGCAGCTTTTTCATGGGATTCCCTCCAAATACATTATTCCTATTGCAGCATTCCGCGGGACGTGGAATGTGAAAAGGCGAATCCGTTTCGCATCCGCCGCATCGGGCAAATACGAATACATCTGTGATTATAGCATTTATCGCTTTAGCGTGCAAGAGGAAAACTGCAATTTGTAGGATTTTGCTGTGCATTTTTTGTCATACCAATGAATTCTTTTCATTTTCGTCTTTTAAAAATGCAATCCTGATGAACCGTGCATGAAGATCTCCCTGAGCATTCCGGCCTTCGTCATGAGGTCTTTCGCCCCTTTTGTATCGACAACAAAACCCCCTTCTTTATCGGGAAAGAAGGGGGATGGCATTACACCAGGTGGCAGGCCACGAAGTGACCCGGCTCGGCCTCGCGCAGCGGCGGTGCGGCCTCGCGGCACTTGTCGCAGGCCAGCGGGCAGCGGCTGGAGAAGGCGCAGCCCTTCGGCTTGTTGATCGGGCTGGGCACGTCGCCGTCGATGATCTGGCGGTGCTTCTGCGCCTCCTTGTGCGGATCGGGGATCGGCACGGCGGAGAGCAGGGCCTTCGAATACGGGTGCAGCGTGTTGGCGTAGAGCTCGTCGCTCGTGGCCAGCTCCACGACGCTGCCCAGATACATGACCGCGATGCGGTCGGAGATGTACTTGACGATGTTCAGGTCGTGCGCGATGAACAGGTAGGTCAGGCCCATCTTCTCCTGCAGCTCGTGCAGCAGGTTCATCACCTGCGCCTGAATGGACACGTCCAGCGCGGAGATCGGCTCGTCGCAGACGATGAACTCCGGTTCAATCGCCAGCGCGCGGGCAATGCCGATGCGCTGACGCTGGCCGCCGGAAAACTCGTGCGGGAAGCGGTTGGCGTGCTCGCGGTTGAGGCCGACGGTGTCCAGCAGCTCGGCCACGCGCTCGCGGCGGCGCTTCTCGTCGTACATGCCGTGGATCTCCATGCCCTCGGCGATGATGGAGCCGACGGTCATGCGCGGGTCCAGGGAGGCGTACGGATCCTGGAAGATGATCTGCGCCTTCTTGGCGAACGCGAAGCGCTCCTTCTTTCGGGTCAGGTCAACCTCCTTGCCGTCGTAGAACAGCTTGCCCTTCGTCGGCTTGTAGATGCCCATCAGTGTGCGGCCCAGCGTGGACTTGCCGCAGCCGGACTCGCCGACCAGGCCGAGGGTCTCGCCGCGATGGATGGTCAGGTTCACGTCCTCCACGGCGTGCAGCATGCGGCCGCCGCCGATCTTGAAGTACTTGCACAGATCCTGTGCCTGAACGAGAACTTCATTGGTCATCACTTTGCCCCCCTTTCCTCAGCGCTCGGGCAGTCGGGATGCAGCAGCCAGCAGCTGGCCTTGTGGCCGGCGCTCAGCTCGAACTCGGGCGGCTGCTCCTCCTTGCAGATCTGCATGCAGTGGCGGCAGCGCGCCGCGAAGCCGCAGCCCTTCGGCGGGGCCAGCAGATCGGGCGGGGTGCCCGGGATGGACATGAGCGGCTCGCGCTTGCCCTGGTCGGTGGAGGGCAGGGAGCGCAGCAGCGCCTCGGTATAGGGATGCTTGTGCTCGTAGAAGATCTCGTCGGTGGTGCCGGTCTCCACGACCTTGCCCGCGTACATGACGGCCACGCGGTCGGCGATGCCGGCGACGACGCCCAGGTCATGCGTGATCAGGATGATCGCAGTGTTGATCTTGTCCTTGAGCTCGGCGAGCAGCTCCATGATCTGCGCCTGGATGGTCACGTCCAGCGCGGTGGTCGGCTCGTCGGCGATGAGCAGCTTCGGGTTGCAGGAGAGCGCCATGGCGATCATCGCGCGCTGGCGCATGCCGCCGGAGAACTCGTGCGGATACTGCTTGGCGCGCTCCTCCGGGTTCGGGATGCGCACCTGCTCCAGGCAGCGGATGGCCTCCGCCTTGGCCTCGGCATTGCTCAGGTGCTTGTGCAGCTTGATGGATTCGACGATCTGCTTGCCGACCTGGGTGGTCGGGTTCATGCAGGTCATCGGGTCCTGGAAGATCATGGCGACCTCGTTGCCGCGGATCTTCTGCATTTCCTTGTCGCTCGCCTTCACGATGTCGTGGCCGGCCAGATTGATTAAGCCGTCAACGATCCTGGCGGGCGGCATCGGGTTGAGCTTCATGATGGTCTGTGCGGTCACGGACTTGCCGCAGCCGGACTCGCCGACGACGGCGAGCACCTCGCCCTCGTCCACGTGCAGCGTCACGCCGCGGACAGCCTGCACCTCGCCTGCGTAGGTGTCAAACGACACGCGCAGGTTTTCGATGGTCAGCACTCTTTCTGCCATGTCGAATTACCTCCTCAGCTTCGGGTCGAAGGCGTCGCGCAGGCCGTCGCCGAACATGTTGAACGCCAGCATGGTCAGGCTGATGCAGACCGCCGGGATCAGCAGCTGCCAGGGATACATGCGGAAGTTCTGGATGCCCAGCTGGGCCAGGGAGCCCCAGGAGCACTTGGGCAGCGGAATGCCCAGGCCGATGTAGCTCAGGTACGCCTCCGAGAAGATGGCGTTCGGAATGGCCAGCGTCACGCGGACGATGACGACGGACAGCGTGTTGGGCAGCAGGTGCTTGGCGATGATGCGCGCCGGGCTTGCGCCCATGGCCTCCGCCGCCGCGATGTACTCCTGCTGCTTGAGCGCGACCACCTGGCCGCGCACCAGGCGCGCCATCGGGATCCATCCGACGGTGGAATACGCGATGATGATGGTCATCATGCCCGGCTCGAGCACCATCATCAGCAGGATGACGATGATCAGGTACGGGATGCCGTTGATGATCTCCAGGATACGCATCATGATGATGTCCAGCGTGCCGCCGAAGTAGCCGGAGATGCCGCCGTAGATGCAGCCGACGATCAGGTCGACGATGGCGGTGGTGACGGCGATGATCAGGGAGACGCGGCCGCCCATCCAGATGCGGGTGTACAGGTCGCGTCCCAGCGTATCGGTGCCAAACAGATGCATGTGGCCGCCGCCCTCGCTGCTCTCGTCGTCGCAGACGAAGAACATCGGCGCGTTGGTGTGGCCGTAGTGCTGCTCGCGGTAATCAAACGGGGAGAGGATCGGCGCAAACGCAGACATCAGCGACAGCAGCACAATCAGCACGACGCACACGAGCGCAACCTTGTTCTTGGACAGGCGGCGCATGGCATCCTGCGTGAAGGTCAGGCTGGGACGGGCAATGGCCTCACGGTCGTGAGCGCTTTCGCCGACATGGGCAAAGCGGGACTTGTCGATGTGTTCCATACCTTAATCCTCCAGCTTGACGCGCGGGTCGATGAGGCCGTAGAGCAGGTCGACCACCAGCGTGCACACGATCAGCAGCGCACCGTAGAAGACGACGGTGCCGCCGATCATCGTGTAGTCAAGGTCCTTGATGCTGGTGACGAAGTACTTGCCCAGGCCCGGGATGTTGAAGATGCTCTCGATGACGAACGTGCCCGTCAGCACGGACGCGACCGTCGGGCCCATGATCGTGACGACCGGCATGACCGCGTTGCGCAGCGCATGGCGCCACAGGATCTGGTTCTGGGAGAGGCCCTTGGAGCGGGCGGTCTTGATGTAGTCGGAGCTGAGCACGTCCAGCATGCTGGTGCGCATCAGTCGGGAGACCGTCGCCAGAGAGCCCAGGCCCAGCGCGAACGCCGGCAGCAGCGTGTGCTTGAAGGTGCCCCAGCCCTGAATCGGGAAGATGTTCACGCCGAACGCCTTGCGCAGCTGCAGGCCCAGGAAGTACTGGAGCACAGCGCCCAGGATGAAGCTGGGCACGGAGACGCCGATCATGGCGATGAACATGGACAGGGAATCCCACACGGTGCCGCGCTTGATGGCGGCGATGGCGCCCAGCAGGATGCCGGCGATGACCGCGAAGATCAGCGCGCGCGTGCCCAGGTCAGCGGAGACCAGGAAGGACTCAGAGACGATCTCCATCACGGGGCGGTTATAGGTGATGGACATGCCCAGGTCGCCCGTCAGGCAGTTGCCCATGTACATGAGATACTGAATGAAAACGGGTTTGTCCAGGCCATACTTGGCGTTCATGTTGGCCAGCGCCGTCGGAGAGATGGCCTTCTCACCGAGGAACGGATCGCCGGGCAGCATGCGCATCATGAAGAACACCAGCGTGATGAGCACGAACAGCGTCAGGATCGCGTAAACCAGACGCTTGATGATGTAGCGAGCCAATGCATTTCCTCCTTCTGATTGCATAAAATTCTATTCATATATTATCACGGATTTTCTGACGGATGTCAATGGATATTCCTGCAAAATTCCTTTCAGTCAGCAGGATATGCCCGTCTCGCGCGATTTGTACAGTTTTCTGCCGTTAAAAATGCGGCATGGGGGGAATTCCCCATGCCGCACGTTTTCAATCGGAATCGCTCAGATCAGAGGATCAGTCGGCCAGCTTGGTGTAGATGAGGTTGTAGCTCTGGAACGGCAGACGGGCATAACCCTCAGCCATCTTCTCGGAAACCACATAGTCCTCATGACGCCAGTAAATCGGGACGATCGGCATATCCTCCGCCAGGAGCTTCTCGCACTTGACGAAGATCTGCTCGCGCTCCACCATATCGGTCTCCACCATCGCCAGCGCGATCAGCGCGTCGTACTTCTTGCTGGAGTAGCCGGTGTGGTTGTTGCCGTTGGTGGTGGTCCACAGGTCGAGGTCGGTCATCGGGTCGTTGTAGTCCGGGCCCCAGCCGCCGGCGAACATATCATAGTTGTGCGCGTTGCGGCGAGCGCGGGCCTCGGTGATGGTCAGAACCTCGATCTTGGCCTGGATGCCCAGGTTCTTGCGCAGCTGCTCCTGCACAACCTGATTGTACAGCTCGTTCTGGGTGCCCTCAGAAACCATCAGGGTGATGTCGATCTGATCGGCGGTCTTGCCCAGCTCCTCAAGCGCGAGGGCGAGATACTCCTGCGCCTTCTCGACGTCCGCGTTGGCCGGATAGAGGCGCTCGCCGCCGTTGGCCGCGATAACCGCCTCGGAGAAGGTCTCGGTGTTCACGCCGGAGATGCCCAGGGAGAAGGTCGGGGACGGCTCGGAATCGTTCTTGAAGACGGTGTTGATCAGCTGCTCGCGATCCAGCGCGTAGCTGATGGCCTTGCGCAGGTTCTTGTTGGAGATGTCGCGGGCCGGATCGTCCTGCGTGCAGTAGAAGTAGAAGCTGTAGCCGCCAACGTAGTTGGAGACCTTGAAGCCCTCGCCGGTGAACATCTGACGCTGCTCGCCGGTCACGTCGATCAGGTCAACCTCGCCGCCCTGGAAGGCGTTCATCTTCGCGTTGGTGTCGGTGTACTTGATCCAGTTGATCGCCTCGAGCTCGACGTTCGCCGCATCCCACCAGTAGGGGTTCTTGACGGTGGTGATCTTGTTCTCCAGGACCCAGTCGGTCATGTAGAACGGGCCGCAGTAGAGCATGGTATCCGGGGAGGTGCCGTAGTTGTCGGCGCCGATCTCGGTGTAGAACGGCTCATAGATCGGGCTCATGACCTCGAACTTGACGTACTGCAGGAAGTACGGCAGCACGTTCTCCAGCTCGCACACGAGGGTCAGGTCGTCCACAGCCTTGAAGCCCACGTCCTCGATCTTGACTTCCGGGGCGCCCGGAACGCCGGAGGCGTAGTCATAGTAGGCCTGCGCGTTCTTGAAGACCGCGGCGAAGGCGTAGTACTCGCACGCGTTGGCCGGGTTGAGCAGCTCGCGCCAGCCGAACACGAAGTCGTTGGCGGTCACGTCGCCGACAACCTCGCCCTTGGAGTTGACCCACTTCATGCCCGGGCGCAGGTGGAACGTCCAGGTGAGGCCATCCTCAGAGGACTCCCAGCTCTCGGCCGCGGCCGGAACGATCTGGTTGTCCACCGGGCTGAGCTTGACCAGGCAGTCCTGGGTGTGGCGGGCGATGCCCAGCTCCGTGTTGTAGGTCATCTTGATCGGGTTCATGACGCTCATCGTGGAGCATTCCACGGAAATGGCACCCTTCTCGGCAGTGCCCGGGTAGTAGCCCAGGCCGGCGTTCGGGTTGGTCTCGGCCACGGCAACGGCGCCGATGGTCAGGAGCATCGCCAGGCAAAGCAGCCATGCAAGAAGACGGTTTTTCATTGAAGGCTTCCTCCTTGTAAGAATACAAAATTGACGAATGCCCGGGTCAGCGCGCTCGGCTTGCCAACCCTGTTTCGTCGTGCTATAATGCATTATATCACAGCGCAAAACGCTTTGCAAGTCCGATTTTCTGAAAATGCTTTTTTGTTCCAAAGTTCGAATAATTGCCCGTGAATCATGCATAGATCTGGAGGATAAAGACCGAATGTCGAAGATTTGCACCCATTTTGACGCGTATTTCGGGAAATGGAGCGCCCCTGTCGGCGCCTTGTGCATGCTGCTCGTCCAAAACCGCGCCGATGCGCAGGACGTCGCCTTCCAGTCCTTCCTGCGTCTGGGCGGCACGAAGGATCACGAAATCGGCGAGGACGCCGCCAGAATCCTCCTTTTCAAAAGCGCCGTCCGCCTGTGCGATGATTACTACTTAAAGAAGATGCACCGGCGGCCCGGCCGAAAGAAGCTGATGCAGCTGGCCCTGCCCTTCCCCGTCACGGACGCGCTCGTGTCCCTGCTTCGCCTGCCCTTCAGCAGGCAGGCCGCGCTGGCGCTGACGCAGTTCGGCTTCTCCCTGGATGAGGTGGCGGAGATTCTCGGCGTGCGCGCACAGAAGGCGGCCCGGCTCTGCGCCGATCCCGGCATCCCCGGCTGGCAGGAGGCGCTTTCCTCCATGAGCATGACGGAGGACGAGACCCTGGCCCTGAACGACCGCATCTGCGAGCGCTTCGCCGTGCGCAGCGTGGACGTGGAAAACGCCATCCACGACGCACGCAACGCCTTTGACCGCATCGCGCCGGTTCTGGCGCTGCTGGTGCTGGCGCTGTTCGCCCTGGCCATATGGTATGTGAAAAGGTGAATATATAGAAGAAGATCCTTCCCGGAGACGCGTTCCGGGGAGGATCTTCTTTGTTGATACAGTTTCAAGCAGCGTTAACGGAATCGCAATTGTCGCCTTCGGCTTCTCTGCGATTCTTGCTGATGAGGCTTCGCCTTGATGGGTACGTTGGGGCCGCAGGCCCCAAACCCTGCCTGGGGACATTGTCCCCAGACCCTTTTTCGCTTCGCGTGCTCAGACGCTGCCTGGCTGCTCCGCCTCCAGCGCCTGCGCGCCCAGCAGCAGCGCGCCCGTCACGCCCGCGTTCATGCCCAGCTTCGGCGGCACGATGTATGCCGCCATGCCCTCCGGCGTGATCTTCTGCGAGCCGACGTAGCCGCCCAGCAGCCGGAGCGTCTCCTCCCGGATCATCGGATACAGTGCAGGGTGCGTCTGCATCACCTCGCCGCCCAGCACGATGATCTCCGGGGAAATCGTCACGATCATGTTCGCGCACATCTGCGCCAGGTACTGCGCCTCCAGCGCCCAGGCCGGATGATCGTCCATCATCAGCTTCGCCGGCAGCCCCCAGCGCTTTTCCATCGCCGGGCCGCTGGCCAGCCCCTCCAGGCAGTGCCGGTGGAACGGACACACGCCGCCCTCCATCGGGTCGCCCTCCGCCGGGACGATCAGCATGTGCCCCGGCTCCGGATGCACCAGGCCGTGCACCGGCTTTCCGTCGATCAGGATGCCGCCGCCGATGCCCGAGCCCACCGTGAGATAGAGCATGTTCCGGGTGCCCTGTCCCGCGCCCAGGCGGTGCTCCGCCAGCGCGGAGACGTTGGTCGCCGTATCGATCGCCATAGGCACGTGGAGCGCCTCCCTGAGCGCCGGCAGCAGCGGATAATCCTGCCATTCCTTCTTCGGCGTGCCGGTGATGCAGCCGTACGTCGGCGAGGCCGGATTCAGATCCAGCGGCCCGAACGAGCCGATGCCCAGCGCCTGCACGTCAAACGCCCGGATAAACTCCACGATCTGCGGGATCGTCGCCTCCGGCGCAGCCGTCGGGAAGCTGGCGCGCTGCATCACGCCGCGCTGCGGATTGCCAACCGATGCGGTCATGTTCGTGCCGCCGGCCTCAAGCGCTCCAATAAGCATGGTCTTCTCTCCATTTCACAGTCGTCGCGGATAGTCTGCCTTCCGGCTGTGCACACTCTGTGTGTGCCCGTATGTCGATATCATACGCGATTCCCGCGCCGCTGTCAAACCTTATTTTGCCAAAAGGGGGAGGAGGGCCATGAAAACGCAAATCGCCGGCGATCTGCTCGCCGGCTCCGTCGCGCCGCTGATTCTGCGCATCGCCATGCCCAGCATGGCCGCCATGCTGGCCTCTTCGCTGTGCACGCTCGCGGACGCGCTGCTCCTCTCCCGGGGAAGCACCCCGCTCTCCGCCGCAGTCTCCGTCAGCTTTTCGCTGCTCACGCTCATTCAGGCGCTCGGCTTCACGCTGGGCATGGGCGCGGGCAGCTTCGTCAGCCGCAGCCTGGGCCGCGGGGACAAGCCATCAGCCTATGCCGCCGCGTCGACGGCCTTTTTTGCCGCCCTGGCGCTCTCCGTCCTGCTGTGCGCGCCGGGCGCGCTTCTGGCCGGGCCGCTCGTTCGCCTGCTGGGCAGCCCGGAGGAAATCGTTCCCTCCGCCGCGGCCTATGCGCGCTATGTGCTTTCAAGCGGCCCGCTGCTGTGCGCCAGCCTCGTGCTCTCCAGCCTGCTGCGCGCGCAGGGAAGGACGGTGCCCAACATGCTCGCCTTTGTCGCCGGCGCAGCCGTGGGCATTCCGCTGGAATTCCTTCTCGTGCGCGTCCTGAATCTGGGCGTGCACGGCGGCGGCGTCTCGATGCTCGCGCGCGAGAGCGTCACGCTCGCGATCCTGACCGTCGCCGCGCTGCGTGAAAAGCATCTCGTGCGTCCCCGCGTCAGGGGAATCGTCCTGCGTCTGCGCGTCTGGCGGGACATCATGCGCTCCGGCCTGCCGACGCTGCTGCGTCAGGGGCTGATGAGCGTCTCCTCCATCCTGCTCACGCGCGTCAGCGCGTCCTTCGGCGCCGGGGCGCTGGCCGGCATGGGGCTCTGCGTGCGCGCCTCGGCGCTCGTCACCTCCGCTGTGATCGGCTTTGGACAGGGCTTTCAGCCCGTGTGCGGCGTGGCCTTCGGCGCGGGCGACATGGCGCGCGTCCGGGAGGCGTACCGCTTCTGCCAGCGCTGCGTGATTTTCGCGCTGCTTCTCGTCGGCGCGGCAGTGTTTCTCTTTGCGCGGCCGCTGCTTGCGCTCTTCGGCCCGGAGGCGGACGTGCTCGCCGTCGCCAGCGCGGCCCTGCGCGCGCAGAGCGTCGTCTTCTTTGCGCAGGGCGCGGTGATCATGATGAACATGCTTACCCAGGCGCTCGGCCTCACCGTGCGCGCCAGCCTGGTCGCCGCCAGCCGTCAGGGGTTCGTGTTCATCCCGCTGGTGCTCCTGCTGCCGCGCCTGACAGGTCAGGCCGGACTGATCCTCTGCCAGAGCGTGAGCGACGTGCTCTCGCTGCTGCTGTGCTTCCTCATCACGCGCGGCGCGCTCAAAGGTTTCTCGTACGCACGCGGCGGATGTTCGGATGCTCGGACAGCGTCTCGATGATGTCCACGTAGCTGATGCGGTTGGGCATCGTCAGCGTGTACATATTGGTATAGAGGTTTCCCTCCGGCCGGGCCTCCGCGTGGAAGTCCACATCCAGGATGCCGCAGCCCTTCTGCGAGAAGTATTCGCTGAGGAATGCGAGCGTCTCCTGACGGTGAACGAACTGCACCTCCAGCTTTTTGAGCGTGTGCACATGGATGATCTTCTGCATCATCCGCAGGATGACGAGCACGATCACGCCCGCCATGAGCGCCATGGCGATGAAGCCGGAGCCCACCGCCAGGCCGATGCACGCCGTGCACCACAGCGAGGCCGCCGTCGTCAGGCCGGAGATCTTGTGTTCGGACATGAAGATCGTGCCCGCGCCCAGGAAGCCCACGCCGGAGACGACCGTCGAGGTGATGCGGCCGACGCTCACGTTGATGGGCGAGCCGCTGCCCATGGCCAGCACCGCCGCCACGGACTGCTGCTCCATGAGCGAGACCAGCGCAGCGCCCACGCACACCAGCACGTGCGTGCGCATGCCCGCGGGCCGGTTCTTGATCTCACGGTCGATGCCGATCATCGCGCCGATGAATACCGCCGCGCCGATGCGCAGCAGCAGCGTGCCGATGCCAAGCCCCCGTCCGAACATCTCCATGCCGCTGAGCACATCCAGAATTCCTTCCATCCAGGAAACCTCCTTCTCCCTTTTTTGCCTGATCGGAAACTGCACCCAAAACCGTACAGCGGGCACAGCATGCCCTGCTTTTGCAAAGCTGTTCGGAAGCGGGAGCGGGCACGGCCCGCTTTTTGCAATTCTGCCAACAATAGAGGGTACTTTGTTATCCATTCCACACAGGGAATGTAAAATTTATGTTAAGCATTATAACCCTTTTGGAGGCGCAATGCAAGACAAAACTGCGCAAATATGATTCTTCATTGACAACCTCCGCACGCCGCTATACAATACCCTCAAACCCCTGTTTTCCGGAGGACTTTCATGACAAATCCGACGACTGATGAACGGCTCGCCCTGCGCCTGCGCGCCGAGGCCATCGCAAAGACGCTGCCGCCGCTGCGCCGCCGCGCGGACGGCGCCCTCACCGGAGAAAGCCGGGAGATCGTGCGGCAGCAGGCGGACGCCATCCTGCGCAGAAACCGCGCGGTCGGCGCAGCCCTGGTGCTCTGCGGCCCCGGCGGCGCGGACGATGTGCTCTGCTTCGGCCATGCCCGTCTCAGGCCAAGGGCGCCGGTGACGGAAACCACCTGCTTTCGCATCGCGTCCGTCTCCAAGCTGGTGATGAGCTTTGCCGCGCTCTCGCTCGCGGAGGACGGCCTGCTCGATCTGGATCGCGACGTTTCTGCTGCTTTAGGCTATGCCGTGCGCAGCCCGTACGCCCCGGAAATCCCGGTGACGATGCGCATGCTGCTCACGCATACCGCAGGCCTCACCGACAGCGGGCCCTACGGCACGCGCGGCCTGGCGGGCGCCTGCACGCTGCGCGAGCTGCTTTCCGCGCCGGAGAGCTGGCGCAGCCGCACGCCAGGCGAAGCCTTTGAATACAGCAACTTCGGCGCGGGCGCGGCCGGCGTGGTCATCGAGCGCGCGGCGGGCATGCCGTTTGACGACGTGCTGCAAAAGCGCGTGTTTGCCCCGCTCGGCATCCGTGCCAGCTACGATCCCCGGCGCATCGCGCCCGCAGGCGACCTGGCCAACGGCTAC
>JAGBDL010000166.1 GCA_017937505.1 Clostridia bacterium | reverse complement strand
GTGCAGAACGACGTCTCCTTGATTGCCTTCGCCAGGTCAAGCAGCGCGGGCAGCACGGCGGGATAGTCCTCCAGCGCGCCCGCGACGTCCTTCACGCGGCTCTCCGGCAGGTCGCAGGATTCCTCGATCCCCACGACCACGCCCTCCACCTGCCGCTGGCGGCCGAAGGGAACGTGCACGCGCATGCCGGGGCACAGGCTGAGCCCCCTGGGCACGCGGTAGGTGAACACACGGTCCACATCCTCGTGCGCGATATCCACAATCACCTGACAAAACGGCATGCGCGATTCCTCCCTGCTTTCAGTCCATTCATTATAGCGTGAACGGACGCCGCTTTCAAGGCGCAAGCGTCACCTGAGCGCACAGCCCTCCCGATCCAGCGCCTTGAAGAACGCGCTCATGGCGGCCAGTCCGTCCTCGAGCTCCTGCGTATCACCGGCATAGCCGATGCGCATGCTGTACGGCTCCTCAAAGCAGTCGCCCGGCGTCACAAACGCGCCGGACTCCCTGTACATCCGCTCGCAAAACGCATAGGACGGAAGGTCAAAATCGTAATACACCAGCGCTGTGGTGCCCGCCTGCGGCTTGTGATAATGCACATGGGGCTCGCTGCGCACCCAGCGGTCCAGAATTGCCAGATTGCCGCGCACCAGCGCGCGGTTGCGGTCAAGGAGCCTGTCGCTGTGCCGCAGCGCAATATCCGCCAGCGCCTCGTCAAACAGGCCGCAGCTGACCAGATTGTAATCCCTGTGGGACAGGCATGCCCTGATCACCCCGGCGTCGTGCGTCGCAATCCAGCCAAGGCGCAGGCCGGCCAGCGAAAAGACCTTCGACATGCTGCTGACGGAGATGCCCTTTTCGTACAGGTCGGCGATGGATTCGCACCATTCGTCCCGCTGCGTCAGGTGACGGTAGACCTCGTCGCAGAGCACATAGGCATCCACGCTGCGGGCAATCTCCACAATGTCCAGCAGCATGTCCCGGCTCATCAGCGCGCCGGTCGGGTTGTTGGGGTTGTTGATGCAGATCATCCTCGTGCCCGGGACGGCCAGCCGCTTCAGCGCCGCCAGGTCCGGCAGGTAGCCGTTTTCCTCCGCCAGGTGCAGGGCGCTCACCTGCGCGCCATAGCTCTCCGGAATGGAATACAGCTGCTGATAGGTCGGCATGATGCTGATGACGCGGTCGCCCGGCTCCAGCAGGGAGTAGAACACATGGTGGTTGGCGCCCGATGCGCCGTGCGTCGGAATGACCTCCTCCGGCCCGATCGTGCGGTACAGGCGGCAGACGCCCGCCTTGAACGAGGGATTGCCCTCGATATAGCCATAGGTCAGCCGCTTTGCGCCAAAGTCCTGCCAGAACTTCGTCTTGTCCTCCCCGGTCAGCTCAAACAGCTCGTCAAGCGAGACGGAGTCGACGCAGGTCTCTGCGATGTTGTACCTTGCGCCCGTCTCATAGGCGTTCATCCATTCCTCCACCTGAAAAGGCCTGATCTTCATATGCATGCTTCCTTTCTCTTTTGGTCTCCGAACAGCCCGGCGAAGCGAAATCCTTCGGCTCCGCTGTACGGATATCTGCGCAATTGTAGCTCCTGATCATGAAAGAAAAGGGCTCAGGACTTCGCCTTATAGCGTGCTGTGACGCACACCGTACCTACGGCGAAATCCTGAACCCTTTTAACCCCCACCCGGTGGTGGGGAAAGGCAGTTATGCAGTTAATGGACAGTATAGTGCATGGCGCACGATTTGTCAACCCCCGGTCTTCGCGGCAGGCTGCGCATTCCACCCATCTTTGATCTCGTGAACGGGTATGGCTTTCAGGATTGCAAAACGCCCCGGGGCGTGGTACGCTATGCGCAAAGGGAGGAATTTCGATGTAGGCCAGCCGGATGTTTGAAATGCTGTACATGCTCCTTGAGCGCGACAGGATGACGGCGCAGGAGCTCGCCCAAAGGCTCGAGGTGTCCGTGCGCACGGTATACCGCGACGTACAGGCGCTGTCCGAGGCGGGCGTGCCGGTGTACGCGGACCGCGGCAAGGGCGGCGGCATCGCCATCCTGCCCTCCTTCAAGCTCAGCAAGTCCCTGCTCAGCGAGGCCGAGCGCCGCAGCATCCTCGCCTCGCTTCAGGCGGCCGCGCAGTCCGGCGCGGAGGACGGGGCCGTGCTGCGCAAGCTGCGCGCCTTCTTCGGCACAGGCGCCTGCGACTGGGTGCAGATCGACTTTGCGGACTGGAGCGGCACGCAGGACCACGACGTCGCCCTGCTCAAGGAGGCTATTCTGTCAAGCCGGGTGCTGGCGTTTGACTACTACGGCGAGTCCAGCGAGAGGACCGGGCGCATGGTCTGCCCGCTGCGGCTCTGGTTCAAGGGGCAGGCGTGGTATCTGCGGGCATACTGCCTCGCCCGCCGCGCCGTGCGCACGTTCAAGCTGTCCAGGCTCAAGCGGCCGCGCATCGTCCCCGGCGCGTTTCCGCCGGAGTCCCTTGACGCGCGGGCACAGGACGAGCCCCGCACCAACTGGCCCGAACCGCCGTTTGTCCATCTGCGGATGCTCGCGGACGCCTGCATGGCCTACCGCGTGTTTGACGACTTTGCCGAGTCCGCCATCACCCGGCGCGAGGACGGCAGCTTTCTGATCGACACGCGCTTCCCGCCCGGCGCCTGGATCGTCTCAATCATCCTCAGCTACGGCCCGCACGCGCAGGTGCTCGAGCCGCCGGAGCTGCGCGAGGAAATCCAAAAAGCCGCAGAAAATCTGCTCGCGCGCTACAATACCTGACAGGTCTGTGTCCACTTATCCGTGCGATAATGGGGTCACTTCAAAACACAAGGAGGAAAAATCCATGACACGCGAAGAGTACATGAAGCTCCCCATCTGCCAGAGCTGCGGCATGCCGATGCAGAGCCCCGAGCAGTACGGCAAACATGCCGACGGCAGCGCCAACCCCGAATACTGCATCTACTGCTGCCCGGAGGGCGAGGAGAAGATGCAGGGCACGCTTGAGGAAATGATCGAGACGTGCGCGAGGATCGAGACAAAGATGGGCCTGCACCCCGACGAGGCGACGGCGAAGGAAAAGCTGGCCGCGTATCTGCCGACGCTCAGAAGATGGAAAAAGTAAACTGATGACAGGAGCACCGGCGCAAAACCGGTGCTCCTCTTATGCCGCTTTGAGGTGCATTACATCGGGCATGCATGGACCCCGACCGCACCGCGCGCCCGATCCAGCAGCGCTGCTGCGTCCGCCGTCTGCGAGAGCCATTCCCCCGCCCATTGCGCGGGCAGAAGCACCGGCATCCTGTCGTGAATGTGCGCGATGCGTTCATCCGCCTCCTGTGTGAGAATCGTGAACGCCGCAAGCGGCTCGCCGAGCTCCAGCCGGTACAGCCCCGCCATGTACACGAGCGGCCCGTCCGGCTTCATGGCATGCTTTATCCGGCTTTTCCCCTGCGTCTGCCACTCAAAATAGCACGACGCAGGCACAAGGCAGCGCCGATCAAGCATCGCGTCCCGGAACATCGGCTTTTCATGCGCCGTTTCGCTTCTGGCGTTGATCACCGGGCGCGCATTCCGGCCCGCGCCGCCAAAACCCCACCGCATCAGGAACGGCCGCTGCCGTCTCGCCCGGCTGTTGGCAATCACCGGCGCGACGTCCGTCGGGCGGATTTCGCCGGTTTTGATCGGCGCGCCGCCGGGCTTTTCTCGGTTCAGCTCCTCGACAAGCGCCTCAAAGCCCGCCAGCGAATCGTCGATATAGTAGCGTCCGCACATGCGCTTCCCTCCGTATCACAGGTTTTCCGGCTGCGCCATCAGCGCCCTCAGGCTGCTGAGCACCGCTTCCCGGTCGACCGTTTCAAAATCCGTCGTGTCCACGCGCAGGCACGGCCCGTCCCACGGCAGGCGATCCATCCCCCGGCCCATCATGGAGGCGGCGAACGCCTCGTAGGGCATCGTCCTGTGCGCCGCGGCGCTGCCCGGCTTCTCGGGGTAGCAGTCGTTGACGACGTGCCCGCGGTGGCGCTCGGGCGACTGATCCCGCTGCGCAAAGCGCCGATAGATCGCGCGCAGGTCGCCCGTCATCTGCACCGTGATCACATCGCACGGGCACGCCGCAAACAGCGCGGCCAGTCCCTCGCGCGAGGCATCCTCAAAGTTGTTCTCCAGAATGACGCTCTGCCCGCAGGACAGGCACGCCCTCGCGCAGTCGTACAGGATTTCCATCGCCGCCACGCCCAGCTTCACCTTCTCCTCGCGCGAGGAAAAGCCCAGCGTGTCAAACAGCCGCTCCTTGATCGCGTCCTTGGAGAACATCGGGATGCCCAGCTGCCCGGACAGATACGCCGCCATCGTGCTCTTGCCCGTGGCGGGCAGGCCGGTGACCAGAATGCACACCATACGTTTTCCCCTCCTGATCAGGTCAGCCTCTCCATCGCAAAGGCCCTGGCGGCCTTCACCGCCGTGGGCAGCGGCAAAGCGGCAAGCTCCTGACGCGTGACCCACTGCCCGCCGGGCACCTCCGTGCGCGCATCGGCGAGAAGCGCGTGCACGTCCATCTCCCAGATGAGATGCGTGAACACATGCCGGGCGTGACCGAGCTTCTCGTCATACGCCGCGCGGACGCCGATCTCCTCCAGCGCCCGGCAGAGCTTCGCCGGATCGCTCTCCTCCAATACGTCCGGGAAGACGAACAGCCCGCCCAGCAGCTTTTCCTGCCGCTTGACGATCAGCACGCGGTTATCGCAGAAGACGAGCAGAACGGCGCGGTTTTCCACGCGCTGCGCTTTCTTCTTCGCCTTGTGCGGCAGCTCCTGCGCGATCCCCTGCGCAAAGCCCATGCAGCCCTCGCGGACGGGGCACAGCAGACACTTGGGGTTTTTGGGGGTGCACATCGTCGCGCCCATCTCCATCATCGCATTGGCAAACGCGCCGGGCCGGTCGCGCGGCACAAGCGCCTGCGCGCGCGCGGCGATCTGCCTGCGCACGGCGGGCGTGCCCACCTCCTCCGTGACCGCGTCCCAGCGGCAGAGCACGCGCTCCACGTTGCCGTCGACCGCGGCGGCCGGAATGCCGAAGGCGATCGAGGCAATCGCACCGGCGGTGTAATCGCCGACGCCGGGCAGCGCGCGCAGCATATTTAGATCTGCCGGAAGCTGCCCGCCGTATTGGGAGACGATCGCCTTCGCCGCCTTCTGCAGCGAGCGGGCGCGGGAATAATACCCCAGCCCCTCCCAGGCCTTGAGCAGCTCCTCCTCAGGCGCGGACGCCAGGTCCTGCACCGTTGGATAGCGGGCAAGAAAGCGCTCATAATAGGAAACAACCGTCTCGGCCCTCGTCTGCTGAAGCATGATCTCGGAAATCCAGATGCGGTACGGGTCCTGCGTCCGCCGCCAGGGCAGGTCGCGGTGGCCCTGATCGTACCAGGAAAGGATGGTCTGCGTAAAGTTTTTGCGGTTCATAGTCTTCCTCCATGCTGCGATTATACCATGAAAACGACATTTCCGCCATGAATACTGCCGCCAAAGAAGAAAACTGAAGAAAATTGATGCGTTCCGTTGTCCGGAGGAATTATTTTGAAAATTCCGGTCAGAATAAAGATCGGATGAAAAATTTGGATATTTTTACGTCTTGCCTGAAAGAGCCAAGTCGCGTATATTATATCTCGTTATTAGCACTCCTCCTCATTGAGTGCTAACAAAAGCGACAAGCAACCTGAAGGAGGTCAAATAAGATGAGTCTGAAACCCCTGTTCGATCGCGTCGTCATCAAGGACGCGGAAATGGAAGAAACCACCAAGGGCGGCCTGATCCTCACGTCCAGCGCGAAGGAGAAGCCGCAGTATGCGTTCGTCGTGGCCGTTGGCCCGGGCGGCGTTGTCGATGGCAAGGATGTCACCATGCAGGTGGAGGTCGGCCAGAAGGTCGTCTACTCCAAGTACGCCGGCACCGAGATTAAGATCGACGACGAGGAGTACAAGATCGTTCGCCAGAGCGACATCCTCGCGATCGTCGAGTAAGCGGGCCGGGCCCGCACCCGCTTCGCTTCGCGGCGGCTTTCACGCATTCTTCGGCCGGAGGGGCCGTAAGTGCCTGCCGCGCGATCCGACGCGCTGTCAACCGTCTTTTGTGAGTAGAATTTGGAGGTAACGATTATGGCTAAGCAGATCATCTTCGGCGAAGAGGCCCGCCGCTCTCTGGAGCGCGGCATCAACGCCCTGGCGGATACCGTCAAGATTACCCTGGGCCCGAAGGGCCGCAACGTTGTGCTCGACAAGAAGTATGGCGCGCCGCTGATCACCAACGACGGCGTGACCATCGCCAAGGAAATCGAGCTGGAGAACGCCTTTGAGAACATGGGCGCGCAGCTGGTGAAGGAGGTCGCCACCAAGACCAACGACGTGGCCGGCGACGGCACCACCACCGCCACCCTGCTGGCGCAGGCCATCATCCGCGAGGGCCTCAAGAACCTGGCTGCCGGCGCGAATCCGATGATCCTGCGCAGCGGCATCGAGGCTGCCACCGCCGCCGCCGTCGAGGGCCTCAAGGAAATGAGCGTCCCGGTTGCGGACAACCAGGCCATCGAGAACGTCGCCGCGAACTCCGCCGCGGACGCGAACATCGGCAAGCTCGTCGCCGAGGCGATG
>JAGBDL010000165.1 GCA_017937505.1 Clostridia bacterium | reverse complement strand
GGCTGTTTGTCGGGAATCACCAGCTCGCCCCGGGCCGCAGCCGCGCGCAGCAGCTGCGGCGCGCGCCGCGCGAGCGCCATCACGGCCTGCTGCCGCTGACGGGCATACTCGTCCTGTTCATCCTGCGCCAGCTCGCAGGCCGTCTGCGTGAGCGCCATCGAGCAGGCTGCAATCGCCTGGTCGATCTCCTGCGCCCCGGCAAGCTGCTCAAGCAGCTCCGCCTCGCGATGGGAAAACGCCGCCGCCGCGTTCATCCTCGTCCCTCATTTCCATCATTTGGTGATGGTTGTATTGTACCGTTCTGCGGCGGCTTTGTCAATTGACCGCATGCTGTGCTATAATACGGTCAGTTTCCCTCGAAAGGAGGCGTCTTCTGTGCGCATTCTGACCTACACCGTCACCGAAGCGGACGCCGGCCGCGCGGTGCGCAGCGTCGTCCCCCGCCGCTTTTGCCTGGGGCAGCATGCCTTCCGTCGGCTGAAGGTGCTCGGCGCCATCCGCATCGGCGGCGCGCCCGTGCGCGCGGACTACATTCTGCACGCGGGCGAGACCATCGAGGTGCACCTGCCCAGCGACATGGCGCAGGAGAGCGACACGGGCGCGGACGCCATGCCCGGCCTGCCGCCGTCGTTTCTGCGCTATCAGGACGAGGACCTGCTGATCGTGAGCAAGGGCGCGCCGCTGCCCACGCTCCCCGCCCGCCACATCACCTCCGGCACGCTGCGCGAGCAGGTGATGCAGATGCTGCGCGCCGACCCGGAGACGTTCGTCTATCACCCGGTCAACCGGCTCGACAAGGGCACCAGCGGCCTTTTGTGCATCGCGCGGCATGCGCACGCCCAGCGCCTGCTGACCGGCCAGCTGCACACCGGCGGCTTCATCCGCGAATACCTGGCGGTCACCGAGGGCGTGCCCGCAACACCTGCGGGCACGATCGACGCGCCCATCGCGCGGCTGGGCGCGGGCGCCAGGCGCGCTGTGCGATCGGACGGCCAGCGCGCCGTCACGCACTACCGCGTGGAGCGCGTCTCGGGGAATCGCGCGCTTGTGCGCCTGCGGCTGGAGACCGGGCGCACGCACCAGATCCGCGTGCACCTCTCGCACATCGGCTGCCCAATCGCGGGCGACTACCTCTACGGCACGGTGCTGGACGCGCTGTCCGGCCGCTTCGCGCTGCACTCCGCCTCCATCCGCCTCACTCAGCCCATCACCGGCGAAATCATCGCGCTTTCCGAGCCGCTGCCGCAGGCGCTTGAGGAACTGCTGGCCGTACATGATTTGACATGATAAAACCCGCCTCCTTCCGCCATCCTGTAAGGGACACGGAAAGGAGGTTTTTTCATGAGCAAATCCAAGCATCGCCAGCACGGCGGCGCCAGGCAATGGAACCCGCCGCCGATTCCACCCGATGTGAAGACGCCCTTCAGCCCGCCGCAGAACGTGGTCAGCGCCACGGACTGCACCGGGCTGGAGGCGCAGCCGGTTTTAAGCGAGAGCGCCGCCGAGGATTACGCGGCGCTCTATGCCATCCACGCGCAGAAGCCGCAGGGCAACATCGGCAAGGACAACCCGAACAACGATCCCTCCGAAATCAATTTCCACCGCACATAAGCGCAATTCGGGCTTGACAAGTGAACGATCGTTTACTATACTGTGGGTAAACGATCGTTTTCTTGTTTGAAGGAGGCACAGCGTTGAACGATACAAAGGAACGGATTCTGACCACGGCGCTCCACCTGTTTGCCCGGGACGGCTATGAAGCCGTGTCGGTCAGCGACATCGCCCAGGCGCTGGGCATGACCAAGGGCGCGCTGTACAAGCACTACAAGAACAAGCGCAACCTCTTCGATTCCACGATCCAGCGGATGCTCGAGCTGGACAGCACCGCCGCCAGACAGTACGGCATGCCGGAGCAGGCTTTTCAGGCGGACGAAAGCGGCTACGACCAGGTGGACTGGGATGATCTCAAGCGGTTCACCCTGGCGCAGTTCCGCTTCTGGACGGAGGACAGCTTTGCCTGCCCCCTGCGCAGGATGCTCTCGCTGGAGCAGTACCGCAGCGAGGAGATGGGAAAGCTGTATCAGGAGATGGTGGTCTCCGGGCCGGTGCATTACACGGCGGACATCTTCCGCAGGATGATGAAAAACGGCCGGATGAAGCCCGGCGACGCGGACGCGCTCGCGGCGCAGTTCTACGCGCCCATGTTTCTGCTCATCGCCATGGCCGACGGCGGGGCGAACGATGGCCTGTCCGTGCTTCAAAGCCTGATCGACGACTTTGCCGGGAGGTGGCGCATATGAGCATTCAGGCGCGCGTCGTGCTGCAGGAGCGGGGCCTGTACCGCATCCGCACCGACCACGGCGAGCAAAGCGCGCTCGTCTCCGGCAAATTCCAGTATGACGCGCTGTCCGCGTCCGACTACCCCGTCGTGGGCGACTTCGTCCTGGCGGACTGCACGGACCCGGAGACCGCCGTCATCCACCGGGTGCTTCCCCGCAAAAGCCTGTTTGTGCGCAGGGCGGCCGGCACGGGGCAAGCGGAGCAGGCGGTCGCCGCCAATGTCGACACCGTGTTCCTGTGCATGAGCCTGAACAACGACTTCAGCCTGCGCCGCCTGGAGCGCTATCTCTCCGTCGCCTGGGAGAGCGGCGCGCAGCCGGTGGTCGTGCTGACCAAGGCCGACCTGTGCGGGGACGTCGCGCAGAAGCAGCTGGAGGTGGAATCCGTCGCCGTGGGCGTGCCCATCCTGGTGGTCTCCTCCATGGCGCAGGACGGCTATGCGCAGATCCTGCCCTACGTCACAGCGGGCAGAACCGTCGCCTTCGTCGGCTCCTCCGGCGTGGGCAAATCCACGCTGATCAACCGCCTGCTGGGCGAGGAGCGCCTGGCTACGGGCGGCCTGAGAAACGACGACAAGGGCCATCACACCACGACCCACAGGGAACTGCTGTCCCTGCCAAACGGCGCCATGGTCATCGACACGCCGGGCATGCGCGAGCTGGGCATGTGGGACGCAGCCTTGGGCGTTGCGCAGACCTTCGCGGACGTGAAAGCGCTGGCTGCGAGGTGCCGCTTCCGGGACTGCGCCCACACGGGCGAGCCGGGCTGCGCCGTGCGCGCCGCGCTGCAAAGCGGCGAGCTGGACGCGGGCCGCTGGCAGTCCTACCAGAAGCTGATGGCGGAGAACGCCTATGCCGAAAGCAGCGAGCACTACCTCGCGGCCAAGGAGCAGAAATTCAAGGAAATCTCAAAAATCAACAAGCACCGATCAAGGAGGTTTTCAAAATGAAATACCCGCTGAGTGAAAAGTACAATACGCCGGCGCTCATGGCAAAGATCATGGGTCCCAATCCCGTCAAGCTGGAGGAGGAGCTGCTAACCGGCCACCGCATCCCGGAGGGAAGCCTGGTCTGCGACCTGGGCAGCGGTCAGGGCCTGACGAGCGTCTTCCTCGCCCGGGAATACGGCTTTACCGTCTATGCCGCGGATCTGTGGAGCGAGCCGGAGGATAACCGGCGCTTCTTTGCGCAAATGGGCCTGACCGACGCGCAGGTTCTGCCCGTCAAGGCGGACGCGAGCGCGCTGCCGTTTGCACCGGAGACCTTTGACGCCGTCGTCAGCATCGATTCCTATCACTACTTCGGCCGTGATCCGGCGTTTCTTGACGAAAAGCTCCTTCCCTTCGTCAAGGAGGGCGGCTATGTCTACATCGCCATCCCCGGCATGAAGCGCGACTGCCACGACAACCTGCCGCCGGAGCTGCTCCTGTCCTGGACGCCGGAGGACCTCAGCACCATGCACGACGCCGCGTACTGGCGCGCCATGGTCAGCAAAAGCCGGAACGCCGAGGTGATCGAGGTCAACGAGATGGAGTCCAATGAGGAGGTCTGGGCGGACTGGCTCAGGCAGGAGAACCCCTATGCCGTCGGCGACCGAAAGTCTATGAATGCCGGCGCGGGCAAGTACCTGAACTTCGTCAAAATCGTGCTGAGGAAGAAGCCTGCGAAGGGCTGACAAGGTCTTGTTTATCCCAAAAAGGATCATCCCGTGCTTCGTCTTCGAAGCGTGGGATGATCCTTTTTTGCCCTCTTATTCCTGCGCCGCAGCTTCCTGTACATACGCCAGCAGCGCGTCAAAGCTGCCTCGCGGCCATCGGCTGATATCCTGCTCATGCCGGTTGATCAGGCAGTCGGTCAGCAGGAACACGCGCATGCCGAGCCTTTCGGCGACCATGTCCTCGTCCGCGTCGTTGCCCACCATCAGGCACTCGCCGGGCTGAACCTGTAGCTGATCCAGAATCTCCTCGTAATACCGGAGGTTCGGCTTGCAGAAGCGGCTGCTTTCGTAGGTGGTCACCAGCTCAAAGTCCTCCGGCTCGAGGCCGGCCCAGCGGATGCGGCTGTGCGTTGCCACGCGCGGGAAGAGCGGATTGGTCGCCAAAGCCACGCGAAGGCCCATCGCCCGGAGCGTCCGGACGGTCTGCGCCGCGCGCGGATCAAAGCCGCATGCGTCCTTCACCTGCTGGAATTCGTTCCGGTAGAACGCCTCAAAGTGCGGCATGTCCTCCCTCGCCCGCTCGCCGAAGGCCGCGCAGAACGCGTTCAGAAACACGTCCTCGTTGGTGGCCGCGCCGTCGTTTTGCACCATGGCCTGTATGCCGTCCACGATGACCTTCAGCAGCCTCTCCGGCGCGTAGCCCAGCGGTGCCATCTTCCTGCCCAGCAGGCCGAAGTACGCCCGGACAAACCGCTCCTGATCCATCGGCAGCAGCGTGCCGTCCAGGTCAAACAAAACCGTCGTTGTGCGCATGATGCTCTCCTTATGCCTGATCCGGAATGTTCACCTCGGGCATCAGCTCGTGGCTGACGATGTCAAGCATCTCGGTCAGCTTCTCGCATTCCTCGGGCGTGAAGCGCTTGCAGATGCGGTCCATCACCAGATCCGTATAGCGGGAGCTGATGTTGTAGTAGTCGATGTACTTCTGGGTGACCTCCAGGTGATACTCCCGCCGGTCCTCCTGGGACTGCACCTTGTTGATGTAGCCCTTTTTGATCAGGCTGTTCACCTTGTATGCAGCGTTGGGCGAGGAGATGTTCATGAATGTCGCAAATTCGTTGACCGTCGGCCGGCCCAGCGCGAGGATGGTCTCCATGCAAAAGGTCTCCACCGTCGTCAGGCTGGCCTCCCGCGTCTGGAACCGGTCAAAAATCTCCTTGTAAAAGTGCAGCTTGAACTTCGTGTATACCGTGTTGAACGCATTTCTGAGCATGTCTTTCTTCCTGCTTTCCCCTGATTGCCCTCTAGTATAGCAACTTTGGCGGAAAACATCAATCGTCATTCCTGCTGCACGGCAAAAATCAGCTCCGCCGTGCAGGCGATTTCCCCGTTCACCGTCGCCTCGCAGCTGCCGATGCCCACCGGGCCTCGGCGCTTCGTGAGCGTGCAGGTCATCTCCAGCACATCGCCCGGGGTCACCTTGCGCTTAAAGCGCGCGTTTTTGACGCCGCCGAAGAGCGCGATCTTGCCCCGGTTCTCCGGCAGGGAGAGCAGCGCCACCGCGCCGACCTGCGCCATGGCCTCCAGGATCAGCACGCCGGGCATGATGTGCTCCTGCGGGAAATGGCCGCAGAAGAACTGCTCGTTCACGCTCACGCACTTGACGCCCTTGGCCCACTGCCCCTCCTCGCCGTCCACAATCCGGTCCACCAGCGCGAACGGATAGCGGTGCGGCAGAATCTCGGCAATCTGATTGGAATTGAGCTGCATGTTACGCCTCCCATTTTCTAAACACCAGGCTCACGTTGTGTCCGCCGAAGCCCAGCGAGTTGCTCATCGCAAACGCGATGTCCACCCTCCTGCCCGTCCCCGGCACGACGTCCAGGTCGCATCGCTCATCCGGGACCCGATAGTTGATCGTCGCCGGGACGAAGCCGTCATGGAGCGCCATGGCGGTGATCGCCGCCTCCACCGCGCCCGCCGCGCCCAGCATGTGGCCCGTCATGGACTTGGTCGAGGACATCATCAGCCTGTAGGCGTGCGCGCCGAACGCCGTCTTGACCGCCGCCGTCTCGCCCGCGTCGTTGAGCGCGGTGGACGTGCCGTGCGCGTTGATGTAGTCCACCTGCGCAGGCGACACGCCGCCGCCCGCCAGCGCCAGCGTCATCGCCCTCGCGCCGCCGCTGCCGTCCGGCGCGGGCGCGGTGATGTGGTACGCGTCGCACGTCGCGCCATAGCCGACGATCTCCGCGTAGATTTTCGCGCCGCGCGCCCGGGCGTGATCAAGCTCCTCCAGCAGCAGCACCGCCGCGCCCTCGCCCATCACGAAGCCGCTGCGCTCCGCGTCGAAGGGGATCGACGCGCGCGCGGGATCCTGCCCCTGATGCAGCGCCTTCATCGACGTGAAGCCGCCGATGGCCAGCGGGGTGACGCTCGCCTCCGTGCCGCCGCAGAGCATCACCTCGGCGTAGCCGTCCCGGATGTAGTGGAACGCGTCGCCGACCGCGTTGCCGCCGCCGGCGCAGGCCGTCACCGGGCAGGTGCACATGCCCCGAAAGCCTGCGTCGATCGCGATGCGCCCCGCCGCCATGTTGCCGATGATGCCGGGGATCATGAACGGGGACACGCGGTCGTAGCCTTTAGCCATGCCGCGTTCCTTCGCCTCCTCCGTCGTCTCAAAGCCGCCGATGCCGCTGGACACCGACACGCCGCAGCGGTCCGGATCCGCCGCCTTCACGTCAAAGCCCGCGTCCGCGATCGCCTCCCGCGCAGCCGCCATCGCGAACTGGCAGAAGCGGTCCATGTGCCTGGCCTCCAGCCTGCCAAAGCGCGCCTCCGGGTCAAAGCCCTTGACCTCCGCGGCCAGCGTCACCTTGCGGCCCGCCGTCTCATAGCGCGTGATCGGCGCAATGCCGCACACGCCCGCCTGAATCGCCCGCCAGGTTTCGGGCATATCAAGGCCCACCGGCGTCACCGCGCCCAGGCCGGTGATCACCACTCGTCTCTTGCTCATGCTCTCCCTCCCCGCCGTCACATGGACATGCCGCCGTCGATGGCCAGCACCTGTCCGGTGATGTACGCCGCGTCGTCGCTGGCCAGGAAGGCGACCGCACGGGCCACCTCCTGCGCCTGTCCCAGTCTCCCTGCCGGGATCATGGCGAGCGTCGCCTCCCTGGCCGCGGCGGTCATCGCCGCGGTCATGTCCGTCTCGATAAAGCCCGGCGCGACGGCGTTGACCGTGATGTTCTTCACCGCCAGCTCCTTGGCCGCCGCCTTGGTCAGGCCGATCACGCCCGCCTTGCTGGCCGCGTAGTTCGCCTGGCCCGCGTTACCGCGCAGGCCCGTCACCGAGCTCACGTTCACGATGCGCCCGTAGCTCTGCTTCATCATCGCGTGCACCACATTCTTGATGCACAGGAACGTACCCTTGAGGTTCGTATCCAGCACCGCGTCGTAGTCGCTCTCGCGCATCATCAGCAGAAAGCCGTCGCACGTCACGCCTGCGTTGTTGACCAGCACGTCGATGCGGCCATACTCCTTCACGACCGCGCGCATCATGTCCTTGACCTGCTGCGCGTCGGCCACGTCGCATTTGACCGCCGTCACGCGCGCGCCCAGGGCGCGGCAGGCCTCTGCCGTCTCATGAGCCGCCTGCTCGTTGCCCGCATAGCACAGCACGACGCTCGCCCCCTGACCGGCCAGCTCCAGGCAGATCGCCCGGCCGATGCCGCGGCTGCCGCCGGTGACGACGGCCACTTTATTCTCAAAGCGCATTCAGCCACCCTCCGTTCGTCTCCTGCATCGCGCGTCTGCCGCCCTCGGCCATCTCCGCAAGAATCTGCGCCACCGGCTTCACCTCATGCAGCATGCCGGCCACCTGACCGCACATCACGCTGCCGGTCTCCACGTCGCCCTCCAGCACCGCGCGGCGCAGGCCGCCCAGCGTCAGCTTTTCTAGCGTCTCCAGCGTCGCGCCCTGCTGCTCCTGGCGCAGATACTCGCGCGCCATCCTGTTGCGCAGCACGCGCACGGGGCCGCCCACACTGCGCCCGGTGACGGTGGTGTCGCTGTCCCGGGCCCTGAGCAGCGCTTGCTTGTAGTTGTCGTGAATCGGGCATTCGGCGCTCGTCAGCAGGCAGGTGCCCACCTGCACGCCGCACGCGCCCAGCGCCAGCGCGGCGGCCATCTGCCGCCCGTCCGCGATGCCGCCCGCCGCGATGACCGGCACGTCCACGCTGTCAATCACCTGCGGCACCAGCGCCATCGTCGTCATCTCGCCAACGTGCCCGCCGGATTCCGTGCCCTCCGCGATGACCGCGGTGACGCCGCGGCGGCAGAAGCGCTGCGCGAAGGCCACCGCCGCCACCACCGGGATCACCTTGATCCCCGCATCGTTCCATGCTGGAATGTACTTGCCCGGATTGCCCGCGCCCGTGGTCACCACCGGCACGCGCTCCTCGACGACCACCCGCGCGAAGTCATCCGCGCTGGGGTTCATCAGCATGATGTTCACGCCGAAGGGCTTGTCCGTCAGCTCGCGGCACCTGCGGATGTGGCTGCGCAGCTCGTCCGCCGTGCGCATGCCGCCCGCGCCGATGACGCCCAGCGCGCCGGCCTCCGAGCAGGCGGCGGCAAACTCGCCGGTGGCGATGTTCGCCATGCCGCCCTGGATGATGGGATACCTGGTTCCCAGAATTTCATTCAGCTTCTTCATCTTATTTCTCCTGTCGCGCGGCGGGCTGCTTTGTCAGCTCCGCCCGTTCAAACGCGCTCATCCTGCGGAATTTCTGAACCCTTTGCTCGACGAGCGCCTTGCCCTGCAGCTGCATCAGCGCGGTCAGCTGGGCATCAATCGCCTCATCGACCGCCTGCATCGCGCGCGCCGGGTCCGTGTGCGCGCCGCCCTCCGGCTCGGGGATGATCCCGTCAATCACGCCCAGCGTCCTGAGCTCCGGCGCGGTCATCTTCATCACCTCCGCCGCCTCGCCCGCGCGGGATGCATCCTTGTACAGGATGCTGGCAAAGCCCTCGGGCGAGAGGATCGCGTACACCGCGTTTTCCAGCATCAGCACGCGGTCGGCCACGGCCAGCCCCAGCGCGCCGCCGCTGTTGCCCTCGCCGGTGATCACTGCGATCACCGGCACCGTCAGGCCGCTCATCTCGTAAAGGCTGCGCGCGATGGCCTCGCCCTGGCCGTGCTCCTCGGCCCTCATGCCGGGGTACGCGCCGGAGGTGTCGATCAGCGTGAGGATGGGCCGGTGAAACTTCTCGGCCTGCTGCATCAGCCGCTGCGCCTTGCGGTAGCCCTCGGGGCTGGGCATGCCGAAGTTGGCGCGCAGGTTTTCCTGCAGGGTCCTGCCCTTTTTGGTGCCGATGACCGTCACCGGCTGATCGTGGTACAGCGCCACGCCGCCCAGAATCGCCTCGTCCTCGCCGCAGAGCCTGTCGCCCTTCATCTCAAAGAAGTGCGGAAAGAGCGCGTCGATGTAGTCCCGGATGCCCGGGCGCTGCGGATGGCGCGCGATCATCACGCGCTCATGCGCCGTCATCTCATTGCTCATGCTTTCCTCCCTGATGCAGAAGCAGCAGCTCGCCCAGCGCAGCGCGCAGCTCGCCGCGCGCCACCACCGCGTCCACAAAGCCGTGCTCCATCATGAACTCTGCCCGCTGGAAATCCTCGGGCAGCTTTTCGCCGATCGTCTGCTCGATCACGCGCGGCCCGGCAAAGCCGATCAGCGCGCCCGGCTCCGCGAGAATCACGTCGCCCAGCGAGGCAAAGCTCGCCGTCACGCCGCCGGTCGTCGGATCGGTGAGCACGGAGATGAACAGCAGGCCTTTTTCGGAAAAGCGCCGGAGCGCGGCGCTGGTCTTGGCCATCTGCATCAGCGAGAGAATGCCCTCCTGCATGCGCGCGCCGCCGCTGGCGGAAAAGATGATCAGCGGCAGGCGGTTGCGCTGCGCGTGCTCGATGGCCAGCGTCAGCTTTTCGCCCACGGCCGCGCCCATGCTGCCCATCAGAAACCGTCCGTCCAGCGCGCAGACCACGCAGCGATGGCCGTGAATCATGCCCGTCGCGGTGAGTACGGCCTCGTTCATGCCCGTCGCCTCGCGCGCCTTTGCCAGCTTCTCCGGATAGCCAGGGAAGCTAAGCGGGTCGCCGGCGCACAGGTCGGCGTTCAGCTCGCGGTATCTGCCCGCGTCCATGATGATTTCCAGCCGCCGCTTCGCGCCGATGGGCCAGTGATAGCCGCAGTGCGGACAGACGGACAGGTTTTCCTCCTTCTGCGCGATCGGGATGTCGCGCAGGCATTTGGGGCAGGCAATCAGCTGATCGGCGGGCAGGTAATTGTCCATCAGCTTCTTCATCGCCCGCAGGCGAAAGCGCCGTTTGGCAAATACGTCGGTCAAAGCAGATCCTCCTCATCGCCGGCCCTGCGGCTGAAATCCAGCAGCTGCGCCAGGTTTTCCTCCAGAAACGCCGTGCAGCAGCTGCCCCGGATAAACGAGGGATGGTACAGAATCTGATAGGACAGCTCCGCGTTCGTCGCAAAGCCCTCCAGCGCGAACTCCTCCAGGCACCGGCGCATGCACCGGATCGCCTCCAGGCGCGTCCTGCCGTGGGCCATCACCTTGGCCACGAGCGAGTCGTAATACGGCGAAAGCTCGCTGCCGTTGTACAGCCCGGAATCCACACGCACGCCGTGGCCGCCCGGGAAGTGAATGAATTCCACAGGGCCCGGCGTGGGCCGGAAGTTCTGCTGCGGATCCTCCGCGTTGATGCGGCACTCGATGGCGTGGCCCGCGAAGCGCACGTCCTCCTGCCTGACCGACAGCGGCAGACCGGAGGCGATGCGCAGCTGCTCGCGCACCAGATCCACCCCGGTGATCATCTCGGTGACGCCGTGCTCCACCTGGATGCGCGTGTTCATCTCCATGAAGTAAAAGTGCCTGCCCGTCTCGTCGAGCAGGAACTCGACCGTGCCCGCGCTCTCATAGCCCACGGCCTTCGCCGCGCGCACGGCAGCCTCGCCCATCGCTTGGCGCATGGCGTCGCTCAGGCCCCAGGCGGGCGCCTCCTCGATCAGCTTCTGGTTGCGGCGCTGGATGGAGCAGTCGCGATCGCCCAGGTGCACGACGTTGCCATGCCTGTCCGCCAGCACCTGTACCTCGATGTGCCGGGGACGCAGCACCAGCTTTTCCAGATACAGCTCGTCGTTGCCAAAGCAGGCCATGGCCTCGGCCTTCGCCTGCTGATAGGCGCTTTTAAGCTGCGTGTCGTCGTCGCAGCGCCGGATGCCGCGCCCGCCGCCGCCCGCGCTCGCCTTGAGCAGCACGGGATAGCCCACCTGCCGCGCGGCTGAAAGCGCCTCCGC
>JAGBDL010000164.1 GCA_017937505.1 Clostridia bacterium | reverse complement strand
GGTGGCACCTCCAATGGGAATCGAACCCATGATTTTGCCTTGAGAGGGCAACGTCTTGACCGCTTGACCATGGAGGCAAATCAGCCTTTCGGCTGAAAAATGGCTGGGGAACTAGGATTCGAACCTAGACAATACGAGTCAGAGTCGTAGGTGCTGCCGTTACACAATTCCCCAACGGATGAACTTGCGTCATCAACGGAGATAATTATAGCAAATTCCACCGCAGGTGTCAACCCTGTTTTTTCAATTTTTCTGTGCGGCTTCACAGCACCCGGCCGCCGTTCGCCAGCAGGGAAAACCGGCAGCCCAGCATCTCCGCCGCGCGGCGGCACATCAGCATGCGCTCCAGGAAGATCTCGAAGTAATCCAGCACGCTGCATATGGCGTCGTCCAGCGTAATGTCCAGCGTGATCGTCTTCTCCTCGCCGCTGACGCTCAGCACGGAGTTGACCGCCGCGTAGTTCACCCGATCGTGGATGTCAAAGTCCGCCTGATTGCGCGCGCGCACGCGGCTTCTGCGCACGTCGCACTTGTCCGCCAGGATCAGGGCCGCGCTCACTGCGTCCACCGCCGTGCCGGTCTTCTCGTCGTGCTGGCCGATCGCCGCGATCACCACCGCCATATCCTGCGGCGCCATGCCCAGGCCGCGAAGAATGCTCATCGCCATGATCGCGCCGGTGTGCGCATGGTCGGTGCGGTTGATGCAGTTGCCGATGTCGTGCATGTAGCCCGCAATCCGCGCCAGCTCGATTTCCCGCTCGCTGTGGCCCAGCTTCGTCAGGATGTCCGCCGCCGTCTGCGAGGCGCGCATGGCATGCGCGAACGCATGCTCGGTATAGCCCAGCACGCCCAGGTTTTCGTTGCCCTTGCGGATATAGGTGCGGATCTCCTCGTTGTTCCGGATATCGTCAAACGTCAGCATCGCTGTCCTCCTCATCGCATGATTCTTTCAAAGCTCACCGTGATCGTCGTGCCGCTACCCGGCTCGCTCTCCATGGCGATGGTCGCGTCATGCTGCGCCGCAATGTGCTTGACGATCGCCAGGCCCAGGCCCGTGCCGCCCGTCGCCTTGGAGCGGCTCTTGTCCACGCGGTAAAACCGCTCGAACACGCGCTCCTGATGCTCCCTGCCGATGCCGATGCCCGTGTCCTGCACCGCCAGCAGCACGCGGTCGCGCACCGGCCGCACCTCCACGCGCACGCTGCCCCCGCGCACATTGTAGCGGATGGCGTTGTCGCACAGGTTGTAGATCAGCTCCTCCATCATGCCCTTGTCCGCGCTCACAAGCCCCGGCTTCACGTCCGTGGTCAGCGTCACGCTCATCTTTTCCGCGCTGATGCGCAGCTGATTCACCGTTCCTTCGGCAATCTGCCCCAGATCGACCACCTCGCGCTCGATCCTGTGCTCCGGCGCATCCATTTGCGAGAGCTTGATGATGTCGTTGATCAGCGTGAGCAGACGGTTGGCGCTCTTGTGAATCTCGCCCGCAAACCGCTGCGCCTGCTCGCCCTGGGCCATGCCGCTCTCAATCAGCTCCGCATAGCCAGAGATGCTCGTCAGCGGCGTCTTGAGCTCGTGACTCACGTTCGCGGTGAATTCCACGCGCATATCCGCGCTCCTCATGATCTCCTCGTGCTGGCTGCGGATCGTGCGCATGAACGGCTGAAGCTCCGGATAGGAAGCCGCGCTGTGCTCGCCGTCCATGTCCGCCGTCAGCCGGCGGATCGGGTCCACCAGCCTGTCGGTCAGCAGGTGCGCCGCAAAGAAGCTCACCGCGATCATCAGCGCCATCACCAGCAGAATCAGCGGCAGCGCGTTCAGATAGATGCTCCAGATGCTGGAGGCCTCCTTGGCCACGCGCAGCACGCTGCCGTCCTCCAGCCGCGTCGCATAGTAAAACGTGCTCGTGTCCATCGTCTTGCTGTCGCGCACATCGCTCCCCTCGCCGGTTTTCAGCGCCTGCGCAACCTCGGGCCGGTTCAGATGGTTTTCCATCAGGCCGGCGTCGCTGTAGTTGTCGTAGCGCACAACGCCGTCCTGGCCGATCATCGTCACGCGCAGCGCGCCGCCCAGCTCGTCCAGGACGCGCCCGGCGTCGCTGCTGTCCAGCAGCGGATGGAGCACCTGCGCGTCGACGCTCAGGTCCTCAATCATCCGCCTTTCAAACATGCCGTACGTCACCAGCGACATCAGCACGGTCGTCAGTGCAACCGCCGCCGTCAGCATGCGCATGAAGTACGCCAGAATTCGTCTTTTCACGGTTCCTATTCCTCCAAAAGCGGGCGCTTCCAATCCGCCCTGCTTTCCCATGCTCTGCCTTCAGGGCCGTCTGCAGAGCCATTTCCTGCCGGTTCAAAAAGCCTTCCCCGCGCGGAGAAGGCTTGACGATTATTTCGCAGTCGAGTCGAACATGTAGCCGACATTGCGGATCGTCTTGATCAGCGCGCCGCTTTCGCCCAGCTTCTGGCGAAGCGTGCGCACATGCACATCGATGGTACGGCTCTCGCCCTCAAAGCTCGAGTCCCACACGCGCTCCATGATCACGTCGCGCGAGATCACAATGCCGTGGTTCTTCATCAGCAGGCGCAGCAGCTCAAACTCCTTGTACGTCAGCTCGACCGGCTCGCCGTCCACGTACACCATCCGCTTTTCCTTGTCCAGCGTCACGCTGCCGCAGGTGAGCAGGCCGTCGCCCGTGCCGCCGGAGCGGCGCAGCAGCGCCTTGACGCGGGAGATCATCTCCATCACGCCGAACGGCTTGGTGATGTAGTCGTCCGCGCCGCCGTCCAGGCCCTTCACCTTGTCGATCTCCGCGCTCTTGGCCGTCACCAGGATCACGGGGATCTTCTGCGTGTCCGCGCGCGCGCGCAGCTTGCGCAGGATGGACAGGCCGTCCTCGTCCGGCAGCATGATGTCCAGCAGAATCAGCTCGGGCAGCTTGCTCTCCATCGCCTTGAAAAACTCCTTCGCCGTCTCAAAGCCCGCGGCGGTATAGCCGCTGTTCTTGAGGGCAAAGAGCTCGATCTCCTGAATGTTCCGATCGTCTTCGACAATATAGATCATGGTGGACTCCCTTACGAATTCTCCGGCAGCGCGTAGAGCATCTTGTAATTGCGTCGGGCCTCCTCGAAGCTGACGCTGCCCTGACGGCGCAGGCTCTGCAGGTATTCATGCGTATCCAGCTCGTCCTGCGGCACCTCGATCTGATAGACCGCAATGTTGGAGCAGTGATCGGACACGCGCTCCAGGTCGGTGCAGATGTCCTGAAGGATGAAGCCCAGCTCGATGGTGCACAGGCCGTTCTGCAGGCGGTCGATGTGGCGGTTCTTGATCTGGACATTGATGGCATCGATCGCGCTCTCCAGCGGCTCGACCGTCGCGGCCATCTCCAGATCCCCCGTCTCAAAGCTGAGCACCGCGCGGCTGACGATGTCACGGGTGGCGTTGGCGAAGACGTGCAGCTCCCTGCCGGCCATCTCGGAGAAGCTCAGGCCCTTCTCGTGCATCTCTCTGGCCGCGCGCATCAGGCTCACGGCGTGATCGGAGATGCGCTCAAAGTCGCTGATGGAATGCAGCAGCATGGAGACGGTGTGGCCGTCGTTCCTGGAGAGGTTTGCGTGGGACAGCTTCACCATGTAGGTGCCCAGATTGTCCTCGTAGTGGTCGATCTTCTCCTCCAGCGCCGCGATGCGTTCGGCCTTTTCGTCGGTGTAATCCCCGCCGTCGACCAGGCTGCACGCGTCGAAGATCGCCTCCTTGGTCAGCTGCGCCATGCGGCCCGTTACCACGCGACACTGCTCCACGGCGAAGGCCGGCTGCGCCAGGAAGCGCTCGTCCAGCAGCTGGAAGTCGTCGATCTTCTCCACCTTTTCGTCGTCGCGCACGGTGAGGCAGGCCAGCTTTTCCAGCACGCCGCTGAAGGGCAGCAGCACCAGCGTCGCCAGCAGGTTGAACGCCGTGTGAATAACGGCGATGCCCGCGGCATTCGCAGGCTCTGCAAGGAACGCAAAGGGCGCCACCGCGTTGATCGCGTAGAACACGGCCATGAACAGCACCGTGCCGATGAGGTTGAAGTACAGGTGAATCAGCGACGCGCGGCGGGCGTTCTTGCTCGCGCCCACGGAGGAGAGCAGCGCCGTCACGCAGGTGCCGATGTTCTGGCCCATGATGATCGGCAGCGCGGCGGAGTACTTCACCGCGCCGGTGATGCACAGCGCCTGCAGGATACCGACCGATGCGGAAGAGGACTGGATGATCGCCGTGAGCGCCATGCCCGCAAGCATGCCCAGCACCGGATTGGTGAACATCAGCAGGATGTTGGTGAATTCCGGCACGTCCGCCAGGGGCTTGACCGCGTCGCTCATCATGTTCATGCCGTTCATCAGCACGGTGAAGCCGACCAGAATCTGGCCGATGTTGTGCTTCTTTTCGTTCTTGGTGAACATGATGAATGCCACGCCGCACAGCGCCATGACGGGCGTAAACGAGCTGGGCTTGAGCAGCCGGATGAAGACGTTGTTGCCCTCGATGCCCGTCAGCGACAGGATCCAGCTGGTGATCGTGGTACCGATGTTCGCGCCCATGATCACGCCCGCCGCCTGACTCAGCTTCATGATGCCGGAATTGACAAAACCGACGACCATGACCGTCGTCGCCGATGACGACTGGATGACCGCAGTGACGGCCGCACCCAGCAGCACGGCCTTGAGGGTATTGTTGGTCAGCTTTTCAAGGATGGTCTCCAGCTTGCCGCCGGACATGCGCGTGAGGCCGTCGCCCATGATGTGCATGCCGTACAGGAACAGGGCCAGGCCGCAGATCATATTGAGTACGCCGAAAATATCCATGTGTTTCTCTTCCTTTGACTCAAGATTTTGCACAGGTGCGTCTTCGGGGCCGGAAAAGCGGAGATTCGAAAATTCCCACGATTCTTATATTATCAACGCTCTGTAAAGCCGTCAAGAAGAGAATGTTAAATCGGGGTTAAATATGGCGCGTCAGTCCTCGTGCTCGCCGAGAACCGCGTAGATCGCCCACTCGGCGATGTTCGTCGCATGGTCGCCGATGCGCTCAAAATACTTGGCCGCCATCAGCAGATCCACCGCCTCCTCGCCGCCGCCGGGCTCGCTGCGCAGCGCGTCGATGATGTCGCCCTTCACCCGCAGAAACAGCGCGTCCACCTCGTCGTCCTTCGCGATGACCTCGTGCGCCTTCTGAACGTCCTGGTGAACGAACGCCTCCAGGCTGCCCAGCAGCATCTCGCAGGTCTTCGCCGCCATCTGCCGCAGATCGAGCGCGCCCATGCCCGGCTCGCCGCTCAGCATCAGCGTCAGCTCGCTGATGTCCGTCGCGTGGTCGCCGATGCGCTCCATGTCGGTGATCACCTTCAGCGCGGAGGACACGCGGCGCAGGTCGCCGGCCACCGGCTGCTGGGAGAGCAGCAGCTTCATGCACAGCCCCTCCACCAGCTTTTCCTGCTGGTCGATCTCCTCGTCGCTGGCGATGATCTCCTTCGCCCGGCACACGTCGTGCGTCTCCAGCGCGCTCACCGCGCCCAGAATCGCCCGCTGGATCATCTCGCCCATGCGGATGATCTCGCCATGCAGCATATCCAGCTGCTCGTCGTACCGCTTTCTCATGCTTCCTCCTTCGGGGCCTGCCGATTCACGGCTTATCCGAACCGCCCCGTGATGTAATCCTCCGTCCGCTTGTCCTGCGGGCGGGAGAAGAGCTTTTCGGTTTCCCCGGTCTCGATGATCTCGCCCATCAGGAAGAACACCGTCTTGTCCGATATGCGCGCCGCCTGCTGCATGTTGTGCGTGACCATGATGATCGTGTAGTCCCGCTTGAGCTCAAGCGCCAGATCCTCGATGCGCGAGGTAGAGATCGGGTCGAGTGCGCTCGTCGGCTCGTCCATGAGGATCACCTCGGGCTGCGCCGCCAGCGCCCGCGCGATACACAGGCGCTGCTGCTGTCCGCCGGAGAGGCCCAGCGCGCTCTTGTTCAGCCTGTCCTTCACCTCGTCCCAGATCGCCGCGTCCCGCAGGCTCTTTTCCACGATCGCGTCCAGTTCCGCGCGGCGCTTGACGCCGTGCGTGCGCGGGCCGTAGGCGATGTTGTCGTACACCGTCATCGGGAACGGATTCGGCTTCTGGAACACCATGCCCACGCGCTTGCGCAGCAGGTTGACGTCCGTGCCGGGCGCGTAGATGTCCTCGCCGTCCAGGCGGATGTCGCCGGTGATGCGGCAGCCCTCCACCAGGTCGTTCATCCGGTTCAGGCTGCGCAGGAAGGTCGACTTGCCGCAGCCGCTCGGGCCGATGAGGGCGGTGATTTCGTTCGCGCCGATGTCAAGGTTCAGGCCCTTGAGCGCGTGAAAGCTGCCGTAGTGCAGGTTCATGTCCCGCACGCTGAATTTGCTTGTGTTTTCCATATCCTTATCCCTGTTTTTTGCCGATTCTTCCGGCGGCTCTGGACGATGCAAAGTTGATCAGGAGCACCAGGAGCAGCAGCACCACGCTCGTGGCGTACGCCTCCTCGGTGTACAGGCCCTCGCTCGCCTGCTTGTACATGTGCAGCGCCAGCGTGATGCCGGAGTCGCCCAGGCCCGCGATCTTCGCGACCGTACCGCTGGTGTACATCAGCGCCGCCGTCTCGCCGACGATGCGCCCGATGGCCAGAATCACGCCCGAGAGGATGCCCGGCGCCGCCGCGGGCAGCACGATGGACATCACCGTGCGCAGCTTGCCCGCGCCCAGGCCAAAGCTGCCCTCGCGGTAGGTGTCCGGCACGGACAAAAGCGCCTCCTCCGTCGTGCGCAGAATCAGCGGCAGAATCATGATCGCCAGCGTCAGGCTGCCGGAGATTAGGCTGTAGCCAAAGTGGAGCCGGTTGCCAAACAGCAGCATGCCGAACAGGCCGTACACGATCGACGGGATGCCCGAGAGCGTCTCCGTCGCCAGGCGCACCAGCCGAACCAGACGGCTGCCCTTTTTCGCGTATTCCACCAGATACACCGCCGCACCCACGCCCTCGGGCACGGCCAGCAGCAGCGCCATCGCCGTCATCGTGCAGGTGTTCACGATGGCCGGCAGCATCGACTGGTTCTCGCTGGTGTAGTGCAGCGAAAACAGCTCCGGCTTCAGGTTCGGCACGCCGCGGATGAGGATATAGCCGATCAGGAAGCCCAGAATCAGCACTGTCGCCGCAGCAGCCGCGTGTACCGCCAGGCGCAGCAACACGCTCTGCACACGGATCCACCGCGCCGTCCATTGTCTTTGCCGCTCCTGCCGGCTTTTCTTCTTGTCTTCCGTCATCCTCTGTCCCTCCCCTTCAGCGCGGAGAACGCCAGATTGATGAGCAGAATGAACACGAACAGCACCACGCCCGTGGCGATGAGCGCCTCCCGGTGCAGGCCCGCCGCGTAGCCCATCTCCAGCACGATGTTGCCCGTCAGCGTGCGCACGCCCTGCAAAATGCCCTTGGGCATGCGCGCCTGATTGCCCGCGACCATGATGACCGCCATCGTCTCGCCCATGGCGCGGCCCAGGCCCAGCACGATGCCCGCCAGCACGCCGGAGCGCGCCGCAGGCAGCACGGCGGAAAACACGCTGCGCTCATGCGTCGCGCCCAGCGCCAGCGAGCCCTCGTAATAGCTGCGCGGCACCGCGCGGATCGCCGGCTCCACCACGCCGATGATGGTCGGCAGGATCATGATGGCCAGCAGCAGCGACGCCGTCAGGATGGAGTTGCCCTTCCCCCCAAACGGCTCGCCGAGCGCGCGCACCGCAGGCACCAGCACCACGATGCCGAAGAAGCCGTAGACCACCGACGGAATGCCCGCCAGCAGCTCGATCGCCGGCTTGATGAAGCGGTATACCTGTGCGGGGCAGAAGTACGCCAGGTATACCGCCGTCAGCAGCGCCACGGGTACGCCGATGAGCAGCGCCAGTCCGGTCACATAGACGCTGCCCACGATCATCGGGAAGATGCCGAAGATCTCCGCGCCCGGCTTCCACGTCCGCCCCAGAAGGAACCGGCCAAAGCCGATTTCCTTCATGGCAGGCACGCCGCTGGAAATCAGGAACACGCAAATCAGTGCCACGCATCCCACGGAAACCAGCGCAGTAAATAGGAAGACGATTTTCATCGCCTTCTCTTTAAATGTTTTCATGTCGCTTTCTCACAGCTCGTTCCACGCCGTCGCTTCGCCGGTGTAGATCGCGCAGATCTGCTCGATGGTCAGGTCCTCGATCGGGTTCTCGTTGTTCACGATCACGGCGATGCCGTCCATCGCGATCGCGGTGCTCTCAAGCACGGCGGCTTCCGCTTCCTTCAGCTCACGGCTGGCCATGCCGATCTCGCAGCTGCCCTCCATGGCGCTGGTCATGCCGGTGGTGGAGTCGCTCGTCTGAATCTCGATTTCAACATTGGCATTCGCAGCCATGTACGCCTCAGCCAGCTTTTCCATCACCGGAGAGACGGAGGAGGAGCCTGCCACGACCACCTTGCCGGTGACGCCCGCAGCCTCGTACGCCGCCGCGTCATCGCTGCCGACGTAGCCGTTGGCATTGACGATCGCCTGACCCTCGCTGCTGAGGATATAGGCGATGAAGTCCTTGCCTGCGTCGCTCAGCGTGTCTTCCTTCCAGGCGATGTTGAACGGACGCGCGACCTTGTACGCACCGCTCTTCACGTTCTCAGCGGTCGCTTCCACGCCCGCCACCTTCACGGCCTTCACACTGTCGTTCAGGGAGCCCAGGGAGATGTAGCCGATCGCATAGGTGTCGCCCGCGACGGTGGTCATCATGACCGCGGTGTTGTTGGTGATCTGCGCGTCCTCGGTGGTCATGTCCACCTTCTTGCCGTCGATCTTCTGCTCCACGCCGGTCAGCTCCACAAACGCGCCGCGCGTGCCGCTGCCGTCCTCGCGGGAGATCACGTCGATCAGCTTGCCCGCGTCAAACTCCGCCGCCGCCGCACTCGCCATCAGGCACAGGGCCGCCGCGCCGCAGAGAATCTTCTTCATCATGTTCTTCATAGGACACACTCCTTATCCATGTCGAATTGATTTCGTCTTTCTTGCCGTTCCCTTTCAGGAACGCCGTCATTGTATCGCCAGCGTGTTAAGCGCGAAAGCGCGGTTGTGTAAAGAACAGGAAAAGAGTATCTGAAGCGGAACGGCCTTTTCGCAGCCCGAACCCTCGTCGCAGGCTGCGGGTATTGCGCCATGCCAATCCATTCAGACAAATTGAAAAGCACTGACCGTGCAAAAAATCACAGTCAGTGCTTTGAGGGATCCGATATGGTCCTTTGACCGGAGCAGCCGTGTTACGGGGTCAGGCGGGTCGGGCCGCGGAAGATGAACATCGCTTCCTTGATCGTCATGCCCAGCAGCAGCATGGTCAGACGGTCGATGCCCAGGCCGAAGCCGCCGTGCGGCGGGCAGCCGTACTTGAAGAACTCGGTGTAGAACTTCACGTCCTCGTCCAGGCCCTTCTCCTTCGCCTGCGCGCAGAGCTGCTCATAGCGGTGCTCGCGCTGGGCGCCGGTGGTGATCTCCACGCCGCGCCAGATCAGGTCGTAGCCCTGCGGCACGCCGTTCTCGTCGCGCATGTGGTAGAACGCGCGCTTCTCCGCGCTGTAATCAGTCACGAAGAGGAACTCGTGGCCATACTTCTTCTTCACCCAGTCAAACGTCAGGTGCTCGGCCTCGGTGGTCAGGTCGCCCTTCTCCTCCTCGGGCACCTTGTAGCCGAACTCCTTCTCGAGCTCCGCGTACAGGTCGGCCAGCTTGATCTGCGGGAACGGCAGCGTCGGCACCTCCAGCGGCATGCCGAAGACCTCCTCCAGCTCCTTGCCATAGGCCTCCTTCACCTTACCCAGCGCGTAGGTCAGCAGCTCGGCCTCCAGCGCCATCACGTCCTGATAGCTCTCGATGAAGCTGAACTCCAGGTCGAAGCCGGAGAACTCGGTGGTGTGCTTGCTGGTGAAGCTCTTCTCCGCGCGGAAGACCGGGCCCACCTCAAAGATGCGCTCAAAGCCGGCGGCCATGGCCATCTGCTTGTAGAACTGCGGGCTCTGCGCGAGGTAGGCGTTGCGGTCGAAGTACTTGACCTCGAACACGTCCGCGCCGGACTCGGAGGCCGCGCCGATCAGCTTCGGCGTGTGGATCTCCATGAAATTCTTTCCCAGCAGATACTCGCGCATCGCGCCGACGAGCACAGTCTGGATCTTGAAGAGCAGCTGGTTCTTCTCGGTGCGCAGGTCGACCCAGCGATAGTCGATGCGCTGGTCGATGGAAGAGCGCTCGTGGCCCTTGCGCGCCTCGCGGTCAATCGGCAGCGGCGCGGCGATGCTCTCCACGATGATCTTTTTGGGATAGATTTCCACGCCGCCCAGCTTCACATACTCGCTTTCGACAGCCTTGCCGATGACGGTGATGACGGAGTCGGGGGTCAGGGAATTGACCGCAGCGTCAAGCTCCGGATCCTCGTTCTTCTCCACAGTCACCTGCACCTTGCCGGTAATATCCTTGAGCACGATGAAGGCCATCTTGCTCTTATTGCGGATGGTGTCCACAAAGCCGCAGACCTTGATCTCCTCGGCGCCGCGCACATTGGCCGCATACGTTCTTTCCATAGGTGTTCCCTCCATAATCGAGCGGGGAGAATCCCGCCAAATCGTTATTGACCAGATTTTATTATACCGTGAATTTCCTGCAAATCAAGCCCCTGCAGTTCGCTTCGCGGAATTTTTCTTTCTTTTCCTCTCCCTTTCCTGTAGTTGACAACAACCGCCCGGCATAGTATAATACGTCTGTATGTACCCGTAGCTCAGTTGGATAGAGCGTCAGACTCCGACTCTGAAGGCCACAGGTTCGAATCCTGCCGGGTACACCAGATTGAAAAGCCCTTGATTTTACTGGAAAAATCGAGGGCTTTTTCTTTTTTACCAGCATTTTTCGCAGCTGGATGTAGAATTGCGGTGCATGACTGCGCAGAGATCGGCATGACCTGCTATGTCTTGACATCTGCATTACGAGTCACCAGTTCTGTGTCCAGTCTTATACAGGGAATCTGCCGCATCCCTAAGCAAGTCGAGAATGCAGCCGCGAACCTCCGGCGATTGGGTACCTTTTCGATAATAAACCGATGCAGACCAATACGCATGCAGTTCTGGCGGGAGCTTGTATTTCTGAAGATTCTGCTTGCCGTTAATGTTGCGGTAGACATAGTATTCAGGGAGCACGGTCAGTCCCAGTCCACGTTCTGCAAAGCTCATCGCGCCAGGAAAGCTTTGCGTTGAGACAATTTTCCTTGTCGTTATACCCACAGACGCGAATGCGGAGTCCGTGATATTTCGGATGCGCTGGTTCGGATTAAAACTGATAAAGGGTAGGTTTGCTAGTGCCTGTACATCAGCATAACCTTCCTCTGTGACGGGAATATGATAATCTCTGTTGGCAATCAAAAGAAACTGCTCATCGATCAGGCGCACGCATTCGATGTCTTTGGGAAAGAAGCGTTTGGTCGAGCGATACTCCTTAGGATACTCGTGGGCCAATACAATATCAAGGGTACCATCTACCATCAAAGACATCAGTTCAGTCGTACGCTTTTCAAACAGCCTGAGCTGCATAGATGGAAAACGGAAGCTGAACTGCGAGACCAAATCAGAAAGGAACAGCAGCGTGTTGTACCAGGAGGCGCCAATCACAATTTAACCGGAGAGCGGATTGAGCTGCTTTTTCAGCTCATCTCTAAAGATGCCGATGCGTTTGAGAACATCCTCGGCCATCTCCAGATAGAGCAGACCTTCCTTCGTTGGGTCAAGCCCATATTTGCGTCTGGCAAACAATGGGCAGCCAAGTTCCTCCTCAATGCGTTTGAGTGATTGTGTCAGAGAGGGCTGCGTCATGTGCAGCTTTTCAGCGGCGTGCGTAATGTTCCTTTCCTCAGCGATTGTCATGACATAGAGGAGTTCTCGTTCGGTCATCTGGATTTCCTCATTTCTGGTTAATGAAATGATTATAGCATGCATTTCATCGTGACGTAAACAAAAGCCTTATGCAAATATACATAAGGCTTGAGTCATTTGGATAATCAGTAACCCATCTGAGAAGCAATGATCAGCAGAATGGAACCGACAACGCACCACACTGCAAAGAGCTTAATTGCGTACTTAAACCACTTGGTGAACGGGATGTTTGCACAGCCGACAAAGCCCATCGTTGCAGCTGCGTGCGGCAGAATGAAATTGCAGAAGCCATCGCCGAAGTTAAATGCGAGAACAGCAGTCTGACGGGACATGCCAACGAGATCTGCAACCGGGATAAAAATCGGCATGGTAACGGCCGCCTGACCAGAGCCAGAAGTCACAAAGAAGTTAATGATGACATGCATGAAGAACATGACAGGTGCCTGAATGATCGCCGGGAAAATGCTCAGCGCATTAGCCAGTGCATTGACGACGGTATCCATCACACCGCCCGCAGAAAGAATGCCGGAAATCGCATAGGCGAAGCCGAGCAAGATACCGGTAGTCGCCATTCCTTTAGCACCGTCGCAGAAGCGCTTGCACATTTCATCCACAGGCATTCTGTAAACGAGGCCGGAAAGCAGACCCATGTACATAAAGATGGCTGCAGAAGTTGCAAAGCTCAGCGAGGAGAAGATCGCAACATAAACCATGTACAGGATGCTCGCAGCCACGACAACGGCAACCGGAATATGCTTCTTCTCAAAGGCAGGAACATTCTCGGGATCAAAGGTGCCAAAGTCCAGCTTTGTGCCATGAACGAGGCTCTTTTCCGGGTTCTTCTTGACCATCTCACCGTAACGGACAACATAGAAGATTGTCACAATGAGGAACGGGATCATGCAGAAAAGACGGTAGGCCATACCCGTGAAGACAGGCAGCTCCGCAATGCCCTGCGCAGTGCCGGTATTGGGCAGGTTCATCGCTCCGCAGGAAAAGCCGACAGCGCCGCCCAGCATGATGATGGAAATGCCAACGATGGCATCATAGCCCATAGCTATGGCAATGATGATGCCCAGCGGGGCGAACGGAATGAAGTAATTCAGGTTGATCGGAATGTTGAGCAAGGCAAAGACGATCATCAGCGCTGCAACGACTATCCATTCTTTTCCCTTGGCGCGCTTGCTCAGTGTGCAGGCCGCGCCCTGAAACATATTGGTAGCAAGCACGATGCCCAGGCCACCGCCCGCACACATCAAGGCAAAGATGATCTGGCCGGCGCTCTGCAAACCGGGAAAGACGTAATTCAGCACGGATAGCGGATTGATGTGCCGTGCCTCGACAGGATGATACGTGCCGGCAACAACGACGGTTTTGCCCGCTTCATTCTTGACGCGATCGAATTCACCACCCGGGATGATGTAGGTCAGCAGAGATGCAATCAACATCACCACAAGGATGATCGCCAGGGAGTGAGGTACCTTGAACTGTTTGGATTTGTTCATCTTCTTTTCCTCCTTTTTCTTATGCAGATAGCTTCCGATCGATCAGCTCCGCAATTGCAAGATTGTTCTTTTCGATCATCATCATATGACCGTTGCCGAAGATGCCGGCCTCCTCAAGGCGGATAAACTCATGCTCCACACCGCACTGTCTGAGAACATAGCTGGTCAGATGATCATATTCGGCATGATACGAGGATTCACTGACAATCACCCAGATCGGGATGCCGCAGAGGTGAACGAGCTTCGGTGCAGGATCCGCAAACACCCAGCCGCTTTTCAGTTCCTGAGCATCGGACGTCAACAATTGCAGACGGATATCCGCTTTATCCATAATGGGCGGATCGTAAGTGAGAGGCAAGTCAGCAATGCCGTAGCTTTTTGCCACGGGACTGCTCAAATCTGTTGAAAAAGGCGGGCCGGAGGGTTCCAGCGCTACTATACCCTTAACAAGTTCCGGACGCGCATCTGCAAGGAGCCACCCAAAGGGCCCAGCTTGTGAATGCGTCAGGAGAATGGCAGGCCCAATCTGATCGAGCAGGCGGCTGCCGCAATCCAGCACAAGGCGTTGAGACATCTCATTGCTTGGAAGATACTCCACTTGTGAGGCAATAAACTGCCGATCTGTTTCATTCTTCATGTCCAGGCTTCCCGTACCCGGCCATTGTGTATGCCGGCAAGATTGCGGCCATGTGCCTGTATTGGACATGAATCGTTGCAGAGACTCCAAGGAATGATAAATCCGTGGGCCGTTATCCTCCATATGATAGGCAGAACGTCCGCGTGAAGGCTGTTCACACAGATAGACCGAATAGCCCTGTGCAACAAAGTAATCGGCCCAGCCCATACGTCCATCCGGTGTCATCAGCCAGTTCATATTGGTTTGTCCTGCACCATGGAACATGACGATAGGATAAGGGTGTGTTTGTGTCTTCGGGAAGAGCGCTTCGACAAACATTTGGTTGCACATATGAAGGCTGCCCGGTGCACCGACGACATCGCCGTCGATATAGAAATATGATTTGGATCCCACATGACTCTGGTCGATATGTTTGATTTCTATCATCCGCTTCTCCCTTTCTCTGATGTTTTATATGTGGAGTATAGCATTGGCACAACAAAAGGTGAAATACTTATACAGAATACCAAAAATAGGGTAAACCTATTTTTAGAGCATACTCCGACGCTGAAGACCACCGATTCGAATCCTGCCAGGTACACCAGGCAACAAGCCCTTGATTTTACCAGAAAAATCGAGGGCTCTTTCTTTTGAAGCAATGAGCCAATTTGAGCACAAAAGGAGTTTTGGCACAACTTTTGACAAACTGAGCACGCCGCCCGCGCCGAACCTAACCAAGTACGATGTATGCACGTTGGCTGGGATGATCAGAAAATAGAAATTGCCCGATGGGATATGAAAAAGCCCCAGCAAATGCTGTCCTGCGTATGTCGCTCCCGGGCGTTCCAAGCCGCGCTGCATCCGCCACCGGCGGCGCGCGGCTTGGAACCTAACCAAGTACGATGTATGCACATTGGCCGGAAACCACTCGGGCAGCCAGATCTTGTTCAGAGGCCAAAAAGAAATCAACCCCACATCTGTGGGGCTGATTTCTTTTTGGGATCCG
>JAGBDL010000163.1 GCA_017937505.1 Clostridia bacterium | reverse complement strand
TCACCTGCCTGGAGCGGGAGGACGCGATGCGCAGCGTGGGCGGCGCGCTCATGCGCGCGGGCGGCGGCGCGCTTTCGCAGGCGGTCTGGGCAAGCTGCGACCTGACGGCGGCGCAGGCGCTCCCCAGGGCCGATCTGGTGGCGGAGGGCTACATGCTCGGCGAGCTGCGGGAGGAGCTGCGCCTGCCGGTGGCGCAAAGGCTTTGGGACGCGGCGGAGAAGATGCTCCTGCTCATCGAGCCGGGCACGCCGCAGGGCTTTGCCAATCTGGCTGCTGTGCGCGAGCATCTGGCCAGCCAGGGGGCGCATGTGGCCGCGCCGTGCCCGGCCGGCGCTTCGCGCTGTCCGATGGCGGGGGAGGACTGGTGCCACTTCTCTGTGCGTGTGCAGCGCACAAGGCTGCACAAGGCGCTCAAGGGCGGCGACGCGCCGTACGAGGACGAGAAGTTTTGCTGTCTGGCGCTGACGAGGGAAGCGCCCAAGGCGGCATGCCGGGCGCGCGTGCTGCGCCATCCGGTGATCGCGCCGGGCCGCATCACGCTGACGCTGTGCGAAGACGGCGAAAAAGCCGTGCGCACGGTCACAAAAAAAGACCCGCTTTGGAAGCGGGCCAGAAAGATCGGCGCGGGGGATTGCGTGTAGCGAGAGGACGCCGGGGCTGCGAGCCCCAGACCCTTTTATCGCTTCGCGCAGTATGAGATACTGCGCGAAGCGAAGGAGGGAGTTTGAGGGACAATGTCCCTCAAGCGGGTTTTAGGGCGGCAGCCCTAACGTACCTTACAGCTTCTCGTACAGGCCGGCCTTCTTGAGCGCGGGCTTGAGCGCGCCCAGCAGGATCGGCGCGACGATGAAGGCGAAGGCGGCGTTCATCAGGCTGCCGGGCAGCTTGGTGAGCATCTTGGCGGTGACGGCGGAGAGGGTCAGGCCGTCGACGAGCTGACCGAAGACGAAGGTCTTGAGCATGTACAGGGCGACGTAGGCGAGCGCGCCGAGCACGCTGCCCGCGATGATCCTGACGCGGTCGGCGGAGGTGGTCACGTCCTTGCGCGCGGCCTTGTAGGCGATCAGGCCGGCGACCAGCGCGATGACGCCCTTGTTGATGAAGGTGATGATGCACTCCGCGCCCCAGCCGGCGACGATGTCATACAGGCCGGAGCCCAGACCCGCGGCCAGGAAGCCCGCGCCCGGGCCAAAGAGCAGGCCGCACAGGACGCACAGCGCGTTGGTCATATGCAGCTGCGTGCCCATGAACGGGATGCGCAGATAGTTGACGACGAAGACGATGGCGGCCATCAGGCCGATGAAGCAGATTCTGAAGGTCTTGTTGCGATCGTTTGCCATGGTAAAGACTTCCTTCCCGAATTGGATTTGTACCCGCATTATAGCACAAACTGGCATATGGTAAATAGCCAGTTTGTTTTTTTATGACCATGCCAGTTTTGCGCACAGGCAGAGATTGAGCTGCGGAGGATAATATGATATAATACTAAATTAAGATTGCTGTAAGGAGAATGATGCATGGAGGACAACAGCAGACGCCGCGGCATGCTGCTTGCGCTTGGCATGACGCTGGCGCTCTTTGCCGTGCAGGCCGCGCTGATGGGCGGCTGGCTTTCCCATATTTCCGGCGCCGGGCAGGCGCTTGCGCTCTCGGCGCTGTTTGCGCTGGTGTACGGCGGCACCATGATCGCCTTTGTCTGCCTGGAAAGGCCAAAGACGGGCACGCTCGTGTTTGCCGGCGCGTTTGCCGCCGTCACGATGCTCGCGCGCGTGAGCATGCTCGATTTCGTGACGGCGGATTACACGTCGTTCCTCACGCTGTGGGTGAACATGTTCCGCGAGGGCGGCTTTCATATGCTGGCCGAAAACGTGGGCGACTACAACCTGCTGTATCAGTACTTCCTGCTGCTGGTTTCCAAAGCGCCGCTGCACGAGCTGTACCTGATCAAGCTGCTGACGGTGCTCTTTGACTACCTGCTGGCGCTGGCCGTGATGCGCGCGGCGGGCAGGTTCGCGGGGAAGAAGGCGGCGCTGCCGGTGTTTCTGACGGTGATGGCGCTGCCCACGGCGCTGCTGGACGGCGCATGCTGGGCGCAGTGCGACTCGGTGTATGTGTTCTTCATCGTCATGAGCCTGTACTTCCTTGAAACGGACAGGCCGATGCGCTCGGCGGTCTTCCTGTCGGTCGCCTTTGCCTTCAAGCTCCAGACGATCTTCTTCTTCCCGGTGGTGCTGCTGGGGCTCATCCACAGGAGGTACAGGCTGCGCGACGCGCTGGCGTTCTTCGCGGCGTATCTCGTGACGATGCTGCCCGCGCTGATCGCCGGCCGTCCGTTCTTTGACGCGCTCTCCGTATACGCGAATCAGTCGATGGGCCAGTATTACGACCGTCTGAGCTACAACGCGCCGAACCTGTACCTCTTCTTCCCGATGCTGGAATTTGCCAGCAGCCAGGAGTTCACCTGGATGCGCTATATCGACGGGATTGACGGCAAGGGCACAAACGGCTTCCTGAATCCGGACCTGATGCCGGATCTGCAGCACGCCGCGCTGTATGCCTGCGTGATCCTGGTGCTCATCGCGGTGGTGTACTGGCTGATGCACTGGAGGGAAATCACGCCGGACATGACGCTGGAATTTGCGCTGTTCTTCGCGATCTTCCTGCCGTTTGTCATGCCCAAGATTCATGAGCGGTACTTCTATCTGGCGGACATGCTGTCCATTCTCTACGCGGCGCGGCATCCGCGGCGCAGGTTCATACCGCTTCTGGTCGCCGGCGCGTCGCTGATGTGCTATGTGCCGTACCTGACCCGCCAGCGGCCCATCGACGAGCGCGTGCTGGCGCTGATGATGCTCGCCGCGCTGGTGATCGTCTCGCGCGATCTGCTCACGCGCATGCGAAAAAACCGCGCGGCGCTCACGGCGATTCGGAAGGGAGGCGAGGCGGCATGACGAGCCGGATGAAGGATGTGCTTTTAGCGCTTGACCGCTTTGCGCAGAAGCATCGCCTGCTCCTGAGCGCGGTGCTGGCGGCGCTGCTCTCCGGCCTGCTGGCGCTGTACAACGTCTCCTCCGGGCCGCTTGGCAACCTCAACGACATCGGCGGCTGGACAAACCGCGCGCTGTTTATCGTCATGAGCGCCGCCGTCCATGGCGCCATGCTGCTGCTGTGCGCGTGGCTCTCGCGCGTCAGCTTTGCGCGCACGGCGCTGCGGCAGGTCATCGTCACGGCGGGGATGGTCATCCTGCTGCTGGCGATCAACCAGAAGACATACGCCTATGTGAACGTGATGCAGCCCGTCATCCGCGCGATGGACGAGGGCGGTCTGGCGGCGGGCGTCGCCGCGGCCTCCGGCGTATCCGCGCCGATGCTGCTGCTTGTGTACGCCGTCACGCGGGGGCCGGTCTACGACATGTACCTGCTCAAGCTCTTTGCCATCGGCTGCGACCTGCTGCTGGGCATTCTGGCGATGCGGGCGGCGGACAGGAACCGGCTGGGCCTGCGCGCGGAGACGCTGCTGGCCCTGTGCATGATTCTCCCGCAGGGCTTCATGAACGCCGCATGCAGCGCGCTGCCGGAGATCGCGGCGGTGACGCTGCTCGCCGTCTCGCTGACGCTGGCGCTGGGCTGCGACCGGCCGAAAACGCTCGCGTCGGGCATCTGCTATGGCGCGGCGTGTGCCCTGAGCGGCGCGGCGCTGTACGCGCTGCCCGTCTATCTCTTACTCGTGCGGCGCGGCGGCATGAAGCGCAGGGGGCTGCTTGCCGGCGCCTGCGCGGCGCTCCTGCTGTGCGTGCCGGCGATCGCGTGCGGCATGCCGGCGCTCCGCGCTGTGGGCAGCTTGCTTGCGGCAAACCTGGGCCTTCCGGCGTATGCCGCAGGCGCGCCGGGTCTGGCGAGCCTGATCCCGCGCGCAGCGGTGGAGGAAACGCCGCAGTATGCGCCCCTGCTGCGCCATCTGGCATCGCTGGATACGCAGACCTATGCGCAGGAATTCTACACGCAGACGCACTTTGAGATCATCATGCGCGGCCTTGCGCTGGCGGGCCTGGCCCTGTATCTGGGCGTGTGCGCGCTGGCCTGGCGCGCGAAGGACAAAACGCCGCTGCACCGCGCGATGCTGCTCACGCTGGGCGCGCTGATCGTCTGCCCGAACGTGACCTCCGCGGCCTGGCTGGCGATCGACGTGCTGTGCCTGTACGCCATTCTGGCCGAGCCGCGGCTGCGGCTGCCCGCGTGCCTTGTGCTGTTTGCGACGATGACCTCCTCGAGCTATCCGATGACGGAGGAGGTCATGCTGCCGATGGTGGTTGCGTTCGCCCTGTGCCTGGCGGCGCTGTGCATGCTGCTGGACGTCATCCCGAAGGGAAAAGAGGAAACGCATGAGTGAGAAAATGAAGGCGCGCATCCGCGTGGTCTCCCGCCTGGTGGAGCCGGACGGGGACGAGCATGAGATCAAAAACGCCCGCTCGGGCCTGCTCAGGCCCACGGCGGACGGCCTTGTGCTCGAGTATGACGACGTGCAGGACGAGGAAAAGGCGCACATCGTGCTGACGATGCAGCCGGAGCGCGGCCATGTGCGCATGCAGCGCATGGGCATGGTCTCCAGCGTGCTCGACTTCCTGCCGGGGGAGAAGATCGCCTCAAGCTATGTGACGATCTACGGCGAGATCCCCGTGGCGGTGGACACGCACAGGGTGGACATCTGCACGCAGGAAAGCGGCGGCGAGCTGCGGCTTCATTACGACGTATACATGGGCGGCGAGCGCACGTCCAGCGCGCGCATGGAGATCACATGGCGCGTGTGACGGCGGTGCGCCTGCGCGAGCGGGCGCGCGAGGCGATGCTTGCCGCGGGCGGAAGGGGCTTTGTGCGCTTTCTGTCTGCGGGCGGCGCGCTGCTGGCAACGGACGCCATCCGCCGCTGCGGG
>JAGBDL010000162.1 GCA_017937505.1 Clostridia bacterium | reverse complement strand
GTCGCGGGGAGCGGGAGGAACCTCCGGGGCCGGGGGATCGGCTTTTGCCGCTTCTGCGGGAGCCTTGGCCGGGGCCGCCTTACCCTTTTTCTCCGGGGTAGCCTGATCCTTGGGAGGACGGCCACGGCGGGGCTTGTCAGCCTGCTCCGCTTTCTTGGCCCCCTTATCGGCTGACGGGGCTTTATCCGCTTTAGGCGGGCGGGCCTGTTTGGGCATTTCCTTACCAGCCCTGGCATCAGCGGCGGGCGCGGGCTTGTCGGGCTGTTTGTCTGCTTTCGAGGCGGGCGGCTCCACTTTATCAGGCTCGGCGGCCTTGGCCTTGTCCGCACCAGCGGCCCGCACATCGGACAGGTCGATCACCTTACCAGAGGGAGCGGGGCCGCTCTCCATGCCGGGGATCGTGGCCTGTTCCTCCACGGCGGGGCCGCCCGGCGTTTTAGGAGCCGGGGCCTCGGGCGTGGTATGCGCCTCCGGGACGGGCGACTGTTTCTTATCTTCTGCCATTCACTAAATACCTCCTTGTCGTGGTATGAAAAAAGCCAGCCTGAAAATGGCTGGCAACGGTGGAGATGAACTCCTCCTTTCGGTGTTGGGTTTTATATAGAAGTACCGCCCATAGTCCCCTCGGGCGGTGCTTGCTTTCATTTATAAAAAAAGGGACGCTACCCAAGAAAAATTGAGCGGTGTCCCTTTCATTTTCTGTTTGTTGGATAAAATCTCTTGTTGACGGTCTGCAAACCATTGGTATTACTGGGTTACGTCAGATCCTATAATTACACTCCGACCAGAGTTAAGCCTTGTTTTTTCTAGGAATAGCTAGAAAAACAAGGCTTTTTCTTTTTGTATTTTCATGGGTTGACGACTTGGTTGACGACTTACAGTCCAATGACGCCGTCTGACGGCTTCACTACTCCCCTTCTCAGATTGACGCCTCTCATGCTGCCCTTGATGGTTCTGTATCCTCGTTTTTGAAGCCCGTTGATGAAGCTGTCCATGCGCCTGGCGCTGGCCTGATGCATGCTCTCTGTGCAATGCCCGTATACTTCCATGGTGAAGGCTGCCGTATGATGGCCCAGGTTGCTTTGCAGCGTCTTGAGATCGTCGCCAGCCTGCAGCGACGCAACAGCATAGCTGTGCCTCAGATCGTGGAAGCGGAAGCCTTCCAGCCCCAGCTGATCGGTGACGCGATGCAGGGCGCTGCGCAAAGTATTGGGCGACAGATGCCGCCCAATCTCATCCGTGAAGACCAGGTTTTCATCGTTCATCCATGCCGATCCGGCTGCCAGCCTCCAGCGGCGCTGTTCTGCCCTCTGCTTTCTGAGCGCCTCCAGCACGGTCTGGGCAACCATCAAAGAGCGCGGTTTATCATTTTTCAGCGATCCAAAGATATATTGCCCTTTCACCTGATGGAGCTGCCTGTAAACGCGCAGCGTCCCTTTCTTGAAGTCGATACAATCCCAGGAGAGCGCCAGAATCTCGCCCATGCGCAAGCCGGTAAACAGATCGACCGTAAATAGGCGCTCATACCGGCCGCCGGCGATCAGCTGGAGGAAGGCCTGAATCTGGTTCGTCTCCAGAGCGCGTATTTCGCCTCTCTCGACGCGCGGAAGCTTGCAGCGGTCAGATGGGTTACTCCGCATGTAATTGAGCTCTACGGCCTGTTCCAGCGCTCTGTGGAGCGTTCCGTGCGTATCTCTGATAGACTTTGGGGAAAGCTTGTTGAATCCTTCTTCCCCGCGCCACAGGCCGTTGTAGACCCTTTGGATGTGATGCGGCCCGAGATCGGTCAAGCGGATTCTGCCCAGATATGGAATAAGCCGGTTATTGATCGTGCTGCGGTATTTGTCCAGCGTGCGCGGCTTGACGTCAACGCAATAATCATTGATCCAGGTATTGAGCCATTGCCCGACGGTCATCTTCGAAGGTTCCACATAGGTTCCTTCGGAGATGTCCGTCAATGCTTTTTGGAGCTTTTGCGTGACTTCCTTCTGCGTTTTGCCGTAGACGCTGCGCCGAATCTGCTCACCGGTGCCAGGATCGCGGCCAAGTGTGTATTTGCCCTCCCAGCGGCCATCTGCACGCTTGTAAATCGTGCCGGCTCCCTGGGCGTTTCTGGTAGCTTTACGGGGCATGGATCAATCCTCCTTGCTTTGTGCTTTCAGGCTGTCACGAAAACGCGCAGCTTCCCGCGGCGTCTGACCGTTTGCAATGCAACTGATCGGCGCGACGATAACCGGATTCTGACTAGCCGCACTGCTTTCTAACGTCCGACTGCCAGCCCTGCCTCGCTGGAGGCGTCCCGGAAGATGTATGTAGTCTTATCGGAAATGGTCAGTCATTCTCTTCCGTCTCAAGTTTTTGTATGTGTACAGGTTTCTTCTCAGTCAAAAAAGCTCTTTTCTCTTCAAGAGATTGTTCTGTAAATTGCATCATAGCCTCTGCAGAGGTTTCGTCAAGACCAGTAGCTATAAGAGTCTCTGCATTAGGCGGTTTTACTCCATTTCGTCCTTCTAAAATGCCGGCTCTATACGAGATTTCAATCATTTTTGTAAACTTTTTCAATGTTTCATCATCAATCTTGATTTCTTCTCTATGAATCCGTTGCGGATACTTTTCATGAAACAACTCTATCAGTTTATCAAGAAACTCATCAAATCCCGCTTCATATTCTTTTTCTAGGTCTTCACTATACAGTTGATCAATGTATTCCCGGTCGACCTTATCCCGTTCCTGTATCATATTCAGTTTTCTATATTTCTTATAATCCAAAAACGACTCATCAATCTCAAAAATATCGTTCGATATTAAAGAAGCTTGTTCATCGCGATCATCCGACATTAATTCATACCATCTTACTTTCAGTACGTTCGAAATCCTTTTTAGCTGTTCAATACTTGGTTTACGTTTATCAGATTCGTATTGTCGAATTGTTATTGTTGCTAAACCTAGTGTTTCTGCAAGTTGGGCCTGTGTTAGCCCAGCTTTTTTTCTTGCTTGCATAATCCTCTTCCCTACAGACACGCAAATCACCTCTATGCGAATAATACCATATGCCATAAAAATATTCAAGTGAATCACTTTATATATTGACAGATTCAATCGAATCGCATATAATATGGAAAAAGATTCAATTGAATCACTTTATTGGAGGTGAACCAGTGAAAATCAATACATTTCGCATCAATACCTTACTCGCAAAGCAGGGCTTGACACAAGCTGAACTTGCGCGGCGTGCAGGTATGACCAAGCAAGCTACATGCGCGCTGATCCAGCGTGGGACATGTGAACCCCGGACTGCCGGCAAGATCGCGTCTGCGCTTAACATCGACGTTGAAGAGCTGATCCAGAAGGAGGACTGATCATGGCCAGAAATGAAAGCGAGAAAAAAGCGCTTCAGAGCCGTGTTTACGTCCCCGAAGACCTCATGCCTTTGTTGGGAATTGGGCGCTGCACAGCCTATAACCTTGTGAATCAGCGAAGCTTCCCGACGGTGCGTGTCGGTAGAAGAATCCTAATCCCGCGCGACGCCTTTGAACGTTGGCTGGAGGCGCAGACAGAGGGCGCATTTTCCCAGGAGGCTTAAAATGGCGCAGGCAAAAGGTTTCATTTTCTACCCTGAACATGTTGCCGTAGCCCGTCGCCTTCTGAATGATGCGGAAATCGGGCAGCTCTTTCTTGCCGTCTGCGATTATGCAGAAACAGGAGCAATCCCCGACTTCCAAGCAAACACACTCGTTGCCTGCTTTGATCTCATGCGTAAAGCCATCGACAATAACGCGCAGAAGTATGCAGAAACCTGCGCACGAAACAGGAAAAACATTGAAAAACGCTGGAAGCGTCAAGCCTCTACGGACGAATACGACGGTATACAATCGAATACGACCGTATACGGCGACGTTCCACCGAATACGACTTATACCAACATAACAGAACATAACATAACCGAACCGAACATAAAGAGTTGTAGTGTGCGCGCAAAGCGCTTCACACCACCCACCATTGAAGAGGTCAGGGCGTACTGCGCAGAACGTGGGAACTGCGTAGATGCACAGCGCTTCGTCGATTTCTACACCGCAAACGGCTGGAAAGTCGGCAAGAATTCGATGAAGGACTGGAAAGCCGCTGTGCGGACGTGGGAACGCAGCGATTCACAGCAGAAAGGAGGCAAATCCGGTGTCACCGACCCATACTCAGGATACAGCACTATCTGAGCGCGTCTTTCTCGGAGCCGTTCTCAACTGCCAGACACGCGCCACAGAACACAGCCTCCAGCCGGACGACTTCACCGCACCGCATCTGCGACGCCTATTCACCGTCTGCATGCAGCTGGAGGCGCAAGGCAAGCAAGCTGATCTTGTCACGGTCTTTGATGCCGCCGACACGGACGCCGAGTTGCTGGCTCAACTGGCAGCAGAGGCAGCCGTTGAAGGCAGCCTAGTTCACCAGTACGCGGAGAACATCCGCACAGCAGCGCAGCGCAGGAAGCTCGTGGACGTCTGCGCCAAGCTGATTCAAAGCGCGCAGGACGCCGCCAAGCCGCTGAGTGAGGCCGTCACCAAAGCGCGGATTGCGCTGGATGAGATCGGCGCAGGGATCGAAACAGGCGACCACATCACCGGCACAGACGCGCTCGTCGATTTTTACCTGTGGCTTGAGCATGGAGACCTGGCACCGCCGATCAGCACCGGCCTGACGCGCCTGGATCAGCACATGAACGGAGGTTTTCGGGGCGGCAGGTTGGTTGTCATCGGCGCACGGCCTGCCGTTGGCAAGAGTGCCCTGCTATCCTCCATCGCTGTAAATGCCCTCAAATCGGGCAGAAAGGCGCTCTACGTCTCGCGGGAGATGGGTGTGATCGAAGTGATCTCCCGCACCGTTTCGACGCTCACAGGGGTGACACAGGGCAAAATAGAGGGCCGTACGCTTTCGGGCGGCGACTATGAGGCCGTATACAAGCTGGGGATTGATGGCGATGGATTGTGGATCAGCGACAGAGCAGGCACCCCAGCAGCCATTCGGCGGCTTGCCCTGCAGATGAAAGCTGCTGGAGGCATCGATTTGATTTGCGTGGATTACCTCCAGCTGCTGCGCGCAGACGCCAAATGCGGAAGCCGTGTCGAGGAGATGGGCGAAATCACCCGCGCCCTGAAGCTGCTGGCGCTTGAGCTGCGAATCCCCATTGTCGCCGCCGCCCAGGTCAACCGTCTTTCGACCATCGGCGTAAACAGGCCGCCCGCTCTATCGGAGCTGAGGGAATCCGGCTCGATCGAGCAGGACGCCGACGTCGTCCTGATGATGCACGCGCCTAGCCCTGAAACAGACGAACAACAGCAGAGATGGGAACAAACGGGTATGAGACCGATCCAGCTTTTCATTGCAAAGAACCGCTGCGGGCGCGTGGGTAAGCTGGATCTGATGTTTGAGGGATGCAGAATGCGGTTTATGCAGATCGAAGAACGACATAGGCCCTCATGAACAGGAGGAAAAAACGATGGAAAACAGCACACTCATCCAGACCGGTTTGGATATTCTGCGGCGCGAAGCCTGTGGATCACAGGATCGGAGCTGGAAACGACACAACGAAATCATGCGCCGGGCTGAAGATCACGTCCGGGCCTGCGGCGCTGACTGGTTTGAGATCGAGCCGGAGTTTTCGCAGGAAATCGCGGAACTGCTTGGCCTGTAAGGAGGAAAACGACAATGGAGAAAACAAGTATCTCCGCATTCATGGATGCAGATTATCAGTCAATCATGGAAAGCCTTGATCAGCTGCCGCCTGAATATGTGCGCAAGGTGAAGATTTATGCGGAAACGCTGGTGGAATGCTTCAAAAGCAAATACGGCATTTAGAGGGCAGCACAAGCTAGAAAGCGTCCGGGAAAAAGCTGCGCCTATGAACAGCGCTGTTGGAAAACCCGACGCCTTCCACCATCGAAAAGGGGACGGACTGTCCAAAGTACTGCAAAGCCCGGAAAGAACAAAAGCGATAAGTAAAGGAGCGAAGACCAATGACCGACGAAGAAGAAGAAAAGAAAGCCTTGATCAAAGATATCGAAACACGCCTCAAAGAGATAAGCCTTGAAAAACTCAGACGGGTTGACTGGTACATTGATCGAATAAACAGATAACGGCAGAAAAATACCGGGGCATAAGACCTCCGATTGTCTTACTGATCTGCGCATGTTCTGCCGGAGGCGCGTTTGTCGCTTGCAGATTTGGCCCGTGCCAGCCTCCAGCGCCTTCCACGAGGGAATCCACGTCCAAAGCAAAAGCCACTCAGGAGGGCAAATAACCGGCCACAGCGGCATCTGTCCGTTGTGGCTTTACTGTTCAGGCAGTAATATGGAGCCCGATTTCTCATTCATGTGCGCATGAACTGCTGGAGGCAGCATGTCGCTTGCAGATTTGGCCTGTGCCAGCCTCCAGCGCTTTCCGCGAGGGAATCCACATCCGAAGCAAAAGCTCCTCAGAAAGGCAAATAAACCGTCACAGCAGGCACGCTCCCGTTTGTCTATACTATTCAGTTTCCGATCGGCTCAAATTGCAGCTTGAGGCGCATAACCAGGCATAGCAGGAGGAATGCCTGAACTGCATATATCGCGAAGCGTAGACGGCACAAGTGTCTGGCAGGAAGATGATAAAATCGCAATCGATTCAGAATTTGGAAAATCACGAACCACATTCCAGAATGCGTTTAAGGAAACCCGGATATAACCAGCGTAAGCATTGCATGCAAAAATGCAGGCAAGCGCTGAGAAAAAGGACGTCAAAAGAGATTCAGTTGAACTTCATAGAATTCTACAGCGAATGTGGTAAAAGCGGGATTCCAAGTATCTTGATTCCATATCATTGATAAGCTGCCGATGATGAATAGAACTGACCTATGGAGCATGCATGCGGGGCGGCCATAAGATACTTTGGGAGAGTATGAAGCGGAACGATGGATAACTCCCCCTATTTGAAAGCTTTGATGAGGGGGCCGGAGACCGTGGCGGAGCAGCATCAATTTTAGCGCGCAGAACGCGCGTAAGGGGGTGTAGGTATATCAAGTAACCACCGCGAAAAAAGCAAACAGAATGAGCTGCTGGAGGCATTCAAAAGGGACGTGAATTGCGCTGGAAAAAGCCTAAAACATGCAAGAAAACACCCGCTTTTCAATAAAAATCAGGCCATTTTTCCCTTCAAAATACATCATCTCAGCAGTAGCCCCCATATCCGGCATTCAATGAAGGGGAACCATACGAACGGAGGAGGGCGACCCTTCCCTCCCCGTGAGAATTCAAAAAAAGTTTTTCCGGCGCTCTATTGCCAACGTTGTCAGGGTCTACGGAGACCAAGCAATACCCGATGCTGACATCAGCACCTCGTTGCCGATCGGGGCACGATCACCTCACAGCAGTCAGGTCTTATTGGTGTTCTTCATAATCTGCTGGAGGAATAAACGGAAATCTCCTTGACAATATGGAATAAATCCCATATAATAAGCATAGGATGATGCAGAAAGGATTGTCCCATGGACGAATACAAGATCATTTTCTATGAAACGCCCAACGGCGATATCCCCGCGAGAGAATTCCTCGACAGTCTTGATATCAAGATGCGTGCGAAGATGCTCCAGACCCTTGCATTTTTGCAGGAGCATGGCGTACAAACCCGGATGCCCTATTCAGAGCATCTGGACGACGGCATTTTCGAGGTACGCGCTAAAGTAGGCAGCGACATTTCCCGTGTGCTGTACTTCTTCTTCGTCGGGAAAAAGATCATCCTTACCAACGGATTTATCAAAAAGACGCAGAAAACGCCGCCAAGAGAAATTGAGTTGGCAAAGAAATACCGCAAAGAGTTTTTGAGCAGGAAGGAGAATGCAGAATGACCCTTGATCTCGATACCTATCTGCAGGAGCAGTTGAAAGACCCCGAGTTCCGTTCGGAGTATGAAGCGCTCGAACCAGAGTTCGCGATCATGCGGGCCATGGTAAACGCCAGGAAGAACACCGGCATGACGCAGAAGCAGCTTGCGGAAAAGACTGGCATCAATCAGGCAGATATCAGCAAGTTGGAGCACGGCAGCGGCAATCCTTCTCTGCGCACCCTCCAGCGCCTGGCTGCCGGCATGGGCATGCGCCTCAAGCTGGAATTTGAGCCGGTCGGAAACTGAATAGCAAAGCCACAACGGTCAGATGCCGCTGTGGCTGTTTATTTGCCCTTCTGATGGACTTTTGCTTTGGGATGGGGATTTCCTCGCAGAATGCGCTGGACGCTGACACAGGCCCATTCTGCAACCGACGTCCGCGCCTCCAGCAGTTCATGCGCAGATCATATCTCGATTTGCGATTCAGCGGGCGTTGTTTGTCATGTGGTTTTCTGTTCGTGTTCCTTGATCAGTTTATCAAGCGTAGGCCTGCTGATGTTCAGTTCCTTTGCGAGCTGGGCTTTGTTGACTTCCCTGCGGATGTAGCGTTCATAGTGCGAAGCGAAGTTTTCAATCTGAACTTCCTTTCGTCCCTTGTATTTCTTCTCTTGTACCGCAAGGGCGATTCCTTCACGCTGCCTTTCCAGGAGATTCGTGCGTTCAAACTCGTTGATTGCACCAATCATTGTGAGCATGAGTTTCCCTGTCGGCGTGCTGCTGTCGATGTTCTCTTTGTTGCTGACCAGATGCACGCCCTTTGCATTGAGCAATTCGACAATGGCGAGAAGGTCTTTTGTTGAGCGTGCAATGCGGCTGAAATCGTGGATGAAAACCGTATCCCCCTCGCGCACGAAGTCGAGCATCGCCTGCAGCTCAGGGCGGTTTGCATCCTTCGCGCTGACCTTCTCCGTAAACCATTTGTCGATGTTGTGCTTCTTCAATCCTTCACGCTGGCGCGCATCGTTCTGTTCTACGGTGGATACTCTCACATACGCGATGTTCATGTTCTGCCGCTCCTTTGTTCCTGCTTGGTAAGATCATTATAGCATAACGTAAAATTAAAGTCAATAATATAATTTACATTTCGTAAAATAATTAGAAAAATTATTCTATTTTTACTTATTCCATATACAATCAAGTTGTAAATCTGGGGTATACTCTATTTTTCAGCTTTCCGGATTTCAGCTTGATCATTTGTTCCATTTTCATGATTCTCCAAGCATCTGTTTCGACGACAAATCTGACGACTTAGCCGCAGGAATGACGACAAATGACGCATAATTGTCCATCACCATAACCGGTCATTTTTCTAATAATACAAGACTTTTCATCATCTTCAATTATTCAGTATAACACATTCTTTAGAATTCGAATCTCGCCACTCCGACCAGAAACAAGCTCTGATTTTTCCAGCAACAGCTAGAAAGTCAGGGCCTTTTCTTTTATCCGCTCAAGCTTTGACCATAGCTTTAGCCAGCCAGAATAAAGCATGAACCCCGGAAGACAAATCAGGCAAGGATGAATCTGACGTTCAGCTTCCTGTCCGGGCAGATATCGCGCCGCATAATCCATCCGCATCCGCGCATCCTAGAGCCGAGGTGATCGCATGGACAATGCAAAGCAGAAGCCCCGCAGACGGCGCGCCCATCCCGAAAGGACCGAGCGGCCGGTGCCGTCTGAAATCTATCCGGTGATTGACAACGATCTGGCGCGGGACAACATCGAAAACGATCTGCCCGCAGCGGATCTGAACGAGCTGTGACGCAGAGAAAGCAGACGAGGTGATCACATGGCCAAACAGGGCATGAAGCGGCCCGAGCGCACGCATGTCAAGCCCAGAAACGACATGCCGCCCGTGCCGGAGATTCAGGGAAAGGCCAAAGCCGGCCATCAGCGCGCAAACCCGATCATCCCCGGCACCTCGCCGGGCGACGTCAAGGTCTTTCACGCGCTCAAGGGCGACGGCTCTGCCGCCGGAACGACATAACAAACGGGGAAGCCGCGCGCATGCAGGCTTCCCCGTTTGCTGTATGTGTTTGTCAGACCAGGCCCAGCTGCTTGAGCGCAAAGATGAACAGGAACATCGTCAGTATGGAAAACGCCGTGGTGAGCACCACCAGCGACGCAGCCAGCATGCCGTCGCCGTCCATCTGCTCCGCCATGGTATAGGAGGAAACGGCGATCGGCGCGCCGAAGATGGCGAGAATCGGCACCAGCGTATCCCCCCGATAGCCCTGCAGCGCGCCCAGCGTGAGCATCACCAGCGGCACAGCCACCAGCTTGAGCGGGATACAGAGCGCCAGCTGCCGCGTGTATCCGCGGATTGAACCAAACTGGAAGCCCGCGCCCAGCACCACCAGCGACAGCGGCGTCGCCACGCGGCCCAGATCCGTCACGCTCCTGCTCACGCCCGCCGGCAGCGGGATGCCCAGCAGGTTCATCACAATGCCCAGCACGGAGGCGATGATCAGCGGATTGGACGCGATGCCGCGCAGCATCTTGCGCACATCCGGCTTCCCCCCGCGGAAATACTCCAGGCAGATGACCGCCAGAACGTTGAATACCGGCACGACAAAGCCGATGAGCAGCGAGGTCGGCCCGATGTGATCCTCTCCGCACAGCGATGTGACCACCGGCAGACCGAAGAGCACAAAGTTGCTGCGGAAGATCGCCTGAACCATCACGCCGCGTTTGGCATTGTCCGGTTCGATCCGCGGGATCAGTAGCATCATGATCAGGAACACGGCCAGCACGCCGCCGACGGCGAATGCGATCAGCCCGGGATCAAATACGGCCGTGAGGTTGGTATTGTAGACATTCGAGAACAGATAGATGGGCAGGAAGACCCGAAAGCACAGCCTGTTCATGCTCTTCTGCGTCGCCTCCTCAATCAGGCCGATGCAGCGCAGAAAATAACCCAGCGCGATGTTCAGGAACAGCGGCAGCACAACTTGAAAGGACAAAACCAGATTCTCCATGGCTCCTCCAGAATCACATCTCAGTTTTTTCCACCTATTGTATCACAAAACGCGCAATTCCGGTACTCCCTTTTGACCAAATCCGCGCCCGGTGCAGCCTGCCGTTCTTTTCCTTCCGGCGCGCTTCATGTTTGGCTCCAAACTGCGCATCCTGTATCCGGGTGATGCTTCATGGATTCTCTTTGGCTGGCGACGGCAAAGCTGCCGTCCTTTCCCGCGCTCGAGGGCGACCTGAAAACCGATGTGCTGGTGATCGGCGGCGGTCTGTGCGGCCTTTTGTGCGCGCACGCGCTCACAGAGGCCGGCGTATCCTGCGCGCTCATCGAGTCAGACCGGATCATGCACGGCGTCTCCGCGCGCACGACGGCCAAGATCACCAGCCAGCACCGGCTGATCTACGATAGGCTGATCCGCGCGCTCGGCGTGGAGGCCGCGCAGCTCTATCGCGAGGCCAATGAAGCCGCGCTCGGGCGGTACCGCCGGCTGTGCGGGAAGATCGACTGCGGATTCGAGGAAAAGGACGCCTTTGTTTACGGCAGAACCGGCAGCGCCGCGCTCGAGCGGGAATGGACCGCCATGGCGCGCGCCGGACTGCACGCGACCTTCGAGGACGAGCTGTCGCTCCCCTTTCCTGTCGCCGGGGCGCTGCGTCTGCCCCATCAGGCGCAGTTCCATCCGCTCAGATTCGCCGCAGCGATCGCCGAAGGGCTGAACATCTTCGAGCGCACCGCCGCGCTCGCGTGGGACGGGCGCGCCGTGGTGACCAACCGCGGGCGCATCACGGCGGACAAGGTCATCGTCGCCACGCACTTCCCCCTCTTCAACAAGCACGGCGCGTACTTTCTCAAGCTCTATCAGCACCGCTCCTATGTGCTGGCGCTGCGCGGCGCGCCGGATGTGCACGGCATGTACCTGGACGCGCAGGAGACCGGTCTGTCCTTTCGCAGCAGCGGCGAATACCTGCTGCTGGGCGGCGGGTCGCACCGCACCGGCAAGGCCGGCGGCGGCTACGATGCGCTGCAGGCGGACGCAAACGCGTGCTATCCGGACGCGGAGATCGCCTTCCGCTGGGCCACGCAGGACTGCATGACCCTCGACGATCTGCCCTACATCGGGCAGTACGCCAAATCCACGCCCGATCTCTACGTCGCCACAGGCTTTGGCAAGTGGGGCATGACCCTTTCCATGGCCGCAGCCGCCATTCTGCGCGACCTTGTGCTGGGAAGGACGAACCCCTGCGCGCTGCTCTTCTCCCCCTCGCGCAGCATGATGAAGCCGCAGCTGCTCGTCAACGGCTTTGAGGCCGCGGTCAGCCTGCTCACGCCCACGCGCTCGCGCTGCCCGCACATGGGCTGCGCGCTCAAATGGAATCCGCAGGAGCGTACCTGGGACTGCGCCTGCCATGGCTCGCGCTTCACGCAGGAGGGCAGGCTCATCAGCGGCCCCGCCACGGGCGACCTGCCGTCCGTCCCGCCGCAGAAAGGCAAGTAAAAGGGCCACAGACAAAAGCCCGCAGCCCCTCATATGACGTTTTACAGCCTGACGATGCCCAGCGACTGCAGCAGCAGGAACATAAGCAGCACCGGCGCAACCACCTTGACCATCGCGACATAGAGCTTCTCGCGGCCAAAGCGTTCGCCGTTGCGCGTGACCTCCACGATGGTGCTCCTGGGGCCCAGCACCCACCCGACCATCACGCAGGTCGCCACGGAGACGACCGGCATCAGCACAAAGTTGCTGATGTAGTCCAGCACGTCGAGCACCTGGCCCACGCTGTCGTTGGGCAGGCGCAGCTCGAAGTACAGCACGTTGTAGCCCAGGCACACGGCCAGGCCGATGACCAGCGCCATGACGCCCACGCCCAGCGTCGCCTTTGTGCGGCCTGCATGCAGCCTGTCCTGCACGCAGGAGACGACCGCCTCCATGATGGACACCGACGAGGTCAGCGCCGCGAAGGCCACCATCACAAAGAACACCGTACCGACCACCGCGCCCACGGCGCCCATCGCCTCAAAGATCTTCGGCAGGGAGATGAACATCAGGCTCGGACCGGCGCTCATGCCCTCCGTGCCCATGAACGTGTATATCGCGGGCACGATCATCAGGCCCGCCAGGAACGCGACCAGCGTATCGAAGATCTCGATCTGGTTGACCGCCTTGACAATATTGGTCTCCTTCTTCACATAGGAGCCGTAGGTAATCATGATGCCCATCGCCACGCTGACGGAGTAAAACAGCTGCCCCAGCGCGTCCATCATCACGACCAGAAAGCGTCCCAGCGTCATGCCGGAGAAATCGGGAATCACATAAACCCGCATGCCCTCAAGGCCCGTGCGCGTCACGCCCGCCGCCTCCGTGTGCTCAAGCGTCAGCGAGAAGCAGGAGATGCCGATGATCAGCAGCAGCAGGATCGGCATCAGGATGCGCGAGAGCTTCTCGATGCCCCTGTCCACGCCCTTGTACACGACCAGCACCGTCGCCGCCAGGAACAGCAGGAACCAGAGGATCGGGCTGCCGACCCCGGTGATAAAGCCGGTGAAGTACCCGTCCGCCGCGGCCCCGGCGCCCGCGCCTGTCAGGAAATCCGCCAGATACTTGAGCACCCAGCCGCCGATCACGCAGTAGTACGGCAGAATCAGCGTGGGCACCAGGCAGGCCAGCGCGCCCACCCAGCCGAATTTTGCATGCATCGCGCCATAGGCCGTCAGCGGGCTTTTGCCGGTCTTCCGGCCGATGGCGATCTCCGTCGTCAGCAGCGCAAAGCCAAAGGTGAGCGCAAGCACCAGATAGCACAGCAGGAAGACGCCGCCGCCGTCCTTGGCTGCCAGATACGGGAAGCGCCAGATGTTCCCCAGGCCCACCGCGCTGCCCGCCGCCGCGAGCACAAAGCCGATGGAGCCGGAAAAGGTGCTTCTCTTTTCCTTGCTTTCCATGTCATTCCTCCGTTTGATTTCTTGTTATCACATCACGTCCTACTATACTCTCCAATCCTGCTTTGCGCAACCCCTTTCATGAAAATCATTCTCCGTCTTCTCAAATGCTGCTCACCTGTTCTCATGCTCTTCCAGATTTAGCACCGTATTGCTTGACTTGCCTGTTTCCCTGTGCTATACTTTGAATGATTATCGGGCCGTGTCGGCGCTGCGCGCGGAGGCGGCAAACAATCAAATCTATTTGAGAAGTGGAGATAGCGGTTATGGAGAGAATCAAGACGCTTGAGACCCGCGACATGTGCGAGAGCGCGAAGAACGGCGGCTGCGGCGAGTGCCAGACCTCTTGCCAGTCCGCCTGCAAGACCAGCTGCGGCGTGGCCAATCAGCAGTGCGAGAACAAGTAACTCAAAAAGCTTGCCGCCTTCGGGCGGCACTTTTTATGTGCAATCGGACATCGCGCACAGCACCATGCTTCGGGCACAACCGTCACTTCATGACCCTTTCATGACCTTTGGAGGAACATATGCTGCACCAATACAAGCTCAACGGCTACAACATCGTGCTGGACACCTGCTCCGGCTCCGTGCACTCCGTGGACGACGTGGCCTACGACATCATTGCGATGTTTGAAACCTCGACGGAGGACGAGATCGTCGCGGCCATGATGGAAAAATACAGCGACCGCGAGGACGTGACCGAGGAGGAGATCCGCCTGTGCATCGGCGACGTGGCCGCGCTCAAGGCGCGGGGCAAGCTCTTCACCCCGGACACCTTCGCGCCGATGGCCGGCACGCTCAAGGAGCGCTCCGGCGACGTGGTCAAGGCGCTGTGCCTGCACGTCGCCCATACCTGCAACCTCAACTGCTCCTACTGCTTCGCCAGCCAGGGCAAGTACCACGGCGACCGCGCACTGATGAGCTTTGAGGTCGGCAAGCGCGCGCTCGACTTCCTCATCGAGCACTCCGGCACGCGCCGCAACCTGGAGGTCGACTTCTTCGGCGGCGAGCCACTGATGAACTGGGACGTGGTCAAGCAGCTGGTGCAGTACGCGCGCAGCGTGGAAAAGCAGCATGGCAAGCGCTTCCGCTTCACCCTGACCACCAACGGCATGCTGATTGACGACGACGTGATCGAGTTCTCCAACCGGGAGATGAGCAACGTCGTGCTCAGCCTGGACGGCCGAAAGGAGATTCACGACCGCCTGCGCGTCGACTACGCGGGCAACGGCAGCTACGACCGCATCGTGCCCAAGTTCAGGCGATTTGTTCAGGCGCGCGGCAACAAAAGCTACTACATGCGCGGCACGTTCACGCACGCCAACCCGGACTTTACAAAGGACGTCTTCCACATGGCGGACATGGGCTTCACCGAGCTGAGCATGGAGCCGGTGGTCTGCGCCGAGGGCGACCCAGCCGCTCTGACGAAGGAGGACATCGAAACCGTCAAGGAGCAGTACGAGATCCTGGCGAAGGAAATGCTGAAGCGTCAGCAGGAGGACCGTCCCTTCACCTTCTATCACTACATGCTCGACCTCACCGAGGGCCCGTGCATCTACAAGCGCATCTCCGGCTGCGGCTCCGGCACGGAGTACATGGCCGTCACCCCGTGGGGCGATCTGTACCCCTGCCACCAGTTCGTGGGCGAGGAGCGCTACAGGCTGGGCAACATCTGGGACGGCGTGACCAACACGGCGCTGCGCGAGGAATTCCGCGCGTGCAACGCCTATGCCCGCCCCGAGTGCGCGGACTGCTGGGCCAAGCTCTACTGCTCCGGCGGCTGCGCGGCCAACGCCTACCACGCCACCGGCAGCATCCGCGGCGTGTACAAGCCGGGCTGCGAGCTGTTCAAAAAGCGCATCGAGTGCGCGATCATGATGCGCGTGGCCGAGGACGCGGCGAAGAACAGGTAATACGATCTTAAACAGCTTTCAACCGCGCGAAGCACAGAAGGGGTCTGGGGATGAAATCCCCAGGCAGGGGTATGGGGGTGAATCCCCCATCGTTCCTCATCCAAAGAATACGCAGTCTCAGAGCAGGCTGCACAGCAGCCTACGATTGAGACGGGGCTGATTGCAAAACCAGGGCTGAAAAGAAACCGGTATCAATCATCCTCCAGGAGGATTTCAACAGTATGAACACGCCCATCGCGGACTTTGTGCGGCGCTACGCCGCCTCCGGCACGGCGCGTCTGCACATGCCCGGTCATAAAGGCCGGGCATTTCTCGGCTGCGAGGCGCTGGACATCACGGAGATCGCCGGGGCCGACAGCCTGTACGAGGCAGACGGCATCATCCGGGAGAGCGAGGAAAACGCCTCGCGGCTCTTCGGCTCCGCGCGCACGCTTTACTCCACCGAGGGCTCCAGCCAGTGCATCCGCGCGATGCTGTTCCTCTGCCTGACCTGCCGCGCGCCCGGCGTCCGGCCGGTCGTCGTTGCCGCGCGCAACGTGCACAAGGCGTTCGTCTTCGCCGCCGCCCTGCTGGACATCGAGGTCGTCTGGCTCTGGCCGGAAAGCATGACCTCGCTGTGCGCATGTGAGGTAACGCCCCAGCGCCTGGAGCGCACGCTTTCCGCCATGGACGCGCCGCCCGCGGCGGTTTACATCACCAGCCCGGATTACCTCGGCGGTCAGGCGGACGTCGCCGCGCTGGCGAAGGTCTGCCACGCGCACGGCACGGTGCTGGCCGTGGACAACGCGCACGGCGCGTATCTGCGCTTCCTATCCCCCAGCATTCATCCGCTCGATCTGGGCGCGGACATCTGCTGCGATTCCGCGCACAAGACGCTGCCCGTGCTCACCGGCGGCGCGTACCTGCACACCGCGAAATCCGCGCCCGCCGCCTTTGCGCAGCAGGCCAAACAGGCCATGGCGCTCTTTGGCTCCACCAGCCCGTCCTACCTGACGCTCACGTCGCTGGACCTGTGCAATGCCTATCTGGCGGACGGATATGCGCAGGCGCTTGACGAAACCGTCCGGCGCATCGGTGCGCTGCGCGTACGCCTCGCTGAAAACGGCTGGCAGGCGCTCCCGTCCGATCCGTTGAAGCTGACGCTGGATGCGTGCGCGGCGGGGACGACCGGCACGGCGCTGGCCCAGCACCTGCGCGAGCGCGGCGTGGAATGCGAGTTCGCCGACCCCGAGACGATTGTCTTCATGCTCACGCCCGAAACCCCGCAGGCAGACATGGATCGCCTTGCCGAAGCGCTGGGCGTCTGCCGTGGGAGCGCGCGTCCGCGTCCCGCTCTGCCCATGGCACGGGGTGAGCGCGTCTGCTCCATCCGCGAGGCAGTGTTTGCCCCGCACGAGACGATTCCCGCCGGAGAAGCGCTGGGCCGCGTCTGCGGCGCGCCGACCGTCGCCTGCCCGCCCGCGATTCCGATCGCGGTGTCCGGCGAGGTGATCACGCGGGAGGCGATCGCGCTGCTTACGCACTATGGGATAGAGAATGTGGATGTGATCAAGCTGCGCTGAACCGCGCGAAGCGAAGAAGGGAGTCTGAGGGACCGGAGCCTGCCGCCCGCTGTGCGGGAAACAGGCAGGCGGAGCGTCGGGAATCGCAAGGAGCGTCCCAGGGATGCGACTATGCGAGTTCCCCGGATCAAGATCCCTCAGGCGGGGTTTGGGGCCCGCGGCCCCAACGTCCCCTTATATCATTCAAAAAAGTAGTCTCAGAGCAGGCTGCGCAGCAGCCTACGATTGAGACGGGTCTGATCCGCGAAGGCGGAATTCAAGCTCAAACCCACCTGCGCACTCAAGCCCCGATTCAAGCCCAAAGCACAGGGAGCTTTCCAGCATGCAAGCCGGAAAGCTCCCTGTCTATACGCTTTTTTACTTCAAGCCTGTTTGAAGCCATGTTTCCGGAATCGCAATAGTCGCCTTCGGCTCCGCTGCGATTCTTGCCTTTGAGGCTTCGCCTATGGGGAACGTCAGGGCTGCCGCCCTAAAACCCGCTTGGGGCGCTGCCCCAAACCCCGCAAGGGATTTCATCCCTTGACCCTTCTTCCCTTCGCGCGGCTTAAAGCCACGTTTTTTATCTGCCGGTAATCCTATTCCACAGATCGCCGAAGTCATCGGCCAGCTCGTCAAGGCCGGTCGCGTTTGCGAGGCGCTCGCCCAGGCCCTTGACCTGGCCATAGAGCGTATCGTCGTCAGTGATCTCGATGTCCGTAAGACCGTCGTCCACCTTCTGCACCGCCTGCACGATCATCTGCTTCATGCGGTCGTCCAGACCCGCCTGATACTGATCCTCAAACTCCACCGCCACCAGCACGCGTCGGTCGCTGTCGATGACCACCTCCGCGTCGTCGATCTCGCTGATGCGCTCAACCGCATCGGAAATCTTCTCCGCCAGCCGGTCGGCCTGCGCCGGGGTCATCGCCGCCGCATTGCCGGTCATGCCCGTGCCGTTCGCCGCGCCCGCCGTTGTGCCGGTCTGCGCGCCCATCGCCGCGCCGTTATTCATGTCCGGAGACATGTCCGGCGAGACCGTCGCGCCATTCGCCGGGGCGTTCGTCGTCGCCATCGGGCTGTTGGTCATGATCGGGGCCGCCGTCGCGGTCGTGCCGCTGGCCGTGCGCGCCGCGCAGCCGCTGAGAACCATGCCTGCCATGACGATGCACAGCAGCGCCAAAATACCTTTTTTCACTGGATTCGCCTCCTCGCCGCTATTGTGCGCCGCGGAGGGAAAAAGTATCATCGTTTTGCGAGGAAAAATTTGCTGCCGCGCGCGTCATTCGCCGTAGAACGTGCACCCGCCGATGAACTCGCGCAGGATCGACGTGGGCGGAATCTCATTTTCCTCCTCCATGTCCTTGAAGTAGTGCAGGAACTTGCACAGCCGCCGCGCGCGGGTATAATACGGGCTGTCCTCGCCGATCTCGCAGAGCAGCGGATACGCGTACTTTTTGAGCACGGCGATCTCGTAAAGCAGCGACGTGTTGAACATCACGTCCGCCTTCTCCTGGAACGGGAAGATGTACTTCTCCTCGCCCGCGCGCACCTTATCCCACATCTGCATCGTCTCCAGTGCGTTCGTCGCGCGGGTGCGGTGGTCGCGCACCATGCGGCGCATGAGCCGCACGTCCGTCGTCCGGATGCGGTTATGGCAGTCGAGGTTCAGCTGTGTAAGCGCGCTGACGTACACGCGGAACTTGAGCTCGCTGGGGATATCGCAGCTCAGCGCGTCGTTGAGGCCGTGGATGCCCTCGACGATGAGGATATCCTCCCCGGAAATCGAAAGCTTCACGCCCTTTTCCTCGCGGCGCTTGGTGTAGAACGAGTAGCGCGGCAGCTCCACCTCGCGCCCGGCCAGCAGATCGATGAGCTGCTCGTTGAACAGCGGCACGTCAATCGCCTCCAGGCACTCCAGATCCGGCGAGCCGTCCGGATTTTTGGGCACGTCTTCCCGGTTCAGGTAGTAATCGTCCAGCGAGATGGCTACCGGGCGCTTGCCGCTCACCCGCAGCTGGACGGAGAGCCGGTTGGCAAACGTCGTCTTGCCGCTCGAGGACGGCCCGGCGATGAACACCACACGCGCGCCGCGCGCCACGATGCGCTCGGCAATGCCCGCGATGGCGCGCTCCTGCAGGGCCTCGCTCACGCGGATGAACGTGCGGCCCTCGCCCCGGGCGATGAGGTCGTTGAGGTCCGCCGCCGTCTCGCAGCGCAGAATGCGGGAGTGCTCGTTTGCCTCCGCATAGGTGCGCATGAGCTGCGGCCGCTCCACAAACGGCGCGGGCGGGCCGGACAGGTCGTCGCCCGGCAGCAGCAGCACCATGCCCGGATAGTAAAACCGCAGCGCAAACCGGTCGATCTCGCCGGTCGTCTTCGCCATGTCGCCATAGAAATACTCGCTCAGGCCGTCACAGGTATAGACGTTGAAGAAGTCGAACGGCCGATAGCGGAGCAGGCGTACCGTATCCGTCTGTCCCTGCGCATCAAAATAAGCGATCGCCTGCTCGCGCGTCCAGCGGGATTTGACGATCGGCAGGTTGCGCGCGGAAATCTCGTGCATCTTCGCCTCGATCCTGCGCACCAGCGCCGCCGTCAGGCTCACGCCGGACACGTTCATGTACACGCCCTGACCGATGCTGTGCTCCACGCGCAGCGTCGCGCCCGGGCACACGTCGCGCAGGGCCAGCAGCAGAATCAGCCGCGCGCTGCGCTCATAAATGCGTCGTTTTTCCTCGTATTGCAGCATGTTCTTCCCTCCTTTTGGGGCTCCGCCCCAAACCCCGCAAGGGACATTGTCCCTTGACCCTTCTTCGCTTCGCGCTGGATAAAGTGTTTTATACTAATTCGCAATTAAAATGCTTAACAGAGCGCATCAGATTTTTCGCTCTGACGAAGCCGAGTGAAGTGAGGCGTACTGGAGGTACGTTGAACGGAACGAGGTAATGTCAGAGCGGAAAAGATGATGTGTGGATTAAGCCATTTTAATAAGAATTAGTATTAGATAAAGGAAGCCCTCCCGGCTCGCAGGGAGGACTTTGCTTTAAGCTTCTGTAACGTATGCCGCCGCGCTCCTGCCCGCCAGCGCGCCCGTGGAAAAGGCGATCTGCAGGTTGAAGCCTCCGGTGTGCGCGTCCACGTCCAGCACCTCGCCGGCAAAGAACAGGCCCGGCGCGAGCTTGCTCATCATCGTGCCCGGATTGACCTCCCGAACCTCCACGCCGCCGCGGGTGACGATCGCCTCCTCGATGGGCCGCGTTCCGGTCACGGGAAGCGGCAGCGCCTTGAGGTTTTTCGCAATCGCCGCGCGCTGCTCGCGCGTGATCTGGTTGATCGGCTGCTCGGGCGACAGGCCGCACAGCTGCGCGAACACCGGGCCCATGCGCGCGGGCATCAGCGTCACCAGCACGGAGGACAGCTGCTTGCGCACGTTCTCCGCGAATTCGCGCTGAAGCCGCAGATCCACCTGCTCGGGCGTGAGCCCCGGCTTCATGTCCAGCGTCACCTGAACCGCCGAAATATCCTCCGGCAGGTGGCTGCTCAGCTCGATGATCAGCGGGCCGCTCACGCCGAAGTGCGTAAAGAGCATCTCGCCCAGCTCGTCATAGATTTTCTTCCTGCCCAGCTGCGCGCTGACGCGCACATTCTTGAGCGACAGCCCCATCAGCAGGCTGGGCCACTTTTCCTCGATCGTCAGGCCCACCAGCGAGCCGGAAAGCGGCGTGACGGTGTGCCCGTTTTCCCTGGCGAACGCGTAGCCGTCGCCGGTCGAGCCGGTGGACGGATAGGACAGGCCGCCGGTGGCGATCACGACAGCCTTCGCGTGCAGCGCGCCGCCTCCGGCAAGCGATACGGCAAAGCCGCCGTCCTCCCGGCGCACGCCGGAAACCGCCGTATTCAGCTCCACCTGCACGCCCGCGTCCTTCATCCCCCGGGCAAAGGCGCGCGTCACGTCGCTCGCCTTGTCGCTCACGGGAAAGACGCGATTGCCGCGCTCCACCTTCGTCTCCGTGCCCAGCATGGCCAGCAGCGCGGTCACGTCCTCATGGCCGAATTGGCGCACGGCCGCGTTGAGGAACTTGCCGTTGCGCGGCACCTGGCGGAAGAAGTCCTCGGCGTCGCAGGCGTTCGTCACGTTGCAGCGGCCCTTGCCGGTGATGTAGATCTTCTTGCCCAGCTTTTCATTCTTTTCCAGCAGCGTCACCTGCGCGCCCGCCCATGCGGCCTGCAGCGCGGCCATCATGCCCGCCGCGCCGCCGCCGATGACGATGACGTCAAGCCTTGTCTTTTCCAACATAGACCCTGTACTCATCCCAGATTCCTTCCATCAGGCGGAAATGCTCGCTCAACTCCTCCTTGCGGCGCAGGCCCAGCGCGACGATCAGCGCGTTGATGACCGACAGCGGCGCCGCCATGGAGTCCACGAACGAGGCCATGTCCGTGCGGGCGGTGAGGCACACGGTGCTCGCCGCGCAGATCGGGGACATCGGGCCGTCGGTCAGGCCGACGACCTGCGCGCCGCGCGCCTTGGCGAAGCTCATCGCCTCCAGGGTACGCGTCGAGTAGCGCGGGAAGCTGATGCCAAAGAGCAGGTCGGTCTCGTTGATGCGGCTGATCTGCTCAAACACGTCGCCGCTCGCCTCGGAGACGATGCGGACATTGTCGAAGATGAAGTTGAGGTAATAGGCCAGGAACTGCGCGATCGGCGCCGCAGAGCGAAGGCCCATCACATAGATATGGCGCGCACCGATGATCTTGTCGACCACCTCGTCAAACGCTTGCGCGTCGATCTCCTCGGTGGTGGTGCGGATATTCTGCATATCGGCGTGCAGCACGGTGCGCAGCACCTCGCTCTGGTCGATGTCGGTGGCCATCTCGAAGCGCTGCACGGCGGTGAGCCAGTGGCGCACGAGTTCCTGCAGCGCGCGCTGAAGCTGCGGATAGCCCTCGTAGCCCATCGCCGAGGCGAAGCGCACGACGGTGCTCTCGCTCACGCCCACCTTCTCGCCCAGCTTGGATGCGGTCATAAAAACCGCCTTGTCGTAATGCTCCACGATGTATTCGGCAATCTTTCGGTGGCCCTTGCTCAGGCGCTTACCGGACTGATTGAGCCTGCGCATCATGTCCTGCATATCCTGCATATTGGTTCGACCTCCTGAAGAAGACAGTCTGCATAGTTTTGCCCCCATTTTATCAAAACCACGCAAAAAATGCAAGAAGTTTTCGTCTTCTTGCATCGTTTTCTTGAATTCTCCGTCAAATCAGCGCGTCCCAGGCATCTGTGGCGGCGCAGTCCGTCATATCCGCCCGGATGACCGTCACGGTCGCATAGCCCTCGGTCAGCTTGGTGTAGTCGTCGCTCTGCCGTCTTTGTGCGTCCACCTCGCCGCTGAGCACGTAGGTCATGCTCCCCGGCGCCTCGGGCACATAGGACTCCGTGTAGTGCAGCTGCTCCAGCTTCGCCGTCACGAGGCCCCGGATCTCGTCGCACTCGGGATAATTGAGGCTGAGCACGCTCAGCGGCTCCAGCGGATGCGCCAGCATCGTCTCAAACACCTGCACGGCCAGCGCCGCCGCCCTCGTGTAGTCCTTGCGCGCCACCATCTGGGAGACGGCCAGCGCGGGCCTGCCGCAGATCGCGCCCTCCATCGCCGCGGCCACCGTGCCGGAATACAGCACGTCGGTTCCGACGTTGAGGCCGTGGTTGACGCCGGAGACGACCGCCTCCGCCTCGGGACACAGCACCGTCAGGCCCAGCTTCACGCAGTCCGCGGGCGTGCCGCTGATGGCGTACGCCCTGGCCGCGCCATGAAGCGCCGTCTCCTTTGCGGTGATGCGCCTGCCGATGGTCAGGCTGTGGCTGGCTGCGGAGCGCTGGCTGTCCGGCGCGCAGACGAACACCTCATGTCCCTTGTCGGCAAACGCCTTCACCAGCGCGGCGATGCCCGGCGCAAGGATGCCGTCGTCGTTGGAAATCAGAATCTTCATCCGTTTTTCTTCCTCATTCGTCCTCATAATCGCGGAACAGGAACGCCGTCATCACGCCGTCCAGGCTCTCAAACTCGATGCGCACCGTATACGGCAGCACGTTGCGCACGATCAGATCGCTGTTGGTGCCCACGGTCGCGTCGAAGCCCGAGGGCAGGTAGCTCACGCCGCCCTGCGAGTGCCAGTTCATCTCCTCGATGACCATCGGCACACGCAGCACGATGTTGTAAAACGTGGAGCATACCTGGCACACGCCGCCGCCGTAGCCCATCTCGCTTTCGCCCGAGAGAATCGGCGCGGAGCGATAGCCGTTTTCCTTGGTGTACGGGCCGCATACGGCGTTAAAGGAAAACGTCTCGCCCGGCTCCACGCGGATGCCTGTCAGGCGCTGCGACGCCAGGGCGATGTTGTACAGCCTGCCGGCGTTGCCCTCCTTGTTCATGCTCGTCGTGTAGAACGTCGTGAAGGCATAGAGCAGATCGCCCGGCTGCGCCTCGTCCCACGGCACAAAATCGTAGATCCTCAGGTTCTCGGTTCTGACGCTCACGTTGTCCGGCTCGCGCCTGTACGGGAAATACGCCCGGCCGTCCCTGATTCTCTCGATGGAGAGCCAGGAGCCCGCGCTCACCTCGATGGGATACCGGTACCCTTCCGGCTTGAAGGAGATATCCTTGAGCACATAGCCGACCGCGACGTGCCGGCTCGTGCCCGGCATCGGCCCGGCAAACGGGTCCTTGCGCTGCACCATCTCGACGAACTTGGTTTGCACATAGCCCTGCCGGCCGTCAAAGTCGATGCGCGTCCAGGTGCGGCCTTTCGCGTAGACGTCCACCACGCGGCCCGCCTCGATCGTGCCCAGCACGGCCGATTTCTCGTTGCCCCAGCGGTACACGGTCATTTTCTTGCCGATGGTGCCGTAGAAGAGCGCCTCTTCCTGCTCCTCCTCAGCCCATCCTGCCGCCGTGGCCATGACCAGCGCCAAAATCACCGCCAGCAGCGCGGCAGCCGCCCGCTTCATCCCGTGCATCAGCTTGCCCTATACACGAGCACGGTCAGCACGCCGTCCACCGCCTGCAGCACAAAGCGCACGTCATAGGGCAGCGTGTTGCGCAGGCGCAGGTCGATGTTGCCGTTGCCGACCGCCGCGTCAAAGTCGAGCGGCGCGTACTCAATGCCGTAGGAGGAGTGCACCTGCTGCTTGATGACCTCGATGGGAATCTGCAAAATGGCGTTGTACAGCGTGGTGGACACCTGGCAGATGCCGCCGCCGTAGCCCAGCTTGTCGCTGGAGACGTAGTTGATGATCGGGCCCTCCATATAGCCGTTGGATGCCGTGTACGGCGCGCAGTAATCGTTAAAGAAGAACTTTTCCCCGGCCGGCACGATCACGTCGTTCAGGCGCTGCACGCCCTGCATGATGTTGTGCAGGCGGCCAATCTGCGCCTGCGTCGACTGCGCCGGATCATAGTAGGTCGAGAACACCGCGATCAGGTCGCCGTCCTCCGCCTCCGGCCAGAGCGCCACCGGCTCAAACTCCAGGTTGCCCGTCGCCTGGATGCGTCCCGTGATCCGGTCGTACGGCAGCGTCACAGCCATGGTTTCATTAAGCGCGCTCACCGCCATGATCGACCCCTTGGTCACGGTGCGCAGCTCCTCGCCCGTCTCGTCATTGAGGATGACCGTATCCTGCAGCACATGCGCTGCGTACGGATACCAGACCGCGCCCGGGAGCAGCGGGCCGTAGGGATCATAGCGCTTGTAGTAGCGCAGGTGATCCGCGCGGACATAGCCCTCGGCGTCGTCCTTGCGCACATGCGCCCACTGGCCGTCCGTGCTCATCACATCGACGTACTCGTTCTTGTACACCGTGCCCATCAGGCGGGAATTCTCGTCCTTGTCGCGGCGGATGGAGAGGTTCACGTCCGCCATCGCGGAGTACACGGCCTCAAACGCCGGCGCGGTGACGAACTGCTCGGGCACCTCAATGCCCTCGTGCGCGCCCTCCAGGCCGGTGATCGGATCGGCGAGCACATAGCCCTTCACACCGTTTTTGACCACCTTGTGCCATTCCTTGCCCAGCTCCAGAATGTAAACCGTCTCGCCCTCGGAAAGCGTCTGCAGCTTCAGCGCAGACTTGCTCTGCTTCTCGCGGATGGTCAGCTCCTTCGTCGCCACGCCCAGGTACTGCGCATCCGCCGCGTCGTTGTAGCCCTCGGCCAGCGCCAGGTCGACCACGTTCTTGGTGAGCACATAGCCCGCCTTGCCGTCCTTCTCGATTTTGGTCCACTTCTCGCCGTAATCGATGATGCTGATGAATTCGCCCTCCTCCACGCTGCCCAGCTTTTTGGCCGACGTGGATTTCTTCTCTCGTATAGTCATCGCCCTGGTGACCATTCCGGTGTACAGGACATTCTCCGCCAGCGCCGGCAGGACAATCGTCAGCGCCAGCGCAAGCATCAGAAAAGAAAGAATCTTCTTCATGGCTGCGTCATCCTTGATTGCTGTTTATAAAAGCGGGTCGTGCCCGCTCCCACTTCCGAACAGTTTTGCAATGTCAAGCTATTCGGTGCTCGTTGCACGATGTTTGCGCAATTTCCTGTTGTTAAAAAAGAGGGCTGTGCGGAAGATGCGCGTGATTGCGCGTCGTCCACATCAGTCCCCCTCATGACTTGTGCTTCACGCCGGCGATTACTCGTCGTCGTCCTCGTCATTTTCGTCCTCTTCAAAAACCTTGCGGTTGCAGTTCGGGCACAGATGCTCCTGCTCCATGTCAAAGGCTTCCTCGTCAAAGAAGATCACCGTACCGCAGTGCGGGCACTCGTACTCGATGAGGCCTTCCTCCTCATCGTCGTCCTCGTCCTCTTCCTCGTCGTCTTCTTCGTCGTCCTCAGCCTCGCTGAGCAGCGCCTCCTCCAGATCGCCGACGTCGCTGTCGAGCTCGTCGACGACCTCCTGAAGTTCGTGAAGCGCCTCCTCGGTCTCCTCGCTCTGCTCGGCGAAAGCCTCCAGCGTGTCGATCATGGCCAGCATCAGTTTGCCCTTATCGGTCTCGGCCGTCACGCCGAGGCCCTCCGCCAGGCCCTTCAGGTATGCCACTTTCTCGCCCATCTTGCTCATGGTCAGGCCGCCTTTCTGATGGATTCCCGATTACGCGCGGGCCATGTAGGAGCCGTCGCGGGTATCCACGCGGATCTTGTCGCCGATGTTGATGAACAGCGGAACAGCGATCTTGTAGCCGGTCTCCAGGGTCGCCGGCTTGGTGGTGTTGCTGGTGGTGTCGCCCTTGAAGCCCGGCTCGGTGTCGGTGACCTCGAGCACGACAAAGTTCGGGGCCTCCACAGAGAACGCCTTGCCCTTGAAGAAGCGGATGGTCGCCATGGTCTCTTCCTTCATGAACTGGATCGCGTCCTCGACCTGATCCTGGGTCAGCGGGATCTGCTCAAAGCTCTCCGGATCCATGAAGTAGTAGAATTCGCCGTCGGTGTAGACGTACTGCATCTCCTTGGTCTCGATGGTCGCGCGCGGCTGCTTGTCGGTCGGGTTGAAGGAACGCTCGACGACGGCGCCGGTCATGACGTTCTTGAGCTTGGTGCGCATAAACGCGGCGCCCTTGCCCGGCTTCACGTGCTGGAAATCAACGATGGTCCAGACGCCGCCTTCCCATTCGATGGTCACGCCCTTACGGAAATCGCCTGCAGTAATCATGTGGAATCCCTCCATAAACAAATCTTGGTTATTCATGCATGCCAGGCACCATCTGAATGCTTAAAGCGGTGATCCGGCAAATTACACTCGTGCTTTAGATTGTAGCACGTCTTTCTCAAAAGATCAAGCATTTTCGTCCGTTTGCCGCGCAATCCGTGCGAAACATGCGGAAATTCCGTGCAGAAGCTCAGACCGTGCCCTTCTCAAAGGCCTCCTTGAGCCGCAGCATCGCCTTTTTCTCGATGCGCGATACATAGCGCCGCGCCTATTGTAAACGATCACCCGCGAGCGGTGCCCGCTTCCACTTCCGAACAGCTTTGTAAAATCAAGCCATTCAGTGCCCGCTGTACGGTTTTTTGCGCAGCTTCCTATCATCAGGAAATCGCTTCCAGTTCCCGGAAGCGGAACCGGATGATGATCTGTTTGTCCTCCGTCAGCTCCACGCGCTCAATGAGGCTGACCAGCAGCTCCCGGCTGGTGCAGACGGACGCGAGAAAGTGCTCAACCAGCTCCCGCGCCCGCTCCTCCGTGCTGACCGGGCTTTCCTTCTGCGCCTCCAGCGCACGCAGCTTTTCCTCCAGCGCCTCGCGCTCCATGCGGATGCGCTTGTAGATGCGCTCAAAGTCCGCTTCCGCCAGCAGGCCGCTCAGCCGGTCCATGTAGACCTTATCCAGATTCGCGGTCATGCCGTCCATCCGGCTGCGCAGCGCCTGAAGCTCGGCCTCGTGGCTCTCCGCCCGTCGAGCCTGCTCCACCGCGGCGGCGGCGATAGGCTGCAGGCTTAATGGATTCATGAACGCCTCGCAAACCTCGCGCACCTTCCCGATCACCGCTTGCGTAACTGTTTCCTCTTTAATAGAATGGCAGGTGCAGACGCCCGCCTTCGTGAACCGCTGGTACGTCCGGCAGACGAAGAACAGCCTTTGGGAGCCGTCCGCCGTGGGCCGGTTGACGACCGCCATGGGATAGCCGCACTCGTGGCAGAAGATCAAGCCCTTGAGCAGGAAGTCATACGTCCGGCTGCGGGTATGCTTGCGGCTGCTGATGAGCAGCCTCACCTTCTGGAAGGTGCCCAGATCGATCAGCGGCTCATGCGTGTTTTCCACCACAACCCAGTTTTCCCGCGCCTGCTTGAGACACTTCTTCGACTTGTAGCTGATCTTGACCGTGCGCCCCTGCACCATGTGGCCGATGTAGGTCTCGTTTTGCAGCATTTCCGAAATGCGCTCACTGGACCACTGCCCGGTATAGGGGCCCTTCCTGCCGACGTTCAGGCCGCTGTACACGGACGGTGCGGGGATATGCTCCTCATTGAGCCGCACGGCGATTTGACGGCAGCTGACGCCCTCCAGCGCCATGGCGAAGATTCGCCGCACGACGGGGGCGACCTCCTCGTCGATGACGATTTTGTTCTTCTCCGTCGGGTGCATCTTGTAGCCGTACATGGGCTTTCCGCCGATGAACTGTCCCTTCCGCTGCTTGTCGTGCTTGACGGACTTGATCTTCTTGGAGATGTCCTTGGCGTACATGTCGTTCATGATGGCCCGGAACGGCGTGATGTCGTTGGCGGAGGATTCCACGCCGGTGTCGATGCCGTCCAGCAGGGAGATGTAGCGGACCCGCTTTTCGGGGAAGTACCGCTCCATGTAGTGACCGGTCATGATGTAGTCGCGGCCCAGACGGGACAGGTCCTTGGTGATGACCATGTTGACCTTCCGGGCCCCAATGTCGGCGATCATACGCTGAAAGTCCGGCCTGTCAAAGCTGGTGCCGCTCCAGCCGTCGTCGATGTAGGTGTCGTAGACCCTAAGACGGTGCTGCTTGACAAATTCGTTCAGCAGCGATTTCTGATTGGTGACGCTCTGCGAGGGGCCTTCGTTTTCATCCTCCTTCGATAATCGAATATACAGGGCGACGTGATAATCCATGGGGTTGCTTATTTCCAGAGTCATTATATCCTCCTTGAAACAAGCGGCCATTCATCGCCCACAGGATACCGCATGCCCGTCCGGACTTGCAAGGATACGGGCCAGATAAAGCCGGAAGGATTCCTCAAGCAGACAGGCAAGACTCTTCTCGGTGCTTGGGTATTCGCAGCGAACCACAAGGGCTTGACTACGCTTCACACACCCCACCTCCTTGCCGGATTCTATGTCGGGACGCGGTTTTCTTGCTTGTCCTCCGTCAGACGGAGAACAACGCCGAAACCCCGCGTCGTGCCAGAGTACATGGTTGACAGAAAAAGACGCTTCGGGCTGCGGACGGCTCATCCGCATCATAGCTCCGCCTGTGCCGCCGTCCCCCTGGACAAGCGCGCACCGCAGGGTTCCCCTCCAGTCTTTGAGGGGCCGTGAGGAAGTCTCATTGTGCCCGTGTAGCCTCGTCGCGCCCTGCCTGCCTAAGCAGGGTCAATGGAATGCGTGAATCGCTCCAGCCTGCGCCATCCTCGCGCCACTCCATTCGTCGCTCCGCCGCACGGGAAGCTGTACCCGTTGCGTCTGTATGCGGTTATCAAGGTGCGTCGGGGAAATGAGTCCCTTCACTAACCGTTAGGTTTTGGGACCAAAAGTTAATGTCTTGACCGAAATTTCTTAAACTTTTTTATCGAGCGGTCAAGCTCACGCATTCCTCTTTGTATGGACAGCGTGACAGTCGATTCATCTGTGACGGTGCAGCATGGCATAAATCCGGAACGTTGGAAGTTCCAGAAGGAATATCTATTCTGCATATACCTCCATACACTCCGGAAATGAATCCCATTGAGCAAAACTGGCGTGAGCTGCAAACCAGAGGGTTTCGCAATGAAGTATTTGCTGTATTAGAAAAAGGTGGCAGACCGTCTCTGCAAGACAATCAACCACCCTTCTCGTTATACCGTCATGAGCATTCTGCATGATCCGTCGCCCCTTGAATGAATTAAGCCCTCTGTGCTATAATACTTTTGAAGGAAGGAGGGATTTCGCATGTGTTCGCAGCTTGAAGTGCGCACGATCATTGCACAGCTTCGTGAAAACCTGGCAAACATCTTCCCGCAGGAACAGTTTGACGTGATTCTTTTTGGATCATATGCCCGCAATGATGCAGATGATGGCTCTGACATTGATGTGATGTTCCTCGTGGATTCTTCCCGGCAAACGATCCAAGAAAAACATTGGCAGATCGGAGAAGCCGCAGCAGAAGTGCTGATGGATTTCGGCATCGTTGTTTCGCCCATCGTAGAAAACCGGGCTTACTATCATGCGAATGCTGACTTGCTGCCCTTCTTCAAGAATGTACAGCGCGAGGGGGTGCGGATCGTTGCCTGATGTGACCCTGATCGATCTTTCCAGGTATCGTCTTACAAAAGCAGCAGAAACACTTGAAACCGCCAAGCGCGACATGCACGCGGAGGATTACGCCTCAGCGAATAATCGCGCCTATTACTGCATTTTCCATGCCATGCGCGCTGTGATTGCTCTCGATGGCGAGGATTACAAGAAGCATTCTGCTGTCATTGCGCGGTTCACCATGAACTATCTGAAACCTGAAATCCTGCCCCGCGAATATGGCAAGCTGATCTCCAACGCTTCCCTGATTCGCAACCGCAGCGATTATGAGGATTTCTTCATTTGCTCCATTGAGGACACTCAAAAGCTGGTAAAAGGTGCAGAAGATTTCCTCTGCGCTGTATATGCATACTTGCAGGAAAAATACGATGAATAAAAACAATGCCCATTGATTCACAGGATATGAACCGATGGGCATTTTTCTTTGTCTGAAAGCATGCAAAATAAGTTCTTATACTCGTCTCAATTGAAAAGGTTCTTTATCTACTCGCGCTGCGTGTTGATCGATATAGAATAAACTCCTGAACAGGACTTCCAAATTCCTCCGTCAGCCTTCCCTCTTCAAACCCCAGATGCTTGTAAAACGCTCTTGCAGCAACCCCTTCCGGGTCGCCTTCCCGGTATGTCGTGACAACCACATCCTGATTGGCGTCCAAAAGGCTGAGCATATGGTTCACCATCTCTCTGGCAATATGCTGTCTGCGATATTCGGCATCGACAGCCAGAAAGCAGAGCATCGCAGGCGCTTTGGAAAACAGCAAGGCCCCGGCGATCCTGCCCTCGATCCTGGCACAGATGGCGGATTCTTTGCGCATAAAATCCAGAACCGTATCCCGATGCTCATCCAACGCAGCTGGCGTTTCCAGCCCGGGAAAATGATCCTTCACCTTGCGCACAAGGCTCATCCAGCCCTCGATATCCGATTCATTCGCCATTCTGATTTCCATTTTGTTCACCACCCGATTCTTCACCTACCAATACGTTCAGACTTGGGTACGCTGCGCAGGTAGAGCGCATACCCGCCTGCCACAAGGACAATAAACAAAAAGCTTCCGTAGCTCCAGAGCATTTCAGCCTGCTCCGGGATGTTGTGATTGGAGAATTTGGAGGTTACATTGACGATGGCATGGGTGGCTATACAGGGAACCAGACTGCCGCTTTTATAGAAGCACATGACAAAAGCAAATCCGATGGCGATGGCGTAGCCCATCTGTAAGAGGGTATCCAGACTGCCCTGCCCGGTCAGCAGATTGACAATATGCCCCGCGCCAAAGGTAATTGCGGAAATCACAATCGCCTGTTTCACGCTGTCCTTCTCGATGGCTCTGTACAGCAGCCCCCGGAAAATAATCTCCTCCACATAGGCTACCAGCGCCATGGTCATCACCGCAACGATCTGCCGACCCATGCTGTCATGCAGGGAAACGCCGAACCACAGATTCACGGTGCACAGCAAAACAAACGGAATAAAGTACAGGTACTTCCTGCTGTCCGTCCACAGAACAAGTCCGAACCTGTCTGTCAGCCTGTTCCTGACGATGAACACGGTGAGCACGCTGGCCATGACGAGTGCCGCCAGCATGGAATACAGGCTTTCATCTCCAAAATTGCCCCGCAGATTGCCCATAACGACGACATAGACGATGATCCATGCCACAGCGAACCAGATTTCACTCTTTTCATAAAGCTTTTTCATAACGGTACCTCCTAACCCAGATCATCTACGACTTTTGCAATCGTTTCAATCGCATACAGCGGCAGGTTGACAAGCCAGTCTTCTTTTCTGTAATCTGCCATGGATGTACGGACAGATACCTCAGGCGAAAACTTTTCCTGATAGGTTTTGAGACTCTTAGCTCTCAGGTTGACTTCCGCTTTCACTTCAACGGGAATGATTCTTTCGCCAGTATCGACAACAAAATCAACCTCGCAGGAGCCCCTGTCGTTTGTGTAATAGTAAATCCCTAAATCCTCGATGGTCTTAAGCTGCTGGCAAACATACTGTTCCGTAAGGGCTCCCTTGAACTCGACAAATAGCGCATTGCCGTCAAGCAATGTGCGCTGGCGGAGCCCTGTCATGCACCCCAGCAATCCAACGTCGACCAAGAACAGCTTGAACGCTTTGAGATCCTCATAGGCCTTCAGCGGAATGCCTGCCGCATTGACACGGCTGACCTTATGAACGAGGCCGCAATCACTCAGCCACATGATTGCAGTTTCATATTCTTTCGCACGAGCGCCTTCACGGACAAGGCCGTATATGAATTTCTTGTTTTCCTTCGCCAGCTGGGAAGGGATGCTGTTCCACAGCATACGAATCCGTGGGACAATCTCGTTCGGAGCGTGTTTGGAGAAATCCTGCTCATAAGCGGCCAGGATTCTCTTTTGAATCTCCCGAACATCATTAAAGTCTTTGTTTTCAACAAAGCTTTGCACCGCTTCGGGCATACCGCCAACAAAATAATAATGCTTCAGCGCATCCGTGTATGTTTGTTTGAAGCTTGTCATCATGCCAAAGTCCCGCTTTTCAAGCAGCTTCTCAAAACGCTCCTTGCCGGTTGCCATCAAAAATTCCCTGAATGAAAGCGGATAGAGCTTCAGGAAATCCACCTTGCCAACGGGGAAAGACGTCCCCTGATGCAAGGCGATACCGAGCAGAGAACCGGCGCACACGATATGATACTGCGGCGCATTCTCGTAGAAGTATTTCAGCGATGTCAACGCTCGTGGAACTTCCTGCACTTCATCAAAGATCAGCAAGGAATTGTCAGGATCGATTTTACGTCCCGCATAGAGTTCGAGCCCCATGATCAGGCGTTCCGTATCCAGGTCGGATGCAAATAGCTCGGCCATTCTGGAGTTGGAGTCGAAATTGATATACACGGTATCCGCATACGCCTGCCTGCCGAATTCTTTCATCAGCCAGGTCTTGCCAACCTGACGTGCGCCCTCGATAATCAGCGGTTTGCGGCGTTTGCTTTGCTTCCATTTCAATAGCTTTTCAATCGCAATTCGGTACATACAAGCACCTCCGTCAGTCATCATGCAAGTATAGTATAGTACGCAAACACAAAAAATACAACGAGTTTCTGAAATATACCGCATTTTTTACAGCGAATAACGTCGTTGACCTTCCGTTTAGGAATAAGACGCAGCCTGTTATCATCTGATCAGCGGCCCGCCTGTGTCGCCGCCCTCTTTACAAGTGCGTACCGCAGGAATGACCCACCAGTTATCGTCTTTACACACTCTGACTAAGGAAGTATAATCAAGGCAAGAAGAACTGCCGTTTTGGAGCCACGATGCTTTGTGGGAGGGATCGCGCTCGATGGAGACATTCTATACAGCAGACCGAAATGCCTGGCGCGAGTGGCTTTCGAGCCACTTTGAAACCGAAAAGGAAATCTGGTTCGTCTTCCCGATGAAGGCCACCGGAGAGGAAAGCCTTTCCTACAACGATGCCGTGGAGGAAGCCCTGTGCTTTGGCTGGATTGACAGCACCATCAAGCACATCGATCCGCTCCACAGGGCGCAGCGATTTACGCCGAGAAGCCCGTCGAGCGCCTACTCACGCCCGAACATCGAGCGATTGATCTGGCTCAATGACCGTGGTCTGCTTCATCCAACCGTCCGGGGAAGCGTGCTCCCGCTGATCACCGCGCCCTATGTGTTTCCCGAGGACATCCTGAGCAGACTCAAGGCAGACCCCATTGCGTGGAAAAACTACAACGCCTTTCCCGATGCCTACCGCAGGATACGGGTTGCCTATATCGATGCCGCAAGAAAGCGCCCAGAAGAGTTTGAAAAGCGCATGAATAGCTTTCTCGAAAAGACAAGGAAGAACCGGATGATTCCGGGCTTTGGGGGCATCGACAAATACTATGAGCAAAGCAACAGAGAGGAAGGAACAACATGATTCGTGAGATATGCAGAGATCCATTCTTCCTTGCGCGCAAATCCGAGCCCGCCACGGCAGACGATCTCGGCGTTGCGCAGGATCTGCTGGATACGCTGGCGGCCCACAGGGAGGGCTGCGTGGGGATGGCGGCCAATATGATCGGCGTCGGCAAGCGGATTATCGCCTTTGAGAGCGACGGCGCATATATGGTCATGTTCAATCCCGTCATTGTCAAGCAGTCCGGGCCCTACGAGGTGGAGGAGGGGTGCCTGTCTCTCGCCGGCGTTCGGAAGACGAAGCGATTCCGAACCATCAAGGTGCAGTGGCAGAACGAGAAGTTCCAAAGCCGCATCAGAACCTTTTCCGGCTTCACGGCGCAGATCATACAGCACGAGATCGACCACTGCGAGGGCGTCCTCATCTGAATGCGATTTTGCGTGCAGGCGCAGTATGAGGGTGGCTCAAGGACTGAAGAGTTTCAGATCAACCAGAAAGGAATATAAGAAACCGGCAGATACGAGCCGATCAGAGAATCGGATGCGTATCTGCCTTTTTGGGCTCTGATTGCCTTGCGGCAACTCATCGTCTCTTTCCATGCTGGGAAGGAGTCTGACACGTCAGCCGAAGCTGTAGACGCTGCCAAAGGCTCTCATCAAATTGTTCAGAATCCCGTTATTCTGCGGGAAAGCATTCGCATCCCCCGCTGTATGGAGTATGTGACAGCAACCTTGCTGACCCCTTCTGCCTTCGCAATCTCGGCTCTGCTGATGCCAAGGATGTAGTGCGCGTAAATGCGCTTGGCCTGCTTGTCCGGGAGTGACGAAATCGCCGCATGAAGCTGCTCCCGCGTCAGCTTCCGCTCATAGATTTCCTCCGGCGTAAGCGAACGGAACACGATGCTCTGCTCAATGCCATCGGAGCAGTCGAGCGTGTAATATGCCCTGTGGTAATAGGTGCGCTGCTTATAGGCGTTCTCCATGCGCTCAAAGGTGATGAAAACCTCCGCAACCTCATCCGGCACCTCAACAAAATAATCTGACGTATAGGCGTCGGGATACAGCTCCCGAAGATTGATCGTTTTCATGCGTTCTTCCTCCGTTTGATTCGTTGGTAAGCTGCGAATCAAACAGAGGGAGGTGAACGGCAATGAAGGAAAATGAAGATAAAGAAAAGGAAGGTGAACTGCAGTTCACCCTCCAGGATATGCTTTTCCCTTACACCGCATTGAAATTCACATGCGCATTATGGATTTCGTTCAGAGAGGCTCGTATCACAATTCTTCGCCATTCATTACAATACATATATACACTCAATCAGCGGAACTGCAATGAATTCAAACGAAACACAGGGTATTGTAGAATTCACCCGAGGTGAAATACAATGCAAGATTATGCCAGACCCTTGGGCGATGCCGTGAAGGTGGCCCGAAATGATCTGAGGCTTACGCAGGAGCAGGTCGCCAGTCAGATCAACACCGATCCCCGGACGATCATGAACATCGAAAACTACAGGGGGAAATCCGAAGATGGGGACGCTTTACCCCCTGATCCGTCTGCTCAAGATCGACGCGCGGGACGTTTTCACACCTGAGTTGAGCCATGAAAGCTCCACCAAACGAGCGCTGCGCGTTCAAATGGAGAGCTGCACCGAGCAGGAAGCCGCCGCACTGATTCCGGTTGTCGAGACCATCCTCAAAACGCTCCGCACGAAGAACGCCGAGCCTTGAGACGGCGCATATCGTCCAATACACAGACAGAGCCTGCAACCTCGCGTACCGGGGAAGCAGGCTCTGTGTTCTAGGCGTCTGGCTCGTCGCTTACAACCATTTTCATCTGTACCACATTGATTCGGGTTTCTTTCTTGCATGTGGAACAAAACAGCGGGAATTTCACCAGCACAGTGTCCTGATATACCCTCGTTCGTGTTTTTCTGCCGCAAATCGGACAGTGAATCCATCGTATTTCGTTCATTTGTTTGTTCATCTCTGCTCTTTCACCAGCGGCATGGCTCTGCATCGAAGTGTCTGGCTCTTCGCCGCTGTTTTTCGGATTGCATAAAGATGTGCGCGTTTTCACGGCCGGCCTAATCCGGCTGCATGGATGATCTGAGCATTTGCCTGGCCTCTCTCAGCCTTCGGTACACAACGGCTGTTGATCTTTCGATCACAGCGGCGATTTCGCATACCGTCATGTCCTGATAGTAGTACATCCAAATCACCTCGCTGTACTTCTTCGGTAGAGAACCGATCATGATACGGAGCAGCACAGCCTCCTCCGACGTCTCCACAGACGCCCGGTTCAGCGCATCCAAAGCACTTTCGCTGTCGGCAAGGCGAAACCAGCTCGTCCGCATCTGATCGCGGCAGACGTTCACCGCGATCTGCATCAGCCAGGCCTTTTCGCTCTTTTCGTTTTCTCCCCGAAAGCTCCCGCGCTTCAGGTAGGCTTTCAAAAGGGTTTCCTGTACTGCATCCTGTGCCAGATCGTGATCCCGCAGCAGCCGGGAACAAAGACCAACTAGCTGAGCGCCGTATCGCTTGACCAGGAGCGCCGTATGCTCCTCGCAGGAGCTGATCAAAGCCGGATGGCCCTCCATCATTCGTACCGCCTCACCGTGCCATCGTTTCAGGACATGTGCGCTCACCGCTTCACAAGATGCAGCTCGCCGTCCTCCATCTCATAGATCACATCGCAGGCCCTCGCGATGTCCTCCGCGCTGTGGCTGGCCAGCAGGACGGTCTTGTTCTGCGCCTTGAAGCGCTGGAGCAGGTCATGCACCTCCTCCATGGAGGCCTTGTCCATCGCGTTGAACGGCTCGTCCAGAATCAGCACGTCCGGGTCTTCCATGAACGCCTGCGCGAAGCCCAGCCGCTGACGCTGGCCGAGCGAATACTTCCAGACGGGCTTCTTCTCGTCCGGGTCGAGCCCCAGCTCGATCATGGCGCGCCGGGCCCGGAGCCTGTCCGCTCTGCCGGACATCGCCGCAAGGAGCATGAGGTTCTGCAGGCCCGTTTCATGTGGCAGGAAGCCCGGCGTCTCGATGATCACGCCGGTGCTCGGCGCAAAGTCGGATACCCGGCTGATGATGTCCGGGTTAGCCTTGGCCAGCTCTGGATTCCGTCTGAGCGCGGACTTGCCGCCGATCAGGCAGCCGTTGACGACGACGTACCCGGACGTCGGCTGGGAGAAGCCGCAGATGCAGCGCATCAGCGTCGTCTTGCCGCAGCCGTTCGCACCGACAAGGCCGTAGATTGCTCCCTCGTGCAGCTGCACGGAGATCCCCCGCAGCACGCTGTTGCTGCCGTATTGCTTGCTCACATTTTCCACCGTAATCATTCGCCGTTACTCCTTCCCGGAAAACTCGATGTCCATCCGCTGCACGCGCCTGTCCATCAGCGCCGCGAGCAGCCCGTTCAGCAGCAGCCAGCCGCCCATGGACAGCATCACCGCCGTCAGCTTGTGCTCCTCAAATCGCGCTGCGATTCTGCCCATCGTGGAAAACTGATCCGGCAGGATCAGGCCGGGGATGCTCTCCACGAGAATCACGATGCTGCCGGTGATGAACGCCACGCAGATGACGATGCCCACATTCGGCGCGCGATAGAGCGAAGACAGCAGAATGATGAACGCCATCGCCGTCCAGAACAGGAACAGCACCGCGCCCGCGATCACACCCGCCGCAAGCGGCGACAGGCTTGAGGTAACATACGCAGGAATGTACGGGGGCTCATAGATAAAGTTCGGATCAGCCGCAAGCCGCTCCAGATCGCTCCATCCGCCACCCGGCGTCACATGCGGCAGCGAAAAGAGAACAGAGGAAACGATCATGAGTGCGAGATACAGCAGGACGATCATCATGCAGAAAAGCATCAGCGACGCCAGCCACCGGCGTCTGGTCATGCGCAGCGTCGAATACTTCTGATACGGCACCTGCTTGGGGATTTCCGACATCATCACGAAGAACGCCAGGCTCGCCATGATCATATTGAAGCCCTGATGCAGATAGGAAAAGAGCATTTCGCCCATGTGTACCTGATACCCGGCGTTCATCACGCGCGCACCCTCGCTTCTTACGAGCATGTAGTTCATCATGAGCGCGAAGAGGAGCATCAGGACGGTGCGCAGCGAATGCGCCCAGAGGCCGAAATGCCCATAGAGCGCGGCGCACATCCAGTGCATCGGCCTTTGATTCTCAGACATGCTGGCACCTCCTTCTGCATCCCATGTAGAATCCGCCCGCGCTGACCGCAAAGGCGACCGCATACATGAGCAATGTGATCGCCATCTTCTGAACCGACAGTCCGTCATTGAACAGGCTGGCCGGGGACGGCAGCGGCACACCAAAGACATAGAAGGAAATATCCGCATTCCAGATGTAGAAGATCGCCGCGGGAATCGCCACGACCAGCAGCTTATCGGGAATCCAGATGGAGATCGCCAGCGCGATCACCGACCAGATTGCCGCCGTAAACGCCATGCCGATGGTCGTGCCCACATACAGCGGCAGACCGTGCCACAGGGCATAGACGTCGTGGTAAATGAACTGCCTACTAAAATAGATCGCATGGTTCGGGTAAACCTCCGGCTCGATCGGCAACGCGATGTTGTACCACAGGATGGCATGAAGCACAAACGCCGTACACGTCGCGCACGCCGCCACGATCATGCCTGCGCCGATCTTCAGCTTCACATACGCCCCAATGGAGCTGCGGAAGGCCCGCCACTGCATCATGCCGGAGCGCATTTCATCCACCTGCCCGGTGGCGTAGCAGAATGCGACGCAGAACGGGAACATCAGCATAAACCCGCCGAAATACACGCCGCCCAGCGCCATGTGAAGCGCGCTTTCACGGTATTCGATATACTCGCCAGCGCTAATGCTGCCAAGCCAGCTTGCCAGCGAATAGCCGAGTATGACGACAAAGAATGTGCCAAACGACACCCAGAATTGCCGGGCGCGGAAGGCTTTTTTGAGTTCTTCCAACATGGTGTTCACCTTTCAGTTCGGTTTAGCGTACATCGTCCCATGAGATGAAGCCCTTATATCGTGGATCGCCACGATCATACAGGCTTGTATCAAAGTAATCCATCATCTCGCCTGTCTGCGCGTTGATGGTTAATTCCCATATATAGGGTGCTTCACCCAGCTCATCCACCTTTGGGTCTCTCAGAATGTAACACTCTATCACCCATGACGGTATCAGATACCATGTATCCATGTTGTATGCAGATCTCTGCTTACCCCATTCTTCATCGGGATTGCTGTAGATGACATATCCAAACCGCAAGGAAAGTACTTGCTGAATATAGCCATCCTCAATCATCTTCCGCGTGCCTTCGATCGCCTTGTTCACCGAACAAAGCGGGATGTCCTCCGCGAGGATTTCTTTCACATCAAAACCGATAACCCATCCAGAATACTCATTGTAATCTCTCATACTAAAACCTAGACTTGGTTTTACAACCGGGCCACTGATATCCCGTTTAAATGAATCTGCTACATGCGTCAAAATCGGTAATCCGAACTCTTCTTGCCAAAGATCCACATAATAATATGCGGGAACAAGCACATCACCCGTTTTCTTGTTTGCACTGTATGTTATGCTAAAAGTATATGGTTGTTCCCATGTATATTCCCGTTCAATTCCCTGTTCCCGCATAAGCTCTTGGATGAACGCATACATTTCTCCAACTGTCAGGTCATTTCCATAATCTTCAGCATACTTTTGGTCAAGATTCACCCTCATGCCACGAATATATTCATAAGGATGAATCGTTCGTCCCTTTCCCTTCTCTGCCGCTTCGATGCCCGCGAAACTAGGGTCAATCCCTAGAAAATCGTACCGCAGTGGTTCTCCCCAACAAGCCTTGATGACCGGCGCGGTTTCTTCTCCGAACACCTCGATGTCGATATCCACCTGCCGCATCCGGCCATACTTGTCCGTGTACGTCTCATGCCATCCCTGCGCTGCCTGCTCCCGAATCTCCGGCAGCGTGTAGTATTCCTGTGCGGATGCTGCGGCGCAGACGAGTGCGAGCAGCAGCGCAAGCAGAATCGTGATTCTCGTTTTCATGCGTATGCCTCCTTATTTCACTTTATCCCAGGTGGTGATCTTTGGGACAGAGTAAACCTCGTCATCCCCAAGATAGAAAAGGTTCATTTCACTGCTTTGCGCATCGACAAGCAGCTCTGCTGAATAAAGTTCTCCCCACAGCGGATACTCGTAGCCATGCTTCGCATTGAGTTGCTGCTCTCTCTCGTAGTCCTTCTGGTTTTTCTGGGTGACATACAGAGCGCTGACCACCCAGCGCGGAATAGCCCACGCATGATCGGTCATGTCTGGATTGGAATAGAGCACATAGCCCAGCCGCACGGAATGAACCTGGCGGATGTTGCCTGCCTCAATCTCCTTTCGGATACTCTCCAATACGCTGTCAAGCGAGGCGAGCGGAATGTCGTCATATTCAACGGTGCGTACACGAGCCAACGTATCGGTGAATGTGACGTAGCTTTCCTCATCCATAAAATACGCCCTGATGCCAGAATAGGAGAGGACTGAAGCCACGCCCGTGCCATACTTTTTGTTTAGCTTCTCAACCGTGCGGGAAATGTCAGTTTTCGGGTTAGTCTCCGAAAACGATTTGTACGGCGACAAACCCAAGTCGTACATGATGCCGCCCAAGAGCGGCACACCGTCTATCAGCTGCTCCGCATAGATTTCATAGTGACCGGTATTCTCATATGCCTTGCCCTTTCCCGTCTTATCCGTCAGCGTTGAGCCGTAGACTGCTATCGTTTTCGGCTGAAGGATGAAATCATCCTCCGGGAAGCATGTGTCGAGTTCTTCCTTCCAAAGACGCATCGCCTCGTTGAGCGTCAGACTGCTGTTGCGAAGGCTTGGCTGGTCAGGGTCGATCTCCCACGGAAAATGATAGGTCGTTGGCTCTGACTCGGTAACATCGCTATTCCATAAACCGTAACGGAACATGCCGTGCTGAATCCACAGCATATCCACCGCATCGTAGCCAACGATATTGGTCTTTTTCTGGTTGACATAATCGTTTTCGCGGCCAAGGAAAAACTCGCTGCTTTTCCCACCCAATTCAGCCTCGTAACGAATATCATCGGCTTTATCGCCAATCTTCTTGCCATTGATGATGTGGTGATAAAGGTCCTCGCTGATCTTACTTCCCTCCATCGTCATCACTGGCATCGTCTCCACATCCGGCACAATGATCGGTGCATCCACCGTCATTTTGCCATTGGGCGTGTCAAACGTCTCCTGCCAGACACCGCCCATCGCCTGAGCCTGCTTGAAAACCTCGGCAATCGAAACATATTCCTGCGCGGATGCTGCGGCGCAGACGAGTGCGAGCAGCAGCGCAAGCAGAATCGTGATTCTCGTTTTCATGCGTATGCCTCCTTACTGTACCTTGTCCCACGTCATCATTTCCGGCACGCTGAACGTTTCCGCATCGCCATACGTAAAAATGATCAGCTCGCCCGTCTGCACATCGACGGGTATACTGGCTTGATAATTGTTTTCCCACTTCGCCAATCCTTCCTCGGGATCAAGCACATCCTTGAGCATATACTCATCTCTGTTTTCATTCGTCACATATCTCGCATCGACAACCCAACGCGGAATCGCCCATGCGTAGTCCGTCATATCCGGGTTGGAATAAAGCAGATAGCCCAGCCTGATGGAATCCAGGCCGATGATATTGCCCGATTCAATCTTTTCCCGTACACTTTCAAGCACACTGTCGAGCGGCACTAGCGGCACATCCTCATACTCTGTTGTGCGCACGCGCGCCAACTGGCTGCTCGTCCGATAGTTGTTTTCGTCCTTGAAGGTGCCATAGAAGCCTTTACCCATCCCAAGCACACTGTAACAGCCCCTTCGGTACGGATTCATCTCCTTGTCTTTCCTATCATTCTCTTTTCTTTCACTCACATCCTTCGGCGTTCTGACGGCGATATTGCAGTCGCCTAACGAAATCGCGCCCATCAGCGGGATGCCGCCAATCAGCTGCTCTGCCGCTTCGACCACAATCAAGCCATCCCGTTTGTCCTTCGACTTCAACTCAGGATTCAGCGTACAGCCGCGCAGCGCAATCTTCGTCGGGCGAATCTCGAACAGCTCGTCCGGATAGCACAGCGCAATATCCTCATGCCAAAGCCGCATGGCCTCGTTGAGCGTGATGTCGCTGTTTCGCACACAGGCGGAATCCGGGTCGAGCTCCCATGCGTAGTAGCCCACTCTGGGCATCGTCCCCTTCCACTTCCCGTTGTCCCGGCTGTTCATGAACATGCCATGAAAGACAAACGTCAATTGAAATGCGTCATAGCCTGTGCTGTCTGACTCCTCGCCAAAGGCGTCGTTGTTCTCGATTCCCAGATTGAATCCGAGGCGTTCTCCATTCAGTTCAGTCTCGTAACTCAATGCTCTTTTCGTCCCATACTTTTTTCCGCTTGCAATCTGATTGAACAGCTCTTCGCTGATCTTCGCCTTCTCCACCGTCACCACCGGCATCGTCTCCACATCCGGCACAATGATCGGTGCATCCACCGTCATTTTGCCATTGGGCGTGTCAAACGTCTCCTGCCAGACGCCGCCCATCGCCTGAGTCTGCTCGTAAAGCTCGGCAATCGAAACATATTCCTGCGCGGATGCTGCGGAGCAGATCAGCATAAGCATCAGCGCAAGTAGCATCGTGATTCTTGTTTTCATGAAAATGCCTCCCTGTTTCATTCTTTCTCTGTAAACAGTTGTGAGCGCACGTCAGCCAGTATTGGAAACCACCTGTTGCCTCGCCCAGAATCCTCGCCGCCTCCCTTCATTCGTTTTCTGGCTGGACGTTTACGCGCCCCTATTCTAGCGTCAATCGGCACCCAAAAGCGGCCAAAAGCATGAGACGCAACTTTTTTGTCATGAAATGCAGCTTTTTCCTCGTTCCAGCACTTTTTTGATCAAAAAGGGGATAAAAAACAGGGCCTCCGAACGTCATCATTGACAAGGGGATAGGCCCCTGCTAGTATGTTGTTGCATGCATTCTGCTGCAAAGCAGCGGCCTTTGATGCCGCCTGCAGCATGTCAGCTTGAATCAGAAGAAGGAGGAAAGCGCCTTGAGAATCGTGGTTTGCGAAGATGAGACGGTCTATCAGACGGCGATTGCGGAAGCGATTGAGCGCTGGCAGAGCGCCAGCGGGCATACGGATGTCGAGCTCTCCGTCTTTTCATCCTCCGAGGACGTATTGGAGGCCATCGAGCACGAGGCGGAAATTGATCTGCTCTTTGTCGATATTCAGATTCCCGGTGAGATGAGCGGCATTGACCTGGCGCGCAGAATCCGCGAAGCCTGCCTGGACATGACGATTGTGTTCTGCACGAACTACAACGAGTACGTCTTTGTGGGATACACCGTCAATGCCCTGCGATACCTCAAGAAGCTCGTTTCGCAGGAGGACATCAACTACTGCTGCAGCTATGTGTACAACCGGCTCATTCTCCGAAACGATCACGCCCTGACCCTCTTTTCCGGCGGAAAGCGGTATGTGCTTCGCTACATCGAAATCCGCTACATCGAGGCGAGAGGCCGCAGCCTGAATTTCTCTACGACGCTCAGCGACGAGCCGATTCGCATCAACGCCAGGCTGGCGGATATCGAGAGCAGCCTGCCCAAGAGCCTGTTCGTTCTCTGCCACCGCAGCTACATCGTGAACATCGCCCATGTTCGGACGCTCACGCGGACGGAGTGCCTGCTGTCAAACGGTGAATCCGTACCGATTTCCAGAACGTATGTCACCGACATCAACCAGGCGTTTGACCGCTATCATCAGGGAGGGGGACTCAGAAATGGTCTGGACGGCGTTTGAAATCGCCATCAACTGCGTGCAGGGCCTGCTCATCCTCATGTTTGTGACGCAATGCTTTGCTTATGAAAAAAAGCATCCCCTCGCAGACGCTGCGCTGGTGCTCTCGTGCGCGGGCCTGCTCACCTTCCTGCTTTTCCATCACAAGCCGTTTGTCGATCAGCTCATCTTCGTTTTTCCAGCTATCTACGCGCTCACGCTGTCCTCCGAGCGCAAAATCTCCATCGTATACTGGCTGATCGTCATGGCGCTGCTCTTCAACCTGATTTCGGTGGTGACCTATCCCGTCTTTGAGCTGCCGCCGCAGATCACGCATGTGCCGTTTCCATCGGTGCATGCAGAGCGGTTTGTCTGTATCATCGTGACCAATATCGCCCTGTTTGCCGTGCTGAAGCTGCTGATCCAAATCAAAAAAGGATGCTCCGTGCCCGGAACATCCTCCTATGCGGCGTTCATGATCACCCTGTCGGCGGCCTTCCTCGTGGAAGAATCCCTGTATTCGCTCTTTTTGAACGTAAGCGACGAAACCATCGTCCCGTTCTTCTGGGCCTACATCGGCCTGATTGTCTTTACGATGATGACCGTCCTCCTGTTCCGCATGGTCTCCATGGATGCCGACAGGAAGAACCGCTATCAGACCGAGATCGCCATGCTCAGCCTGACCCGGCAGCATCAGCAGGAGCTTTCGCAGATGTACGAGGATTTGACACAGCGCCAGCACGATTACAAGCACCACCTCCAAACCCTGCAGGAGCTGGTCACCGGCAGCGGCGAATCCACCGCCAAGGCCTACCTGGAAACGGTGCTGAAGGATACCGACGCCGAGGAAATGATCGTCACCGGCAATCCGGGCGTGGACGCGCTGCTGGCCGCCAAGCGCCGGCTCATGCGGGAGAAGGGGATCGCGTTTCAGTATTCCCCGTATCCGCTGGCGGAGCTGCCCCTCCCGACAGCCGACTTCTGTTCCATCGTCGGCAACCTGCTCGACAATGCCATCGAGGGTGTTCAGCGCATTCCAGACCGTCCGCGCAATCCGACCATCCACCTGACCTTCTCCCGCTCGTGGAACATGTTTTACATCTACTGCGAGAATCCCTGCGATCCATCCTCCATCACCGCCAGCAAGGGCCGCTTTGTCTCCTCCAAGAAGAAGGACGAGCCGGGACTGCACGGTATCGGGCTGCACAGCATCGAGGCCATCGCCCAGCGCGCGGAGGGGAGAGCGGAGTTCGGCGTCGAAGGGGATGTGTTCCATGCGAAGGTTGTGGTGCCGTATCTGAACGCGGAGAAGAGAGAAAAGATATAAGGGAAGGCCGACTATCTGATTCGGAATCAGCAATCAGTTTACAGCCAATTCATTACTAATCTTTACACGCATATCCCTGATTTCTGCATTTAAACTATCAATATACTCTTTACATACATCCTTATAGAGCGTTCGATCAAAACCATCTGCTACTCTCAGCTTAAACTCGATTTCTTCCTTTTCCAACTGTCTGAGAATTATTGCAAACACATTCATAAAATCCTGTTGCCCAGTCGGTTCATTTAGGTTTACAACAAATCCATCTGGATACTCATCACGATCAATTTGGAAAACAAGAATGTCTTTTTCATCTCTTTCTTCCAAAACCACATCATACTGAACCAGACTCATATATTTCCTTCCTTTCGTAGAACGCCTCATGACCACCCTCTAATGTGTGCATACTCTCAAATGCCCAGCTTTTGATGTCGTCCTTATTAAGAATATTGACCAGATGGTCATTAAATGGATTTCCTACATATGTACTATATACTCCACTATCATGCGTTCTCAAAATAGAACAATATGGTAATGTCCTTACCGCAAGATTTGCATTGTGGGTAGCAACAACAACAATCTTTCTCTGCTTTGCCAATGCAACTAACTGCGGACGAATTGTCGAATCGATATAAGAATTCCCCATTCCCAACTCAGGCTCGTCTAACAAATAAGCATCTGCTGCCGTATTCAAAACCTTTTGAAGCAACAGAATTGATTTTTCGCCACTAGAGGGATTATACTCTTCACCGTTTTCTAGTATGGTCTGTTTAGACAGACCTAGAAAACTAGATGTCGATACTATTCCCTCCTTGTCGCAAATCTCTTTCAGCTCAGATAACACGCTAGAAATATCATTGGCAAACCATTGCTTTGACAAATCCTTCAGAAGCTCTTTGACTCTCTTCAGTTTATTAATTCCGATATTGAATTCTTCTCTTCTTGACTTTGCATCAAGCATCTTATATGTGCTCTGAATATATATCTTTCCCTTATTCTCTATTGTTCCAATCAGCATTCTTTCATGTTGCCCATCAGCTTCAATGCTTTTCAGGATTCTATCCACACATTTTTTCAGTTGAATTCTAGCACATGTATACTCCGTGAAGCCTGTTGTAGATGGTTTTGATTTAGTGTTGGTATGCTTGTCAGCTATATTCTTAATCGTCTCAATGCTCTTATTCGCTAACATGACAGATTCATTTAAAACTAATTCAGCAAATTGAGCTTCTCTTGTTGCGCTAACGAGCTTCATCGCTAGTTTTCTGAATTGCTCGCTCTCCTCTTCACTAAAGTATTCTTCAATCCTTATTTTTGACAATGCTCCACAAATTGCTTGGCTAGTTTTACTTTCCTCCTTATATTCATCGTATATGGATGGGTCTCTTTGCGGGGTTATTCGTGCCTCCGTGATCTTCATTCTCTGCTTGTTTTTACTATTATCCTTGGTTTCATACCATTCCAAATAGTCGCTAAACAGAGTAGGCATGTGTTCGCGAAACTTCATTATATAATTGAACTCATTGCTGCATTCGTCAACGCCAACTTTGCTGCTTAGTCTAGTCATATCGCTCGTTTTAAGAAATTCTCCAAACTGAGTTTCACGATTGCCGCCGATGTATGTTTCACATTTTACTCCTTGATTCCTTAATACACTAATCAAAGACTTCAGTATTTCACTCTTTCCAGTTCCCTTTTGGCCAAAAATAATATTGACATCCCTATATAGTGGAATCTTAATGCTCACCCCAGGATACGGATTCGCGGTGTATTCATTATACGTTTTACTGCCAAGAAGTGTATTGACGACTGTTTCATCTTTCTCCGCCAGTTTACAGAACTGGGCAAACGATGATACTGGAAGTCTCAATTCAGAGAAATTTTTGTTTTCATAATCACTCCAATCTCTCACATCACTCCCCATAATTACATTTCCACCAAGATTGGCATATACGCCCAATGAACGCAGATTAGACGGTTCACCAAATATCCTGGCCTTCTTCGACACCTTTGAACGCAGTTCTTCAATATCTTCCTCATCAACGCTCGGCGTTTTATTGTAATGAAATATATATATTACATCGCATTTATCAAGATTCTTGTAAACTTCATCAAGGCTGAATACTACAGTATTCTCATCTTGATTATTAATTAGTTCGCGGACAGAAGAGTTGAACTGTTCTAGATTATCAGGGTTGGCTACAACAATCAAATGCCCTCTTTTTTGTGACTGGCCAACTATATCAAGTTCTACTCCAGGCCAAACGTCGCAGCATTCTTCAACGCAATCTCTTAACTGCTTATATTGTTCAACATCAAAATGATTATGATTGGTTATCGCCGCAATTCGGATATCTGCTCGGGTAATCTTCTCTTTGAACAATTCTGCAGTCACATTTCTCGTAGTCGGATCTCCCTTTTTAATCTTCTTTGTATGGCAATGCAGATCGATTTTCATGTCTTTCACATCCTTTATATCGTTACACATTACACAAGAGCAACTCGCTTTTTCCTAATTATACATCCAGTAATACAATTCTGTCCATAATTGATGTTTCCTTCCTTTTATTTACTGCTCTTCCTTTTCTAATTTCAATTTTGTGATCATTCTCTGATTGATTCCAGATAATTCTCGCTATTTGATTATCACCCAAGAAGCAAACATTCGTTCTTCGCCTTACTGATCATTAATTACTTGGGCACACTCTGCGTATCAAATATCTGCCTCGCCATCTGCGACAGAAATATCGCGCTCATGGTCGGCGAGAAAGGTTTTGTACCTAACAGGTTTCATTCGCCCGTCTCGCACAGGCGCTGCATCTCCTGCCGCATTTGCGTTATCTGCACCCGTTCATCGTCCATTAGATCACGTTCGCCATGGGTAAAACAATACTCGTCGAAAACCTCCTTGCAGAAGAGCAGCGTGTTCATCAACTCTTCGGCGGTGGGGCAGTGATAGACATCGCTCCAATCCTTCATCCGACTGTCCCAGATCATCACAACATGGCCTCTGGTCGTTTCCACCACCTCAACGGCAGTATCCCGCTTCAAGTATCCGCTGAACACATTCAGCACCTTCTTGATCGTCATAAGAATCCCTCCTGCTCGAATTGTCTGCTTCTATTGTGACCCAAGCCCACGAGAAATGCAAGGATGCTTCTCCGCAACACAGAATTCACCAATTCGCTATATGAGTGTTTCGGGAAAACTACATTGAAATCAAATAAAGACTCAGGCCCGCATGGATTCGGATAAAATCGAAGAAGAATTATCAATTTTTTTGATTTTTCCAATTGTATTTTTCTCGACCAGTGATTATACTGGTAGCGGAGGTGTTTCTATGCTCATCGAATTTCGCTTCAGGAATTACAGATCGTTTCGAGATGATGCCGTTCTCTCCATGGAAGCAACAGGTCTGGGAGCCTTAAAGAGCATTCTCATTCCATTTCATAGCATCACTCTTCTGCCGGGGGCTGCGATTTTTGGCAAGAACGGCGGCGGCAAGAGCAATGTGATACGGGCGTTCTGGCTCGCAGTTCAATTCATCAGAAACGCGCAGCGGACGCAGCACGAAAAGGCTGCTATTCCTGTCGTTCCCTTTGCCCTCAATGACTATTCGGCGTCAGAGCCTACTGAATTTGAATTCTACTATACACTGGACGACGTCAGATACTGGTACTCTTTTTCTGCAACCAGGGAAAAAGTATTTGCAGAGTCACTGTACCATGCGCCCAAGGGACAGAAAGCATTGGTGTTCTCAAGGTCAGGACAGGATTTTGAGTTCAGCAAGGATAAAGCGAGACGGGAGCTCATCAAGGGAGCTGTTGCTGAAAACCAGCTATTCTTCTCCGTTGCCTGCACCATGAATGATGCAGATTGTTCCCGCGCGATGAGATGGTTCAGAGAAAAGGTGTTCTTCTCCAGGGACTATTCCGATATCCCGCGTCAGCTTCTTGACTACTCCAGCGATACCAACATGCTGAAAGCCATTTCCGATTATGCCAAGGCTGCTGATCTGGGTATTGAGGAAATGCAGTTTGAAATCAACAGCCAGGAAATTCAGGATAGCACCGCCTTTCCGGATGAAATCCCCGAAGGGGTCAGGGCTGCATTGATGCAGTTTAGGCAGGCGCTTTCCGAAACATCCAATAACTCCGAGGTTCATCTCAAGATGGGCGAGGTCAAGGCGACTTCCAAGCATAAAGGCCGGAATCAGGATGGAAGCAGACAGCTCTATTCGCTTGAGCTGGAAGACGAATCTGACGGCACCAGAAAACTCATGTCAATAGCACCGGCGATTGAGTCTGTATTGGCCAATGGCGGCGTTTTGCTGGTGGATGAGATTGAGCGGGAACTTCATCCTCTGCTGGTAAGCTTCATTGTATCGAAGTTCCAAAGCAAAAGAACAAATCCATTCGGTGCGCAGATGATTTTCACCACGCATAACACGGAGCTGCTGAACATGGAACTGCTCCGAAAAGACCAGCTGTATTTTGTAGATAAGGATCAGGAAGACGGCGCGTCTGAATTGTACAGCATCAGCGACTTTTCAACTCGGACAACTGAGAATATTCGGAAAGGCTATCTGCTTGGTAAATACGGTGCCACCCCCAACATTGAAATTGAGGAGGTGGAATAATGCCCCGCCGGATCAAACACGCCAAGCCGCTGATCTTTGTCTTCTGTGAAGGAGAGAGCGAGCAGGCATATACCGACTTTTTGAAGCAGAGGTTTGCAAATGTTGCCGTCATAAAGCGTCCATCTGCAACCGGATTGTTTGAAGAAGCGGACAGGCGCTTTCAGAAAGATCCAAAGTTCCGGGATTACGCAGAGGTCACAGATGAGATATGGTTTTTCTTTGATGTGGAGACAAAGGACATCGGGAAATGGGAGCAGCGGCTGGCGATGATCAAGAGGCTTCGAAGGCTCAGAAGGAATCCGAATATCAGAGTTCGCCTGCTCATGACCACAGGTTGTATCGAGTATTGGCTGATGCTCCACTACAAAATGTTTTCGCCGCCGGTGCTGGAGGTTGCAGACAAGGAGAGAATACTTGCAGAGGTTGTTGCAAGAGAAGCCTCCTATGTCAAAGGAGATTATGAAGCAACTGCACGCATAGCGGAGCGTTATCCTATCGCAGTGGAACATGCAGAAAAGATACTGTGTAACCTTCTTTCGGATGGTCTGCCCGGACTGGAAGACACAGATGAAAGAAACCAATGGCTGTGTAAGCAATGCAAAACCTTTTCTACCGTGAATGAAGCCATCACATTTCTTGAGCAATTGCACCGGTAAATCGGACACAAAGCTCTCCGATATTGAGATAAACAGCCATGTTGGTCAAACGCATTGTGGCGTTTTGATTTGAGATAACATTGGTTATCGCAAATAATTTATTATCTCAAAAATCATCCAGAAACTTAGCTGCTACAAGGCTTTGTGCCAAAACAATTTGACATAATATTTTGTACCGGAAAGAGGATTGCCCTGCCGCAACAGGCGCGAGCAGGGCGGAATTTGAGATAATAATTTGCCGGTTAATCAAGCCCATACAGACGCTTCAGCAGCTCCTCATCGGTAATCTGGTATGCCGGCTGCCTGGAACCGGCGGATAATCCCGTTGTCACCTGGCTGTGTTCCATGGCCTTTTCAATGGCCTTGCGCTTGTGCTCTGTATCCGCATAAGCATAAACGAGCGTTGTGGTTGGATTCCTGTGACCAAGCCACTGTGCTACAAGTTCCAGCGGCATGCCATGCTGGTACAGATGCATCGCCCGGGTATGCCGCCACATATGAGGATGAATATGTTCCGGCACTTCCGGGCATTTCAACCGGGCAGACTCTCTGTATTTGTCCATCCATGCCCGCACGGTTTGCGCGCACATCTTCTGCCGGCCGTTCCTGTGGCTGGTAAAGAACAGCAGCGCGCAGGATGTCAACAGCTCATCCGGGTGAAACTCCGCCAGGTACCTGTACAGCATGGACACGGTTTCTTTTGCCAGAGGAACCGTGCGGACGACACCGCCTTTGCCGAGAAGTGTTGCAGTCGGAGTTGTTGTGCTGAGCCGCAGATCAGAAAGATGCAGCTCCAGCAGCTCGCTAATCCGGGCGCCGGTGTCATACAGGACGGTGAGCATGGTCTGGTCTCTGCGGCCTTTGGCAGTGGACACATCGGGTGCTGCAAGGATGGCCCTGGCTGCGTTTTCAGTCAGGTATTCCACCTTGGAAAACGGATCATCCTTCTGTGTCTTGATTCTGGCTACATCCAACGCTGTTGCAACGTATTCCGGACTGCAGGCCGAAGCGTAGGAAATGAATGCCCGCAAGGCGGCAAGCCGGTTGTTTCTTGTGGCACGAGTGCAGTTTTGCTCTGTTTGCAGATGATTCAGATAATCATTGAGCGAATCCGCATTCATCATATCAAATGTGACAGCAGCCAGTTTTGTTCCGTTCCTATCTGCCAGATAGGTGAGGAACTGGTTCAGCGCCTGTCTGTAATTTGCAATGGTGCATGGACTGGCCTTGCGCTCTGTCGGAAGATATACGCCAAGCCAGTTCTTAATCAGCATGAACAGGCGTTCGTCCACCGGCTTCTTCAGTCTTGCCATAGCTCTACCCCCGGAAGGATGTCACCAATTTCTTCCCAGTTCATGCCGCTTGCTTTGACCAGATGCTCCGGCAAAAGATGGATATAGTACGCGGTAGAAGAAAGCCTTGCGTGCCCCATGTACATCTGGAGATAAGGCAGCATGGTATCAACCGGCTTTCCCTGCTCAAGCCAGCGGTGAATGGCTGCTGTGGCAAAGCGGTGACGAAGATCATAGACGCGCACACGAGGCAGGAAGTCTGCAGGAATGGCAGGATTGGCCTCGGCAAAGAAGCGGACAAGGTTTGTCTGGAAGAAAGTCGCCGGATACTCCCGGCCATGCTTTGAGGGGAAAAAGAATTCCGTATCCGGAAAGCATGCGTTCAGCAGGCTGCTGTATCTGGCTGCCAGCGCCCTCATGTCATCCGACATCACGACGATTCTGCTTCTGCGTTCTTTGGAGCATTCAATGACAATCTCGCCGGCATGGAGATCCACATGCTTTTTTCTGAGCGTGCGTCCTTCGTTTGGGCGCAATCCACATGTGTAGATCAGCCTGTAATACACGCTGAACTGAATCCGCTGAAACGGGTTTCCATGCTTTCCGTTTGTGTCAATGACATGAAAGAGGCGAGTCAAATCATCGTCCGAGAAGATATAAGGAACGAATAGTGTCCGGCCGCAGGCGAACCTGTTGTGCATCATGAATGCCGGTTTTCCCACATTGTTCAGATACCGGGCAAATCCGTTCATAAAGCAGATGTGCTGGTGAATGACAGCGGGTTCCTTCTTCATGACCGGTCTCAGCCATTCGAGAATCAACCACTCTGTCAGTTCGCTGCATTCAGGATGTTCATGTGCGCAGAAGGTATGCAGGTCTACTGCTTGCACGACAACAGTATCCTCAATTTGGACAGGAGCGGCGTGTTGGGGTGCCTCGGTCATAATGACATCGCAGTCTTCCTCCCGACAACGGATCAGAATCTCAACCAGTTCTTTTGGGGACAAATCCTGCTTCTGCAGCCAATTCAGGAAGTAGTCAGGCAGGGTTTCCTGTACCGGTCTGGCGTAGAAGATAGCTCTGCCTTTCTTCTCCAGCAAGGGAAGGTAATGTTCCAGCTTGTAGATGTTCTGTTTTCTATCCAGACACCGCCGGTGCTGGGCAATACACTGCCCCTCAAAATAGATGGTGACCGTTTCGGGACCGGCTTTAAGAGATACCTCTCTTCCGCAGTACACAGCAGGAACAGAGTAGTTATTCGTATCAAAGCGGACAGTACAGAACCTGTCCACCCGGCCGGTGGCGCGCTTACATGGGTCAAAGGGATAGCCGGGCAGAGGGTACAGCTTTTCTCGCTCCTTTTTGAGCATCTCACCCACAGAGGATTCTTTGCCGCGAACTTGGTGGGACAGGTAGTTCAGGCACTTTTCCAGGAGCATCCGGTTCAGATCTTCCATGGTTTCCACTTTGGGAACCGGAACGCAGACATTGCGGCGAATATAGCCCACCAGACCTTCTACCAAACCCTTTTCGTTGCCGGAAGTCGGATTGCAGAATACCGCTTCAAAACCGTAGTGAGCGGCCAGAGCAGCATAACCCGCCTGCTTCCGGGCGTGGGCGCCGAAGCCGTCCTTGACGGCGACCTTGCCGTTGTCAAAGATGACCCGTTTGGGGACTCCGCCGAAATATTGAAATACCTGAACCAGCGCATCCAGGAAGCTCTCCTCATTCTGTCTGCGGTATGCCAGAGCCATGGGAGCACCTCTGTAGCACAGTCGCGCGCAGAAGAGGTTGACGGTAGTTTTGACGCCACTCAAGTAGACGGATACCTCACCCCAGTCAATCTGCAGGGCATCTCCTGCCGGAAAGATAAGCGGAACAAATGTCGCCTGGCTCTTCTCGCGAAGTTCTTTCAACAGTCGCCGGACGGTTGTCTCGCCGCCGGTGAAGCCGCATTCGGCTACCAGCCGGTCGTAGATACGTTTGGCGGTGTGATGCTGCTTCTTGGATCTACACTGGCTATCCTCATCCAGACACTGTCTGACAAATGCTACCACATCCTCAGTAAGTACGGAGGCGTCCCTGGAGTAGTCCTTCCTCTCCCAGGGGACGCTGTTACCGTCCCAGTATTTCTTGACAGTATTGCAGGAGATGTGGAGCGTTGCTGCGATCTGCCTCTGACTCATGCCGTCCAGCCGCATCTTGCGAATCTGTTTGTAAATCTCCACTGTAATAACCACCTTTGTTCGCCCCCCTATATAGTCTGAGACTATTATAGTGGGCTGTTTCCGGTGGCTCAATTTTTCATGAGCGTTTCGCTACAAAGTGGCTCACTTTTATATTAGCGTTTACAATTTGACATAACGACTATTATCTCAAATTTGGCATAATATTGGCAAGCAGGGCAAACGTTTTACTATTTGCACTTTGCTTGTTGGAGGCTCGCCCCCCAATCCCCTGTAAGGCAGAGCAGGCTCTGCGGTTGTGACGAGTGCCTGCGCCATTCGTCTGCCGGGCTTGTGCCAAAAAATGAAAAGACGCCCTACGCCTATCGTGCTTCCTGAGCTTTGACGGGCATAGGGCATTTTATAGAATATCGGGATGATTCATACAAAAAAGAAGCAGTCTCGGCAGATCATCGTAACCGCTCAATAATTCCGCGCCCTGATGCCTCCCTCTAATCGTGCGATACTTATCCATAGTACTTGAAAAACTGGGATCCAGAAAAACAAGCAAACTTGAAAAACTATGTCGTGTTCGGGACCAGATGAAATCGCCACATCGAGCTCAGCTATGGCCGGTTGATAGCAGAAAACAGAACTCGCGTCAAGGGCTTTGCAAGCGGCTTCGCCGCCCTTGACGCGCACTCTGCCTTCTGCTATTGGGTAATCAAGGGCAGATTCCCCTACCCTGTGCAGACGGAGTCCTGCCAGGCTTGTAAATGAATTTGCGCATAATACTTGACGGTACCGCAGCTGCTACCCTGGAATGTTCAGTTGAATCAGTGAAAACAAGTTTGGCGCGGAGAACGATACTCTCTGCGCCAATTTTGCTCCCCGCCTGTAGGTTTGACGCTTACTGCTGTTAGAGCGATTGGACATATATCCAGTATAAAAAAGTCATTCTACAGTGCCCCTATCGAACCAAGTTTACACTTGTTGATAGGAGCCAATAGTTTACATGTCGAAGAACGACATTTGCTCTGCTTTTTCGAAAACAGAGATTTCAATTTGCCAAATTCCTTGTTTACGTTCACCTCTAAGAACGATATCAATATTCTTTGCTCTGACACTTGGACGAATTTCCCATTTATCCAAAGTGACGGGAACTTTGATTCGTGTTAAAGATTCATTAGCAGTCGAATACTTGCGCAGATCCGTTGACTTTGACACCTTTTGCTTTGTGTCTACAGGGTTGCTATCAATAACAATTTTTCCTTTACTTGAGATAGCACGGCTGGAGGTCGTTTTCAGATAGACACCCTTTTCGAATCCACCCACTTTTTCACGCTTCTTTTGCTTTTGCTGTAAGACTGTTTGAATATCAATCTGATGCTGCCCAAGAATTCCGTCAAGAACTTCTAGAATATCTGCAAGTTCCACAACAAGATTATCTTCCTCTTTTGAATCGAGGACTTCTAACGCCTCCTCAACCAATTTACGTTTCAGTAGCCGATTCAATATACTTTTATCTAGTTGGGCGGTTACAGCTTCCTCACCGTTACACTGTATTTTTTCAGGAATCTTATCTCTTACTAGCTTGTTAAACTCCAAACTTTGCTTTTTCTCAAAAGCATGTCTAACTTCAACCTTTGCGCCTGTACGAACCAACTGGTAATACGCATGTGAGAGGATTCCGCCCTCCAGTAAAATGTTTGCGCCTAGATCTTTCGCAGCATTTCCGATTCTGTCAATGATAGACCGATCTCTCAAAATATTGGCATCCGTCGGCTGAATCTGAATGTTCCTAATACTTGCATTGGGCTTCGTTGCCAGCTTCTCCAATTGTTCAAGGTCCTTTAATGTGTGGATAGCAAGAGTCCTTTCGAATGAAAGCTTATTGCGTGGCGTAGTCTGCTCTTCGTTATACTCAAACGGTTCATGATACCACGGAAATACATTGCATCCGTAGGTTGTATCATCTACACCGACAAACCACATTACACTGACACTTTTTCCTTCTTCTTCAGAAATCCGACGTGTAACATACGCAATTTCTTTTATCCAATCTTCCTTCGGAATAGCAGATCTCCAATCATAGGGATTTGCCAGACTTTGTACTTCCCATTTCTCGTCTTCCATCGGAAAAACAAAGTATTTCTTGTAGTTTCGATGCGATTGTACCTCAAACTCTTTTTGAGCCATTTTTCCGGCATCTGCATGCTTTGTATCCACCACATGTTTATCGTGACTATAATAATACAGGCCTTCAGGTAATCCCCACAATGCTTCTATTCGAACCAATTTATCGCCTGGACTCGCATAGGCAAAAGCCGAGGAGAAAGCGGGTATGTAGTTATGCATTATAAAAATCGGCTTTTGGCCTGGTTGTTTCAATAACTCAGCATAACTCTCACATAACCACTTCTTAGCTGCTTCTACATCTTTAATACCATTGGTTCGCGGTAGTAGTTGTCGTTCCTCTTTATTGTCGGTAGCAATATCGGTTCGAATAATGAGGGAGTGAGATGTAAGAATGCGTAAATCCTTTTCTAATCCAGCTGTTATTGTATTCTTTGTCAATGCCTCAAGGGTTTCCACATCGTCCAAAATATAAAGTGGAGCAGTGCGCTGTTCTATACGATGATATAGTAGCGGATTCTGAATCTTTGCATATTTCTTATATCGCTCTGCATCTTCTGCTTTCAACGGATGCACGCAATAAGGAAATCCTGTATCAGCAGATTCTTTTGCAGCCAATGTGTTATGTACACCTTTCATTGGATTGATGCCATCAGCCACTGTCTCTTCGTCAGCCTGAACTAGATAAATGTAATAACCGTCATATATCCACTCGAAATGCACACGGATTCGTTGATTCGTGGCCCATGTGCACGGAATGGACAATACATCCCTAATTACCTTATCTCCAGGGCACATTAGCGGTGAATCAATATAACCATCGACTTTCACTTTTTTGCGCCAGCTGCGCAATGAAACAGAGAATACCCTTGGAATTGCCCCCTCAATCTCGCCCTTCCAATCACGATTTTCCTCGGCTACACGTCGTTCATTTGAAATATGTCCACGAGACAATGCTGTCACTCTTTTTTGAATAATCACCGGCATGTGGACATTTCCCGAATCATCCTGCTCTAACGAGTCATCAAAACACTGTTTGACCAATTTAGGCCACTCTTGAAATGTTCCCTCTACAGAAATAAATTTACCACGCTCTGCCAATCCTTCAGAATGAGCATTAGATCTCACAATAATCTGATCGTCGGATGATATTGTGCAGCTTGCTGCTGCAGCATTTACTCCTTTAGCCCATTTTGATGCTACACTCTCAATATCACGGTTTTCGACATAGTCATCAAATAGTTTGTCCGAGATTACAAAATAAGGAAGAGTCCATTGGGGAGGCAAGGAAGCTAATCCAAAAGCTTTTTCTCCCACACGACTAATTGTAACCTGCTCAGAATTAATAATCTCAAAACCTGACTGTGTAACCCAGATCATAGGACTAATAGGCTTTAGTGCAGATACATGTGCCATCATAAGCACCTCATTTTACTTTACTACTGGAGCCAAACAGAGCTGTTGCTACTTCAGACATTTTGCCAACTGCTTCATCTGCAAAATAACCAGAAATGAAGCCTACGCAAACCCCAGTCGCAGTAGATGGAGTCTGAGTCGCGTTAATGTAACCAGAAACAATCATGCACCCAACAACCAAAGCCACACATGCAGAAATCCATGGAGAAAAAACTCTCCAGTATTTCCTATCCTGTGTCCAATACCCTCGTGCTACGACTCTATAAAAGTATTTTATCCCAAAGATAGTGCCTCCCATCAAGCCAGAAAGGAAATATAGCAAAATTCCTTCGAAGGCAATCACTCTTGTTGGATCTACTTTCAGAAAGCAACTGAATACTCCGCTCCAATTAAGAAATAATCCCAAAAAGGACACGACCAAAACTGCACCAATATATATAGCTTCCCACAGCATTTCGTTTCGTGCCTCTTTAGGGTATTTTGATTGCCACTCATAGGGCTTTCGGCCATCAGTATTTACCTTTGTTTCAATAGCATCCGGTACAGAGGCGCTTTTAGTCACTTCCGCTGCTTCTTCTTTTGTATTGGTTTTGTTCTCTGTCATTTCTAAACCTCTCAATGCTTAGCACAATAGTATCTTACCCTTTCAATGGTTTTCAGCGTAAGCGTTGTATCGGGGTTAGTTTTATAGTTGAATTTGTCAGGCGCGCCCAAATCTTCAGCAATAACCTTCCTAAAAAACTGAGATATGGGCTCTTTCAAAACATGTACCCGACCGGTCGGATTGTCCCATTTTGTACCCGGTTCACAATAAAACAGGTACTCATTTCTACCAACAAGTTCACACACTTGGGACGCACTACATGTCTGCCATTCCATTTCCATATCATCAAGTTTTGCCATCAAAGAACGATATGGCACGATATGAATATGTGCGTGGTCAGTTCCGCAAGAAGTATCAGAGCCTTCACGGTTGGGACCATGCTCAAAAGCAATGACGGGGCCATAGCAAGCAGTCAATATGCTTACAAGTTGATTCGAAAATGTAGAAAACTCTTCTTCGGTATATAAGTTCTTCATAGAGCAGCAGTGGTGTTTGGGCACAATGAGTGTCCAACCTTCCACCAACGCACCAACCGAGGAAATGGCAAAAAACTTTTCGCTCTCTGCAATCTTCACGTTTTCAGGTTTTTGCGTATCCATACTTCCGTTAGCTATGCCACAAAATCTACAGTTATCCACTTTCTATCCCTCCAAACAAATATTACCAAAAGTAACTGATTTAGATAATTTTGAAATAACCTCAGAAGATGGAATACACGATGTGTCTTTATAAATCATCAGTTCTCCACCTTTTCTTTTATTCGACAGACTATAATTGATTGAAAAGCGACACTTCTGATAACTCTCGTACAGCTCTTCAATCTCAGACTTGTCGTCGTATGTCATGATCCACCTGCAATCAAGAAGGGCAACCGAATCCCTTAATCTCTCATGGTCTTTACTCGAAAAAGAATTCATGTATAATCGCTGACCCTTTTCATAATAGGGTGGATCAAAGTACACAAATATCTCATTGTTTTCGTTTCCTTGAGGCAAAAACCGTTTCAAGAATGTCGAAATATCTTGATTGTATATTCTGATGTTGTTCCGGTATTCAGAAATCTTTATAATTTTCCCGATTAATTCATCTCTGTTAAAGCGGCAATCAATTTTATACTCTCCTGCCTGATCATAACCGCCTATGGGACCAGCATCCAAAATGCCTGATCGGTTAGTTCTATTTAAAAAGAACATTGCAAAACCCAATTCTTTGCTGTACTTCTTTGACTTTCGGAGAATATCCCTTTGTTTTCGCCATTCATCGACCGTTATCGGCGTTGTCCTGATCTTCTCAACAAACCATTGCGTAGATTCCACAATAGCTCGCCAAAATGAATATACAGCTTTATCTGCATCATTAATAATCACACGATCTACTACGCCATCAATCAGCAAACTCCATGCAATGCCTGCACCGCCAGCAAAAGGTTCGACATATATGCAGTGCTTCATTCTATTGGATTCTATCACGCTGGAAATAACAGGATACAATGCCGATTTTCCTCCCGGATACCGAAGAGGGGAGTAATTACTCATCCAATAATCAGCCTCCCATTTTGTATATACAAATCCTATTTTACAGTAATAATAGCTGGATTGAGATCAAAAGTCAATGCCTTTACTGTAATTCTAAGCGATATCATTAGCTGCTCTTCTTTTCTCAAATGGAACAGTCTCTTTATTCAAATGACGATCATCGTCAACAACGAGAACATCAATCTTATAATGTAATGTTAGATACTGTAGATAATCTTGTAATTCTGAAATGCCTGCTGTGCTTCTTCGATATACATCCCCTGCTTATGTCACGTAGAAGGCGATCGAGTACATTTACTATCAAATACCACGGAGTTGTTTGAGCAGACAGCAAATTGTGAGGCCAGATTCTCTTGCCCTGATAATTATCGCCACTGTATCCGAAGCGTTCACATCAATAAACAAGCATTCGTTCCATATTATTAAAAGTAGAGCAAAAAGATGCGTCCCCAGTGTCGTATTTGAATTTTATGTGAAACTGCCTTTTATGCAATGCGAAGACTCAGGTTTCCATGTTTGAACAGTGAATCCAGTTTCTGTGCCACATCTTCCTTAATACTAATTCTGCGCAATCAGAAACTCCTGGTCTGCTGTTTCCGGCGAGCAGGCATACGATGAAATCAGCTCGCCGCCATCCGTTTTGTCCGGGTTCTTCACATATTCCACCCGCGCCTTCAGGCATTGTGCTATGGTCTTTCCCTTGTTGATGTGCATCGGAATAATTCGAGTGGTCGCCATACGTTCCTCCACAAAAAGAAAAGCGGCGATCTGTGATGCACACAAACCGCCGCAGGCAAAATCACTTTCAGCAAACCAAGCCTTCCAGAAAACCGATGAGATGATCCAGCAGGTTCAGCAGAAGGTTGGCGATTGCCGGCAATCCGATGGGGCTTGCCAGAAACGCGAGAACCATAAACGCAATTCCGTTCTGCCAGTAGCCGATAAAGAACTCGATCACCGCAAGAAGGGCAAACAGCGACACTGATAATCCTAGAACCGACGATGCAATAGAGGTCAGAAAAGCCGCCAGCCCAAGCGTCAGGCGAATGATCAGCATCACAGGGGCCAAAGCGATTCTCAGCGATGTCTTCATCATGGTTGTCCTCCGTTTTCATCCATCAGGCGTAAATCAGCTCCGACAGGATCATCTCCTCGGCCTGTGCTTGCAGTGCGTTCATCCGCTGCACCCAAGCCATCTGATCCCGGGCTTTCAGCTCCTCCGTTACGTCCGCTTGCTTCGACAGCTGGCTCATCAGGCTTTCGAGGCGGCTCTGTGCCGTCTGCTCGATCTCCTGAAGATGTTCCATCAGCTTTCCGCTGAGAATCAGCCTCGTGTACAGGCCCGGGCGATTCTCCTCCAGATAGTACTGTCTGAGCAGGCCATACTTGCCCAGCGGCAACTATTCTGTTTCAGTCAGACCCAGGTCAGGCAGCAGGTAATCCCCGCTGCGCTTGTAGTTCAGTTCGATCATGGTCAAGGCTCCTTTCCGCTTTGCGTATTGTCGCTTCAATCTATCACAGTTCCTAGCCGATGCTCATGCTGACCGCACCGCCAAGCTCCTTCCGGATTTCGTTTTTCTGCATTCATCGTACTCTGAAAAAAAGAAACCGTCAATGTTGTCAGGGAATACCTCAACTGCCGGCATGTCCATCCTGCATCTGAAGCACGCTTTTCAGCTCCGCCAATGCAAGCGTATACCGGCGATAAACGCTGGAACGACTGAGATGGAGCTCATTCGCAATGGCTGACATTCGCTTGTGCTCCACATGCCGCAGCTTCAGAATACCGGCATTCATCGGATCATCCAGCCTTTGAAGAAGCGAACAAACATGATCGCGCACGTCACTGTACTGCTGTTCCGCTTCGGTATACTCCCACTCGGCTTCCATCAAGCGGATAACGGCATTCTCATGGGAAGCAACGTCGCGCGCTTTTGAAACACATTGACTACCCAATACTACCGAGGTTTTTGCTGCTGTTGCCCGGCAAAAAGCCACCCGTTCCTCTGCAGCAATCAAGCGGCGTTCTGCAAACCGCAGCTCTCCCAAAAGCGCATCAACCGGCATCACATCGCCTCCTTTTGCAGTCTATCAATCAGATCGTATCCGTCCAAATCAGACAAAGTACCAAACCATCTGGAGCAGAAGAATCTGCGCGCGGCAACCTGCTCTTCTTCGTATCGCTGCAGGCGCTGTGCCTGAAAGGTCAATTCGGATGGGGTCATTTTCCTTGCTCTCTTGAGGCGCCCGCGGATTCGCTTGATCATCCGGGCGCGGTTTCGATAATCTTTGACCGCCTGAATGATGATGGCGTCGGCCAGCGCCTGCCACGGGTTTTCTTCTCCCTTAACGCTGCTGGTTTTCCTGATGGCCAATGCAATTCCTCCCATGGTCGGCCGGACAAAGGAATACTGGATTTGTCCACGCCAGCCTGTATTTTATCGCTTTCATCCGTTTCGCTTGGGCATGAAGCTGTTCCTCACGCGCAATGCGGGCTAATGCCTGCCCGGCTGTTGGGTCAGCATAGCATTCATGATTCTTGTACACTTTGGGCCTCCTGATATGCGGTTGTTGGTTGTTCATAATCCGTCTTGCTCGACAGCCTTGCCTCGTTGGTGAAATGCCCATCAGCACATCCTTCGCATGGCATTACAAAATCCCTGCGCTTCGCACCTCCGCGTCGTAGTAATTGCTCATCGTCGTTGGCGCATGATAGAGCGTCGTCATCAGGTACTGCCGGATATTGCGCACCTCGGTATGCTTCTTATCGAGGCTCAGAAAGACGTACTCGATGTGATGATAGCTCAGCTTTTTGAACCGGCTCTTGACCACCTCGGCGGGGTAATTCTCTCCGGCGACCTTGATATACGGCTTGCGGCTGCACAGCGTCTCCGTCATGATCTCCACGATTTCGCCCAGACGTTCATGGTCGTGCGGCGTATCCAGTGCGTCATATTCGATCTGCTCCTTAACTTCGGCGAACGTTTTCCGGTACTCCCTTGCATCCATCTGATCCATATCGCTCATGCCAGTATCGGCTTGCTGAGCCCTTTGTTTTTGGACTATGATTGGATCAGGATTTGATTTTTGGGTATTTGATTCATACGTATTGGATACCTCAGTACTTAATTGCGCAGGCTTTTCCGTATCCGGCGCATCCGTTTGCGGCGTTGCCATATCCGGGAAAACCATATACGGATTTTCCGTACACGGCGAAGCCGTATCCGGTTCGTCCGTGCCCTGCGAAACCTTATCCGGCGAATCCGCTTCCGTTTCTGTGCGCGGACTCTCATAGACGACATACTCCGTATCCGAGATGCGCCCGCTCCTGTCGCGCAGGCGATGGCGGGTGAGATACCCGGCGCTCTCCATCTCGCGCAGAGCAGCGCCGATGCTGTCCACGCCCTCCTTGCAGATGGCAGCCAATCCACGCGTCGTGTAGTTCCAGTCCTCCGGTAAGGACAGGATGAGGGACAGCAGCCCCTTGGCCTTGAGGGAGAGGTTCTTGTCCCGGAGGTGGTAATTGCTCATTACGGTGTAGTCCCGCGTCTTGGCTACGCGAAAAATCGCCATAGTCTCAACCTTCTTTCCAAAAACAAACAGCCGCACGGTCTTCGCGTGCGGCGGGTTATCGTTCCTGCGACTGCTGGCGGCGGCGGTGCCAGCCTTCCAGCAGCTTGAGGATGGTCTGCTCCATCTGACGGGGCGTGTACGACTTGGGGAAATACTTGCGCAAGGTGTCGCCGGTAAGCGTCACCCTGTCCATGTCGGCCTTCTTCTCCTCGGAGAGAATGGCGCGCATCATGTCGGGCGACAGCGTGCCCTCCTGACTGAAGCGTTTGAGGCGCTGCGCCTGCGAGAGCGACGGCGTGGCCTGTTCGCTGTCCATCGCCTCCATCAGCGCTGTCTGCTCTTCCGGCTTCAGGTAGGACAGCTCAACAGCGGGGTTGAACGCGATTTTCTTCGTGTCAACCATGTCGAGCAGGTCTGGAACGAGTTCGGTGAGACGGATGTAGCGTTGAACCTGTTTGTAGTTTTCGCCCGCTTGATCTGCTACGATTTCTACGGACAGACGTGACTTCTGGACAACTTGTCCAGAAGTTAGATCTGTTCTCGCACCTTGCCGTTTGATGGCTTCCAGCTTCATTTTATATGCAAAAGCCCGCTCGCTGGGGAGCAGGCTTTCGCGCTGAATATTCGAATCCACCATAATGATCGTCGAGGCATCGTCGTCAAGATTGCGGACGATAACCGGCATGGTGTCAAGCCCTGCCAGCTCGCAGCCGCGCTTGCGCCGGTGTCCGGCAATCAGCTCATAGCCGCCGTCCGCACGCGGACGGGCAATCGCCGGGACGAGCACGCCATGCTCGCGGATACTGTCTGCAGTGTCAAGCATGCGCTCGTCGTCCACGACCTTGAACGGATGATTGGGAAAGGGATGCAGCTCCGCGAGGGGAATCTCCTGCACCTTCTCGCGCTGCTCATCCGCGCGGCTCTCCTCGGTGGAGAACAGGTCATCGACCGAGGTCAGCCTGATGTTTTTCGCGCTGCTTTTCAATGCGCATCACCTCCTTCGTCAACGCACGGTATGCCTCTGCCACCTTGCCCTTCGGGTCGTGCGCAAAGATGCTCTTGCCCTCCGCGCTGATCTCCGCCGCGCGGACAGAGTGCGGGATGTCGGTGGCGAACACCCTGATTTTGCTCCCGTAGGTCTCGCGCAGCAGGGCGCTGATCTCACGGGCATAGTTGGTGCGGCTGTCCACCATCGTCAGCAGGATGCCGTCGATGGCGAGCTTCGGGTTGAGCTGCCTGTGCACCTTGGAAACGGTCTGCAGGAGCTGTTCCAGACCCTTGGCAGACAGGTACTGCGCCTGCACGGGAATGAGCACCCTGTTCGATGCGGCAAGCGCATTGACGGTAAGCATCCCCAGCGAGGGCATACAGTCGATGAGGATATGGCTGTACTGCCGCTTTACGCCGTCCAGCACCTGCCGCAGCACGGTTTCCCGGCTCATGGCGTTCACGAGGGACACCTCCATGCCGGACAGCTCGATGCTGGCGGGCAGCACGTCCACGCCCTCCGCGTGGTGGAGTATCGCTTCCTCCGCGCGGATTGGCTCGTCCATGAGCGCGCGGCCCATGAGCGTGGACAGCGTGACGGGCAGCGCGTCCGGCTGGGGCCAGCCGAGGCTGATGGTCAGACTGGCCTGCGGATCTGCGTCCACCAGCAGCACACGCTTGCCCTCCTGCGCAAGTCCGAAGCCCAGGTTGGTGCAGGTGGTTGTCTTGCCGACTCCGCCCTTCTGGTTTGCGATAGATAGAATGGTTGGTTGCAATCAAATCACCTCTCAGGTAATTGGAAATGAGGAGTATTGATCCTTCTCCGGATCAGATGAAGAAAAATCAATGAAATTGTTCGATGAATGACCGCTTCATAGTCCATATGAAAAGCCCGGAGAGCTTTCAGTGGCCCTCCGGGCAATCGTTTACATTAGCGGCGGCGCGATACATACGACCGGGAAATGCCCAACCGCGCGGCCACCTCCTGCTGCGCGTACGCCCTGCCGTCCAGCAGGCCATAGCGCATCTCAATCACCGTGCGTTCCCTGCCCCGCAGGCAGGACGTGACCAGGCGGCGCACCGTCTGCAGGCTGACCCGCCGCTCCACCTGGCCGTGCACCTCGTCCTCATCCGTCCCCAGCACGTCAATCAGCGTGATCTCGTTTCCCTCGCTGTCCGTTCCGATCGGATCCTGCAGGGATATTTCCCCCTTGCGCTTCTGGCTCGCACGCAGACACATGAGGATTTCGTTTTCGATGCACCGCGCGCAGTAGGTGCTCAGCTGCGTGCCGCTGCCGGGCTTGAACGTATTGACCCCCTTGATCAGCCCCACCGTCCCGATGGAGATCAGATCGTCCTGATCGCAGCCCGGCACGGTGTACTTGCGCGCGATATGCGCGCAAAGCCGCAGGTTGTGCGCAATGAGCGTCTCCCGCGCTTCACTGTCTCCCTGCGTCATTCGTTCGATCATCTGCGCCTCCTCCTCGCGGGAGAGCGGCTTGGGAAATGCGCTGCCCCGCGAGAGAACCCCCAGCATAAACAGCGCATCCTGAAGGAAGAACAGAATCAGCTGCTCGATCATAAACATCACCCCGGCCAGTGTATGCCGGGGCGATGGCAAACAGAGATTCTTTCCAGGCCGCTCGCTGTCCGCAGCTTATTCCGCTCCATTCGCCAGATCGCGCAGATACACGCCCACGTCATGGCACAACCTCATGGCCGGCACGCGCAGCCGCTCCGGCAGGCCGTCAAAGAACGTGAAATTCTCAAAAACCAGGTCGCCGTCAAACCCGATTTCCTTGAGCGTCCTCATGATGGGCGTCCATTCAATCGTACCAAAGCACGGGGCGAGATGATCGTCCAGCCGCCCGAAGTTGTCATTGAGGTGCAGCATGGTCAGCCTGTCCCCGATCTCGCGCAGCGCTGCGCACTGGTTGATGCCCGCCATATGCGCATGCCCGAAGTCCCAGCAGATGCCATACCCCTCGCCCAGCGCATCGCGCAGCGCGAGCAGTTCCTCCACCGAGGAGGCAAAGCGCCTTCCGCGGGCGGGCTCCATCATGTTCTCCATGCACGGCATGACGCCCTCGCGCGCGCAAAGCTCGCCGTATCTCCGGTAAAAGCGCACGTTGCGCTCCAGCGACAGCCTCTGGCTATACCATGTACCGTCGTTCAGGCTGCCGGGATGGAAGACGATCTGCTGCGCGCCCATGATGCCCGCGCCGCGAATGGACCGGCGGATCAGCTCCTCATAGCATGGATCGCCATCCGGCTCATCGAGCCGCCAGTCATAAAACGGCGCATGCGCGTACGTCACGCTCAGACCGAGCCGGTCCGCCGTTTCGCGCTGCCGCCTGCACCAGTCCTCCCAGTCGTCTCCGCGCATGGGCTGACCGGGCTTGCTGTACTCGATGAAGTCCAGATTGATCACGTCAAATCCGCCCTGCGCGCACACGGTCAGCGCCTGCTCGCAGGTAAAGTGCACCTCCGGCCTGCGCAAAAGCCGGCCGTGGCTGCTCGTCGACATCCCAATTCTCATGATCGTTTTCCTTTCTCCCCCGCATGGCAGAGGATGCGAAACGCAGGCAAGCTGCCGTCCGAAAACGGCAGCCTCCCCACACGCGTCTTCAGGAGCATCCTGTCAGCGCGCGTGCCTTTTGCGATTGTCCCCGGCGATCAATAGAAGATATTCTCCGCCTCGGCCTTGAGCTGCTCGACAGCCTCCTCCGGCGTGATCGAGCCCTCCTGAATCAGCGAAGAGATCGCCGCCTTGAAGGCCACCTGCCACTCGGCGCCGTAATCGCTGGGCGGCGCGTCCTGCGCGTAGGTCAGCTGGTTGAAGCCCACCTGACGGAACGGCTCTGCCGCCCACAGATCCTTGACCGCCTGCGCATCGGCCGCCGCCTTGGTGGCCGGAACATAGCCCGTTCTGACATGGTTGAGCGCGTCCTGCTCGCTGGTCAGCAGGAACTTCATGAACTCCCAGGCCGCGTCGATCTCCGCCTCGGAATTGTTCTTGCTCACGATCGCCATGTTGCCGCCGCCCGTCGGGCAGGACGGCTCGCCGAACGTCGGCAGGAAGGTGATGCCGATCTCAAACTGATTGCCCAGATCCGCGACCGCGCCGAAGATGTTGCCCATCTTGCCGGTGGAATCAAAGATGCAGGCGATCTTGCCCAGGGAGAACTGCTCCTCCAGATAGGCCTCGTCGTTGGTGGAAACGAACGGCAGGCACCAGCCGTCCTTCACCCACTTGTCCCACGCGGTGAAGACGGTCAGCATCGCGCCGTCCTCCAGCGCCGGGCACCGCTCGCCGGTCTCGTCATACATGTTGGAGCCCAGCTGATAGAAGAAGTTCTGCGTGTACCAGGTGTTGCTCTGCAGAGAGAAGCCGTACACCTCCGTCGTTCCGTCGGCGTTCTTCTGCGTGAGCTTCTTGCCCAGCTCCTCAAACTCCTCAATGCTCAGCGCATTGTCGAGCGGGATTTCAACGCCCAGCGCGTCGGTCATGGTCTTGTTGTAGTACATGACCGGCGTCGAGCGGATGTACGGCATGGCGATCAGCTCGTCGCCCTCATAGCAGTAGGTCAGCAGGCCGGACTGCACGTTGTCAAGATCCCAGGCATCGCGCTCGATGAGCGGCCTCAGGTCGGCCAGGATGCCCTCGCCGGAGAGCACGGGCGTGCCGGACGAGTTCTCCACGACGACAATCTCCGGAGAATTGCCAGCAGCCACCGCATTCATCGTCGCCGTCACAACCTCCGCATAGCCGCCCTGGAAGGTTTCAACCACCGTAATGCCCTTCTCGGCGCCGACCGTTTCATTGAACTCGGCCACAGAAGCAGCAATCATGTCGCCGTTGGCGCCGGCACCGCGCGGATGCCAGACCTCAACGGTGACGTTCTCCGCCAGTGCGCAGCAGGTAAAGCAGCACACGATCACCAGGAGAACCAGACCAGTCCATTTTTTCACGGGAATACCTCCTTTAGGTTTATTTGTAATGGATCGCATCCATTAACCTGTATCCCTCAGCTCCGGCAGGCGCATCATTTGATTCCGTTGTAGGTGAAGGCCTTGATGATCCTGCCGCTTGTAAAGACGTACACGCCGAGCACCGGAAGCACGATCAGCAGATTCGCCGCCATGATCTCATTCCAGCGGGTGCCCAGCTCCGAGTCGAGCACGCGCACCAGCATCATCGTCAGCGGGCGCACCTTCTCACTGTTGGTCATCACCAGGGGCCAGAAGTAGTTGTTCCAGCTGCTGACAAAGGAAAACAGCATGATCGTCAGCAGCACGCTCCTGCACATGGGCACCATGATCTGCATCACAATCTGCACCTGGGAGGCGGAATCCAGCTGCGCGCTCTCGATGATCTCCTCCGGGATCTGCTTGAAGCCCTGACGAAGCAGGAAGATGCCAAAGGCGTTCGCGCCGAAGGGCAGAATCTGCGGCCAAAGGGTATCCAGCAGATTCCTGTCCGCCATGGTCAGGTAGACCGTGATGTAGGTGATCTGCCCGGGAATCATCAGCGCCAGAAGCACCAGCGCAAAGCAGATGTTTTTGCCAAAGAACTCAAACCGGGCAAACGCGTAAGCCGCCGGAATCATGATGACCATCTGCAGGGCAATCGTGCCGAAGGTGATGACGACAGAGTTCATCAGGTATTGCATGACGTCGACACTCCTCGCGCTGAGGATGCTCGCGATGCCCTCCAGGGAGAACGTTCTGGGCCAGAACGTGACCGGCACGCTGATCGCCTCGGAATACGGCTTGAACGCCGTGCAGATCATCCAGTAGAACGGAAAGACGAAGCACAGCACCACGGCCAGCTTGAGCGCATCGCCCGGCAGACGCCTGATGGTACGCCGGATGCGGCGACGGGTATGGGCGTTCACGGCACATCCTCCTTCCTCACTGATAGTGCACCCGGCGGGCCAGGAGCCTGAAATACGCCGCGGTCAGCACGAGCTGAATGCTCATCAGGAATACCGCCGCCGCGCAGCCCTGTCCCAGGGAATTCGCGTTGCCGAATGCGAACAGATAAATGAAGCGCGCGATGACCTCCGTCGAGGAGCCGGGGCCTCCCTGCGTCATGGCGTTGACGGAATCGAAAACGTTGAAGCTGCCGATCGTCAGCAGAATCAGCGTGACAAACAGCTGCGGCGAGATCATCGGCAGCGTGATCCTGAAAAACCGCTTGGTCCTGGACGCGTTGTCCAGAATCGCCGCCTCGTAGATTTCCGCCGGAATGCTCTTCATCGCCGCGATGAGAATCAGCGCATAGTAGCCGATATTCTTCCAGACGTTCATGATGATGATGGCCCACATGGCCGTCTTTGAGCTTTCCAGCCACGGGACCGGCGCCACGCCAAAGATGCCGAGCACGGTGTTGAGCAGGCCATAGTCGTTGAAATCCATGATCCATCGCCAGATGAACGCGCAGGACACCGTCGCAATCAGATGCGGCGTGAAGATCGCCGTCTGCGCAAACTTGTTGAGCTTTCGGTCGTCGAACAGCCAGACCGCCATCAGCAGGGCGAACAGCACCACCAGCGACACGAAGAACACCGCATAGAAGAACGTGTTCCTGACCGAAATGATGAACGCGGATTTGTTGGCAAGCGCCATGTAGTTTTTCAGCCCCACAAAGCTCTTCGTCGGGTTGAGCACGCTGCCCTTGAAAAAGCTCATGTAGATGACATTGAGAATCGGGTACAGGACAAAGAGCACCAGGAAGATCATCGCCGGCAGGATCAGCAGATAGGGGAAGAAGCCGCTGAGCCTCCGTCTTCCCTGCACGGCGATATTGCCCGCGTACACCGACGCGCCTGTGAGCGCTGCGCCCAGGATGAGAATGACCTTCCGGCCGGCCAGCACGCCCCGAAGCAGCGCGTGATCCGGAAGCGCGGACAGGGACGACAGCTTGATGAGCAGCGCGCCTGCAAGCATGAGCAGAAGCCCCAGCACAGCACCCGCGGCCGCCAGACGCCTGACGCTCTTCTCCCCCATCATCACGCGCCTCCCATCAGCCGGCGGCATGCGTCGTATTCGCGCTGCCCCGGACGCAGCCTGTCTCCCTGTGCGTCAAAGAAGAACATCCTCTCCAGCGGCACGCACACATGCACGCGTTCGCCGGCGGCAAAGCCCTTGTCAAGGCTCTTGACCATCACATCCCCCTGCGCCATGCGCACCTTATAGTGCGTCTCAGCGCCCAGCATCTCCCGCGTGACGATTTCGCCGGCCGGGCAGTAGCCCGCCCCGGGGCTCACGCGCATCAGAGCGATGGCCTCGGGCCGATACCCGAGCCTGCAGCCGTTCTCCATCTCCAGCAGATTCATCGGCGGCGTGCCGATAAACTGCGCCGTGAAGACGTTGTTGGGATCATCGTAGATCTCCTCCGGCGAGCCCTTCTGCTGAATCCTGCCCTTGTTCATCAGCACAATCGTGTCCGCCATGGACATGGCCTCGACCTGATCGTGGGTGACATAGACAAACGTAGCGCCCAATCGCTTCTGCAATTCAATCAGCTCGCCGCGCATCTGCACGCGCAGCTTGGCATCCAGATTGGAGAGCGGCTCATCCATCAGGAAGACCTTCGGCGTCTTGACCATGGCGCGCGCAAGCGCCACGCGCTGGCGCTGTCCGCCGGAAAGCTGCGATGGGCTCTTGTGCAGCTGATCCAGCAGATCGACGATCCCGCTGTATTCCCGGACGAGCGCGTCGCGCTTTTCCCTGGGCATGCCGATATTCTTGAGGCCAAAGACGATGTTCTCGCGGACGTTCATCGTCGGATACAGCGCATAATTCTGGAAAACCATGGCAATGCCGCGCCTGGCCGGCTCCAGATCGGTGATGTCCTTTCCGTCCATCAGGCATTCTCCGGACGTCGCCGGGCCGATGCCGGCGATGATGCGAAGCAGCGTCGTCTTGCCGCAGCCCGACGGCCCGACCAGCACCGTAAACTTGCCGTCCTCGATCGTCAGATTCAGGTTTTCAATCACCTTGACCAAACCAAAGGCCTTGCATATATTGCGAAACTCGATGCCAGCCATACGCAGCTCCTTTCCTGTCAGTCCATGTTCAGCACATATCTGCGAATCGCTTTTCCCACTCCGTTGTGATAGCAGTCATCCGTCGTGGCTTTGGCAATCTGCTTGAGCTCCGTCACCGCGTTGTTCATCGCGATGCCAAAGCCCACGTTCATGATCATTTCAATATCGTTGGCGCTGTCGCCGATGCCGATGGTGTTCTCCATGGGAATGTGAATCGCATCCAGCACGCGCTTGATGCCCAGCGTCTTGCTCTCCCCGCGGATAATGCCCTCGGAATAGGTCGGCATTTTATAGATGTAGAAGAACGGGTGCAGTATCCGGCGTTCCTCCTCGCCGACTTCGCCCTCCATCGTGATCTTGGTGATCTGCGCGCCCTTATAGCGCCCCCTGAAGTCATCCGGCGAGGTGATCGGCTTGAGCTTTCCATCGTCAATGACCCGGTAGTTGTCCGTCTCCCCTTCAAACTGGCACCACTTGCCGAGCCGCAGGTACAGCGCCGACACCTCGCACAGGATATCCTCCGGAATCGTCCGATGATACACCGTCTTTCCATGGAGAACGACGTGCGCGCCGCCGCCGGCAATCACGCCATCGATATAATCCGCTGTACGCAGCGACTGCGGCAAAAAGCCATAGGAGCGTCCCGTATTCAGGAAGAACATGTGTCCCTGCTTCCTCGCCGCCACCAGCTGATCGATATCATACTGGGAGGGCCTGTCTCCCTTTCCGATCAGCGTTCCGTCAATATCCAGAAAAATCGCTTTACGTTTCGGATTCTCCACAGGCACAGCTCCCTTCTCCTGTTTTCTTGCGCGTAAAGCCAAAATGGCGAAATTTTCCTATCGAAACTGATTAAATACTGCCGCTTATATTGTTAGTTCTATCCATTTTTTCCTCTTCTTTATCCATAGGATAACAAACCTGCCTACGCATATCAATGCAAAATTCTCCAAAAAAATTGACATATCCTCCATTCCAATCTATAATATCATATAAGTTTCTTTGCATCCATCCTCTCATGACCTTTCCCTGCCCCCACGACGCCCTTTCCGACAACGCGAGGAGGCCTGCGCCATGCTCATGATCAATGTCCGCCACAACTGGCCGGAGCACCCGCCCTACACCATGATGCGCACGCGCGGCAATACCGAGTACATGCTGCTCCACTTTTACGACGCGCTGGATATTTCCATCAATCACAGGCATCTGCATGTGAAGCCCGGCGGGGTAATCGTGCTCTCTCCCCAAACCCTCTTTGCCTGTCATGCCAAAAGCGCTTACCGCCTGGACTGGATGTGCATCATCGGAAACGTGGAAGAATCCATGCACATCTACGGTCTTGCGCCGGATATCCTGTATCAGCCCAACAGCCATGAGCGCATCACCACCATCATTGAGGAGCTCGAATACGAGTTTTACTGCCGCCATTTCTGGTGGTACCGCTTTGTGGACATCAAAATCGAGGAGCTGTTCATTCTCATCACCAGCAGCCTGCCGCAGGCCGTCCCCATTTCCGCCGACGTCAGCATCATGCACCGCTTTCAGTCCCTGCATCTGGAGATGAGCGCGTATCCCGAGCGGGACTGGTGCGTCAAGAATATCGCCAGCCGCATCGGCATCTGCGAGTCCCGCGTCTATGCCATTTACCGTTCGCTCTACAACACCTCTCCGACGCAGGATGTCATCAACATGCGCATTGACAAGGCCAAAATCCTCCTGCGACAGGGCGCAAGCATCTCTGAAACCGCCGAGCTTTGCGGATACAGCAACGTGTATCACTTCATCCGGCAGTTCCACAAGCAGGAGGGGCTGTCTCCGCTGAAATATGCGCAGGCTCATTCGCGCAAGGCGATCCACGAATAGGCGCTCATGCCGGCATGCAGGAACCGCATACGCAAAGGACCCGCCGTCTGCACATGGCAGACAGCGGGTCCTCGGCTTGACGCCGGGTTGCACAGTATTCTGTTTCCTTTTTCCGATGCAATCGATGAGCGCCGCCGCCAAAGGCCAACCGCGCCGGAGCCGCGCATCCATCTTCATCCGTCGTTATCCTTCTGACCGGAGGCCGGCGAAACGCGTGTCACGCTTCTCCCGCCAGATAAGCGAGAATCTCCGCCGCATTGGTATCCGGCTTCACCTTGGGCATCACCTTTTCAATCACGCCCTGCTCGTCGATCACATACGTTGTGCGCACGACGCCCATGCTGACCTTGCCGTAGTTCTTCTTTTCCTGCCATACGTCGTAGGCCTTGATCGCCTGCAGCTCCGGATCGGACAGCAGGATAAACGGCAGATCATACTTGGCCGCAAATTTCGCATGCGAGGCCGCGGAGTCCTTGCTGACGCCGAGCACCACGACCTCCTGGGCCTTGAACGCCGCATAGCTGCCCGCAAAGGCACACGCCTGGCGCGTGCAGCCGGGTGTATTGTCCTTTGGATAGAAGTACAGAACCACCTTTTTCCCGAGAAAACCGGACAGGGAAACAGCGTTGCCGTTCTGATCAGAAAGGGTAAAATCCGGGGCCTTCATGCCGGTTTGAAGCACGTTCATCTCTCCTTCATCAGATTTCTGAGGTGTATAGTTCTGTAATTGCCGCCAAAATCCTTGCTGATTTTCCTGTATTCGAATCAGATTGCCGCTCAAGCCAGCAAATCGCCCCGGCAAAGGCTGCCGGGGCGATTGAAATCCGATTGTCTGCGCGCTTACTCCTCGTCCTGCAGGGCGTCGAAGCCGCGCTCGCCGGTGCGGACCTTGACGACGTCCGCCACGTCGTAGACGAAGATCTTGCCGTCGCCGATGTGGCCGGTGTAGAGCGCCTTGCGGGCGGTCTCCACCACCTTCTCCACCGGGATGGCGGAGACGACGATCTCCAGCTTGATCTTCGGCAGCAGCATCACGTCAACCGGCACGCCGCGGTAATACTCCGCCGCGCCCTTCTGCTGGCCGCAGCCCGCCACGTTGGTGAGCGTCATGCCGGTCACGCCGATGGCGGTCATGGCGTTCTTGAGGGCCTCGAAGCGGGACTGACGCGTGATGATGACCACCTTGTGCATGGTCGCCGGGGCGCCCTCGGAAACCACCTTGGTCACCGGCACCGCAGCGGTGACCGGGGCCGGCGCGACAGGCGCATCCACCGGCGCATCGATGGTATCCGTCGCCGGGACGAAGTCCGCATACGCGCTGACCAGGCCGTGCTCCGGCTTGTCCAGGCCCATGATCTCCTCCGCCGGGGAGACGCGCAGGCCGATGGTTTTGTCAATCATCTTAAAGACGATGGTCATGGTCACGACCACCCAGGCGATGACAGCAAGCACGCCCAGGATCTGGACGCCTAGCATGGAGAAGCCGCCGCCATAGATGAGGCCTTCCTTCGTCACCTCGTTGCCGCTATAGTACGCGAAGATGCCGGTGAGGATGGTGCCGGTCGCGCCGCACAGGCCGTGCACGCCGACCGCGCCGACCGGGTCATCCACCTTAACCACCTTGTCGATGAACTCGATGCCGAAGACCACCACGAAGCCCGCGATGATGCCGATCGCCGCGGCGCCCGCCGGGGTCACCATGTCGCAGCCGGCGGTGATGGCCACCAGGCCGGCCAGGGAGCCGTTCAGGGTCATGGAGACGTCGGGCTTGCCGTAGCGCACCCAGGTGATGCACATCACCGCAACCGTCGCCACAGCCGCCGCCAGGTTCGTGGTCACGAAGACGCGGGCCGCGGTCTCGTCCGCGCCGCCGGTCAGGGCGACGGTGGAGCAGCCGTTGAAGCCGAACCAGCAGAACCACAGGATGAACACGCCCAGCGCGCCCAGCGTCAGGGAGTGGCCCGGAATCGCGCGCGGCTTGCCGTCCTTGCCGTACTTGCCGATGCGCGGGCCGAGGATCGCCGCGCCGATGAACGCCGCCACGCCGCCGACCATGTGCACGGCGGTGGAGCCGGCAAAGTCATGGAAGCCCATCTGCGCCAGCCAGCCGCCGCCCCAGATCCAGTGGCCGGAGATCGGATAGATGAACGCGGAGATCACCATGGAGTAGATGCAGTAGGCCGAGAACTTGGTGCGCTCCGCCATGGCGCCGGAGACGATGGTCGCCGCCGTCGCGCAGAAGACGGTCTGGAAGATCAGCGTCGCCCAGTCGCCGCCCGCGTTCGTGAACAGATCCAGGCCGCCGATGAGCTTGCCGCTGCCGCCAAACATGATGCCAAAGCCGATCAGCCAGAAGATCGGGGTGCCCAGGCTGAAGTCCATCAGGTTTTTCATGATGATGTTGCCGGCGTTCTTGGCGCGGGTGAAGCCCGTCTCCACCATCGCAAAACCGGCCTGCATAAAGAACACCAGCGCTGCGCCCAGCAGGATCCAGCCCGTGTTCAAAGCGGTTTCCAATACAGTGTAGTCCATAGTCCTTACCTCCTCATGTTGAACATGAATATACAAAAGGACGTGCATGCGGGTGATCCTGCATGCACGCCCTTGTGCAATCTTTTGTTATTCCGCTGTCCGCTGCATCAGACGTAGAAGAGCATGTCCGCGTAGGTCGGCATCGGCCAGGCCTTCTTGGCCACCTTCATCTCCAGCGCGTCGGCCACCTTGCGCGCGGCCTCCATCACCGGAATCACGGTCTCGTGCGCATACATCGCGCGCGCCGTCAGCTCCTCCGGCTCGCCGGTCACGGCCGCTTCCAGCTTGGCGGTCAGATCCATCAGCTCGGCCGTCAGATCGGTCAGCTCCTGCACCTTCGCCGTCTCAGCCGGGGCCTCGACGCCGATGCTCTTCTTGACCGCGACGCCGTCCGCCAGCTCCTTCGACCACGAAATCGCTGCCGGGATGATCTGCTTCTTCAGCATGCTCAGGCTGGTCAGGGCCTCAATATGGATGACCTTGCCGTACTCCTCCAGGCCAATCTCCTCGCGGGACTTCATCTCCAGCTCGGTATACACGCCGTGGCGGGCAAAGAGCGCCACGTTCTTTTCATCCGTGTAGTGCACGAGCGCCTCCGGGGTGGAGCGCAGGTTGAGCAGGCCGCGCTTCTCGGCCTCGACGGGCCACTCGGCGCTGTAGCCGTTGCCGTTGAAGAGGATGCGCTGATGCGCCGCCAGCTCGCGCTTGATGAGCGTGGCAAGCGCCTCGTCAAAGTCCTCGGCCTTCTCCAGCTCCTCGGCGAAGACCATCAGCGAATCCGCCACGGCGGTGTTGAGCATCACGTTCGTGCAGGCGATGTTGAAGGAAGAGCCCGGCATGCGGAACTCGAACTTGTTGCCGGTGAAGGCGAACGGCGAGGTGCGGTTGCGGTCGGAGTTGTCCTGCGGGATCGCTGGCAGGGCGGACACGCCGATGTCCATCAGCTTCTTGCCGCAGGCCTTGTAGTCCGCGCCGGAGACCAGCGCGTCGATCACGCCGGCCAGCTCGTCGCCCACATACATGGAGACGATGGCGGGCGGCGCCTCGTTCGCGCCCAGGCGGTGATCGTTGCCCGCACTGGCCACGGAGATGCGCAGCAGATCCTGATAGTCGTCCACGGCCTTGATGACCGCCGTGAGGAACAGCAGGAACTGCGCGTTGTCGGCCGGGGTCGTGCCCGGATCGAGCAGGTTCTCGCCCTTGTCGGTGGAGATGGACCAGTTGTTGTGCTTGCCGCTGCCGTTCACGCCGTCAAATGGCTTCTCGTGGAGCAGGCACACGAAGCCGTGGCGCTCGGCCACCTTCTTCATGATCTCCATGGTCAGCTGGTTGTGATCGGTGGCGATGTTCGCGGTGGCGAAGATCGGCGCAAGCTCATGCTGGCACGGCGCGACCTCGTTGTGCTCGGTCTTCGCACTGATGCCCAGCTTCCAGAGCTCGTCGTTCAGGTCCTTCATGAAGGCCTTGACGCGCGGGCGGATCGTGCCGAAGTAGTGATCCTCCAGCTCCTGGCCCTTGGGCGGCATCGCACCAAAGAGCGTGCGGCCGGTGAGAATCAGGTCCGGGCGCTTCTTGTAGTCCTCCTTGTCGATGAGGAAGTACTCCTGCTCCGGGCCGACGGTGGTGGTCACGCGGGTGACCTCCTTGCCAAAGAGCCGAAGCACGCGGCAGGCCTCCTTGCTGATGGCCTCCATAGAGCGCAGCAGCGGGGTCTTCTTGTCCAGGATCTCGCCGGTATAGGAGCAGAACGCCGTGGGGATGCACAGCGTGTCGTCCTTGATGAACGCATAGCTGGTCGGATCCCAGGCGGTGTAGCCTCTGGCCTCGAACGTGGCGCGCAGGCCGCCGGACGGGAACGAGGAAGCGTCCGGCTCGCCCTTGATGAGCTCCTTGCCGGAGAACTCCATGATGACCGTGCCGTCGGAGCAGGGCGAGATGAACGCGTCGTGCTTCTCGGCGGTGATGCCGGTCATCGGCTGGAACCAGTGGGTGAAGTGGGTCGCGCCCTTTTCAATCGCCCAGTCCTTCATCGCATTGGCGACCACGCCGGCGATCTGCGGATCCAGCGCCGTGCCCTGGCGAATGGTGCACTTGAGCGCCTTGTATACGTCCTTGGGCAGCCTTTCCTTCATAACCGCCTCGTTGAAAACCATGCTGCCGAACAATTCAGGAACCTTATTCATGCGTTTCTCTCCCATCTGTCAGCGCGATGCGCGCCGGAAGTGTAAGCCGCGCCGCCGCACCGCATCGTGTTTCGGCCTCGCCGCTGTTCTTGACGTGGGCCAGTATACGGCATTCGCCAGCCACTTGTCAAGCATTTTTACAAGTCTAATTTTCACTTCTTGCAATTTTTATTAGTTTTACGACTGTTTCTGACTAAAATTAAATGAATTTGTCTTTTAGCTTCATTTTCTTGCTCAAAACCCATTTACAACGGGCACTTGTGACGCTATAATGTGCATATCAAAAATCCGGAGGGACTTTCCCTCTTTTTACAGGAGGCAGGACATGACGAAAGACGCCTATCTGGAAGGCCGGGAGCACATTCCCTCCGGCTGCGCCATCTCTTCCATATTTTCAAGAAGCGGAAAGGCCGTCTGCGGCGAGAGGATCATCCGCTCCATCGAGCCCATGCACGACCGCTCCAACGGCCTGGGCGGCGGCTTCGCCGGCTACGGCATCTATCCCAGCCACAAGGACGACTACGCCTTTCATCTCTTTTATGACGACGCGGCCGCGCAGAAGGCCTGCGAGGCCTACCTGACCGGGCGCTTTGAGGTCGTCGGCTGCGAGAAGATTCCGACGCGCCGCATGGCCTGCATCACAAACGAGCCGATCATCCTGCGTTACTTCCTCAGACCCATCGTCAATGTGCTCCGCGATTCGCAGCTGGATGAGCGCGAGTTCGTCGCCCGCGCCGCGCTGCACGTCAATGCGCAGATCGACGGCGCGTACGTCTTCTCCTCCGGCAAGAACATGGGCGTCTTCAAGGCCGTGGGCTTCCCGGAGGACGTGGGCCGCTACTACAAGCTGGACGAATACGCCGGCTACTGCTGGACGGCGCACGGCCGCTACCCGACGAACACGCCCGGCTGGTGGGGCGGCGCGCATCCGTTCTCGCTGCTGGACACCACCGTCGTGCACAACGGCGAAATCTCCAGCTACGACGCGAACCGCCGCTACATCGAGATGTTCGGCTACGCCTGCACGCTCAAGACGGACACGGAGGCCATCGCCTACATCATCGACTACCTGACCCGCAAGCGCGGCCTGACGCTGGAGGAGGTTGCCGGCGTGATCGCCGCGCCGTTCTGGTCCACCATCGAGAACATGCCCGAGCCGCAGCGCGCCCGCGCAAGCTACCTGCGCCGCGCGTTCGGCCCGCTGCTCATCAACGGCCCGTTCTCCATCCTCGTCGGCTTCACCGGCGGTCTGATGGCGCTGGGCGACCGGCTGAAGCTGCGCTCCATGGTCGTGGGCGAGAAGGACGACATGGTCTACATCGCCTCCGAGGAATGCGCCATCCGCGTCATCGAGCCGGAGCTTGACCGCATCTGGTCCCCGGGCGGCGGACAGCCCGTCATCGTCACGCTCAATGACACTGAAAAAGGAGGTCATGCGTAATGGCCATCGACTTTCTGTACCCGCCCTATGAGGTCATCCGCAATCCGCAGCGCTGCATCACCTGCCGCGCATGCGAGCGCCAGTGCGCCAACGGCGTGCATCACTATGACACCGACTTCGGCATGATGATGAGCGACGAGAGCAAGTGCGTGAACTGCCACCGCTGTGTGTCGCTGTGCCCCACGCGTGCGCTGAAGATCGTCAAGACCGATCATACCTTCAAGGAGAACGCCAATTGGACCGGCAAGGCCATCTCCGAGGTCTACCGTCAGGCCGGCACCGGCGGCGTGCTGCTCTCCTCCATGGGCAATCCGGAGCCGTATCCCATCTACTGGGACAAGCTGCTCATCAACGCCTCACAGGTCACCAACCCGTCCATCGACCCGCTGCGCGAGCCGATGGAGACGCGCACCACGCTGGGCGCCAAGCCGACGGCCATCCAGCGCGACGAAAACGGCCACCTCGTGGACAACATGCCGCCGCAGCTCAATCTGAACATCCCGGTCATGTTCTCCGCCATGAGCTACGGCTCCATCTCCTACAACGCGCACGCCTCCCTCGCCCGCGCTGCCACGGCGCTGGGCACCTACTACAACACCGGCGAGGGCGGCCTGCATCAGGACTTCTACCAGTACGGCGCCAACACCATCGTGCAGGTGGCCTCCGGCCGCTTCGGCGTGCATCCGGATTACCTGAACGCCGGCGCAGCGATCGAGATCAAGATGGGCCAGGGTGCCAAGCCCGGCATCGGCGGCCATCTGCCGGGCATCAAGGTCGGGCCGGACATCTCCCGCACCCGCATGATTCCCGAGGGCACGGACGCCATCTCCCCCGCGCCGCACCACGACATCTACTCCATCGAGGACCTGCGCCAGCTCGTCTTCTCCATCAAGGAGGCGACGCGCTACCAGAAGCCCGTCATCGTCAAGATCGCCGCTGTGCACAACGTCGCGGCCATCGCCTCGGGCATCGCGCGCTCCGGCGCGGACATCATCGCCATCGACGGCTTCCGCGGCGGCACGGGCGCGGCCCCCACGCGCATCCGCGACAACGTGGGCATCCCCATCGAGCTGGCGCTGGCCAGCGTCGATCAGCGCCTGCGCGACGAGGGCATCCGCGACCGGGTTTCCCTGGTCATCGGCGGCTCCATCCGCTCCTCGAGTGATCTGGTCAAGGCCATCGCCCTGGGTGCGGACGCGGTGTACATCGGCACCGCCGCCCTGCTGGCGCTCGGCTGCCACCTGTGCCGCACCTGCCAGATGGGCAAGTGCAACTGGGGCATCGCCACGCAGCGTCCGGAGCTGGTCAAGCGCCTGAATCCGGACATCGGTGAAAAGCGCCTCATCAACCTGCTCACCAGCTGGGATCACGAGCTCAAGGAGATGATGGGCGGCATGGGCATCAACTCCATCGAAGCGCTTCGCGGCAACCGCCTGATGCTGCGCGGCGTGGGGCTCACGGACAGGGAGCTCGCCATTCTGGGCGTCAAGCATGCGGGAGAGTGATTCATTATGAAGAAAGTGTACGTCAACGAGCAGTGGTGCCTGGGCTGCCACCTGTGCGAATACTACTGCGCGTTCGCCAATTCCGGCAAATCGAGCATGATCAAGGCGCTCAAGGATCGCCACATCGCGCCGCGCATCCGCATCGAAGAGCGCAACAACATCTCCTTCGCCGTCTCCTGCCGCCACTGCACCGACCCGCTGTGCGTGAAGAGCTGCATCTCCGGCGCGCTGAGCATTGCGGACGGCGCGGTCATGGTGGACAGCAGCAAGTGCGTGGGCTGCTTCTCGTGCATCATGGCCTGCCCGTACGGCGCGCTGAGCCGCAGCGAGGCCGGCGTGATCCAGAAGTGCGAGCTGTGCAAGAAGAACGAGTTCGGCATGCCGCTGTGCGTACAGGGCTGTCCGAACAAGGCAATTGTCTACGAAGAACGATAAGAGGAGGCGACCCGTGTTGAAATACGTCATCATCGGCGGCGGCGCGGCCGCGCTCAGCTGCATCGAGGGCATCCGCAGCATCGACAAGGCCGGCGAAATCACGCTGGTCTCCAAGGAAACCTATCCCTTTTACGGGCGTCCGCTAATCTCCTATCTGCTGGAGGGCAAGACGACGATGGAGAACGTGCTTGCCTACCGCCCCGCGGACTACGAGGCCACGCACGGCGTGCACGCCCTCCGGGGCGAAACCGTCACCGCCATCGACGCTAGCGCGCACACCGTCGCGCTGGCGTCCGGCGAGCTTCTCCCCTATGACCGGCTGTGCATCACCACCGGCTCCGTGCCATTCATCCCGCCGATGGATGGGCTTGAGCAGGTGGAGGACAAGACGACCTTCTGGACGCTTGACGACGCGCTGGGCCTCAAGGCCATGCTCGGCGAGGGCAGGGACAAGCGCGTGCTCATCCTCGGCGCGGGCCTGATCGGCCTCAAGTGCGCGGAGGGCATCCTGCATCTGGCCGCCTCGGTGGACGTGGTCGACCTCGCGCCGCGCATTCTGCCCGCCGTGCTGCCGGAGGAGCCGGCGGCCATTGTGCAGCGCCGGATTGAGAAGGACGGCGTGCGCTTCACGCTGGGCGACAGCGTCGCGCGGTTTGAGCCCAACCTGGCCCACCTGAAGAGCGGCGGAGAGATCCCGTTCGACGTGCTCGTGCTGGCCGTGGGCGTACGGCCCAACGCCGCGCTCGCCGCGGACGCGGGATGCCGGGTCGAGCGCGGCATCGTGATTAGCAGCGGCTGCGAAACCAGCGTTCCGGACATCTACGCCGCGGGCGACTGCACCGCGCAGAGCGACCCGGAGACCGGCAAGCCGCGCGTGCTGGCCATCTGGCCCAACGCCATGATGCAGGGCGAGACCGCAGGCCGGCGCATGGCCGGCGGCGAGGCTTCCTTTGACAAGGGCGTGCCGATGAACGCCACGGGCTTCATGGGCCTGCACCTCATCAGCGCGGGCAGCTATGACGGCGAGCTGCTGCTCTCCCGCACGCCGGACGCGTACAAGGCGCTCTACGTCCGCGACGACCGCCTGGTCGGCTTCATCATGCTGGGCGACGTCGAGCGCGCGGGCATCTACACCTCGCTGGTGCGCGAGCGCACGCCGCTGTCCTCGATCGACTTTGAACTCATCCGCGAAACCCCGCAGCTGATGGCGTTCTCCGCCACAGAGCGCGCGAGAAAGCTTGGAGGTGCCCACCTATGAGAATTGACGCGAACGGCCAGTATTATCAGCAGCTGAACGAGGCAGTGCGCGCCTGCGCGGACAGGGACGTGACGATTGACAACGTCTGCGGCCAGCGCTACATCGCCTGCGCGGAAAAGGACCGGCGCTTCACGCTGCACGGCACACCGGGCAACGGCCTGGCGCAGTACATGGACGGCGCGACGGTCGAGGTCTTCGGCAACTGCCAGGAGTCCGTCGGCGACACGATGAACCAGGGCGAGGTCATCATTCACGGCAGCTGCGGCGACGCCTGCGCCTACGGCATGCGCGGCGGCCGCATTCTGATCAAGGGCAATGTCGGCTACCGGGCCGGCATCCACATGAAGGCCTACATGGAGCGCCATCCCGTGCTCATCGTCGGCGGCACGGCAGGCTCGTTCCTGGGCGAATACCTGGCCGGCGGCCTGATCGCCGTGCTGGGCATCGGCGCAGATGGCGCGTATCCCTGCCGCTTCTTCTGCGGCACGGGCATGCATGGCGGCAAGATCATCCTGCGCTGCGATGAGGCGCCCTCCGGCCTGCCCAGACAGGTGCTCGTGCGGGAAATGACGGACGAGGACCGTGAGGAGCTGGCCCCGCATGTGCGCGCATACTGCGAGCACTTCGGTGGCGACGCCGAGGCGCTGCTTTCGCAGAAGTACTTCGTGCTCACGCCGAACCCCGAAGCTGGATATAAGCAGCTCTATACCTTCGAATAATGCAGCACTTCGGGGATAAGCGCGAAGCGAAGAAGGGATCTGGGGGCGAGTCTCCAGGCAGGGGTATGGGGGCAAGGCCCCCATCGTTCTCCAATCATCAAAGAAAAACGCAGTTTCAGAGCAGGCTGCGCAGCAGCCTACGATTGAAACGGGGAAGGCCCGCAAAGCATATTCTAAGCACGATAAAAGGAGGCTCCTGAGCAAGGAACCTCCTTTTGATATGCGTTTGTTTGAAGCTGCGGTATCGGAATCGCAATAGTCGCCTTCGGCTCCGCTGCGATTCTTGCTTATAGCGCTTCGCGCATGGGTACGTTAGGGCTGCCGCCCTAAAACCTGCTTGGGGCGCTGCCCCAAACCCCGCAAGGGACATTGTCCCTTGACCCTTCTTCGCTTCGCGCTTACAGCACGCAGCTTTTTAGTTGTGCTCCGTCAGGCGGCGCATGATCTCGCCGTAGGCCTCCTCGACGCCGCCCAGGTCGCGGCGGAAGCGATCCTTATCCAGCTTTTCGCCGGTCTTCGCGTCCCAGAGGCGGCAGGTATCCGGGCTGATCTCGTCGGCCAGGATGATCGTGCCGTCTGCCAGGCGGCCGAACTCAAGCTTGAAGTCCACCAGCGTCACGCCGCACTCCTTCCAGAACGCCTTGAGGAAGTCATTGACCGCGAAGGAATAGCGCTTGATCGTCTCAATCTCCTCCGGCGTCGCCAGCTTGAGCGCCAGCGCGTGATAGGTATTGAGCAGCGGATCGCCCAGCGCATCGTTCTTATAGGAGAACTCGATCGTCGGGCTGTCAAACACCACGCCCTCCTCCACGCCATAGCGCTTGGAGAAGGAGCCTGCGGCGATGTTGCGCACGATGACCTCCAGCGGCACGATCAACACGCGCTTGACCAGCGTCTCGTTCGCGCTGAGCTCCTGCACATAGTGCGTCGGCACGCCGGCAGCCGCCAGCTTCTCCATCAGCCGGTTGCTCATCTGGTTGTTGATGACGCCCTTGCCGGCGATCGTGCCCTTCTTCAGGCCGTTGAACGCCGTCGCATCGTCCTTGTAGCGAACGACGAGAAGCTCCGGATCATCCGTTGCAAACACCTTCTTGGCCTTGCCCTCGTAAAGTTGCTCCATGATCTTCATGTTTTCTTCCTCCTATGCTTGTTCTTTATACTAATTCGCAATTAAAATGCTTAACAGAGTGCATCAGATTTTTCGCTCTGACGAAGCCGAGTGAAGTGAGGCGTACTGGAGGTACGTTGAACGGAACGAGGCAAAGTCAGGGCGGAAAAGACGATGCGCGGATTAAGTCATTTTAATAAGAATTAGTATTATTCCTTGCCGTGAATCGGCTGCTCGAACCTGTTCTTGCCCTGCCCGGAGGGAATGCCGATGGGATAGCGCCCGGTGAAGCAGCCGTCGCAGTAGCGGCATGCCGCATCGCCCGCCAGCGCGTGCGCGGCCTCCACGGAGAGATACGCCAGCGAATCCGCGCCGATGGCCTGCGCAATCTCCTCGACGGAATGCAGGCGGCACGCGATCAGATTTTCCTCGGAATCGACGTCCGTGCCGAAATAGCACGGATGCCTGAACGGCGGGGACGAGATGCGCATGTGCACCTCTTTGGCGCCCGCCTCCCGCAGAAGGCGGACGATGCGCGCGGATGTGGTGCCGCGGACGATCGAGTCATCGATGAGGATCACGCGCTTGTCCCTCACCGTCTCCGCGATCACGTTGAGCTTGATGCGCACGGCGTTTTCGCGCAGCTGCTGGCTCGGCGCGATGAAGCTGCGGCCGACGTACTTATTCTTGAGGAAGCCCACGCCATACGGGATGCCGCTCTCCTGCGCATAGCCGATCGCCGCGTCGATGCCGGAATCCGGCACGCCGACAACCACGTCCGCATCCACCGGGTTTTCCCGCGCGAGGAACCGGCCCGCGTCCAGCCGCGCCGCGTGCACGCTCCGGCCCTCGATCACCGAGTCCGGGCGCGCAAAGTAGATGTATTCAAACACGCAAAGCGACGGCTTCTTGCCGCAGTGCCGCCTGTCCGTGCGCACGCCGTCCTCGCCGAAGATCACGATCTCGCCGGGGTCGATGTCCCGGATAAGGTGCGCGCCCACCGCGTCGAGCGCGCAGGACTCCGACGCGACGACGTACCCGCCGTCCTTCGTCTGCCCGTAGCACAGCGGCCGGAAGCCCGTCGGATCGCGGAAGGCGATCAGCTTCGTCGCGGTCATCAGCACACAGGAATATGCGCCGGCCAGCCGCGGCATCGCGCAGGCGACGGCCTCCTCCGTGGAGCCGGTGTGCAGCCGCTCAGAGACGATGGTATAGACGATGGACTCCGTGTCCGTCGTGCCGTGGAAGATCGCGCCGCTGAGTTCATGCTCCCGGCGCAGCGCATTGGCGTTGACCAGGTTGCCGTTGTGGCACAACGCCATGTTGCCCTTGACGTGGCAGACGACGACCGGCTGGATGTTGTTGGGGTTCTTGCCGCCGGTCGTGGAATAGCGCACATGGCCCACAGCCATGTTGCCCTGTCCCAGACGCGCGAGCTCGTCCGGTGAAAAGACCTCGCCGACCAGCCCATCGCCCCGGTGCTGGCGGAACACGCCGTCATCGGACACGGCGATGCCGCAACTCTCCTGGCCGCGGTGCTGCAGGGCATACAGCCCGAAGTACGCGCACTGTGCGACGTCCGCCCGGCCGGGCGCATAGACGCCCATCACGCCGCACTCCTCGTGAAGTCCCGTGAATTCCTTGTGCATACGGCACCTCGCCCCGCCGTCAGCGGCGCTGCGCCGCAGCGCCGACAAAGCCGACGAAGAGCGGATGCGGCTTGTTCGGCCGGCTTCTGAACTCCGGATGATACTGCACGCCGACGAAGAACGCCTCGTCCGTCAGCTCCACCGCCTCCACGAGCCGTCCGTTCGGGGAAAGGCCGCTGAGCGTCAGGCCCGCCTCCTGAAGCTTCTCGCGGTACTCGTTGTTGAACTCATAGCGGTGGCGATGGCGCTCGGCGATCTGCTGCGCGCCATAGCAGCGCGCCATGGTGCTGCCCGGCGCGATCTCGCAGGGATAGCTGCCCAGGCGCAGCGTGCCGCCCTTGTCGATCTCCTCGCTCTGGCCGGGCATGAAGTCGATGACCTTGTGCGGTGCGCACTCGTCAAACTCGCGGGAATTGGCCTTTTCCAGTCCCGCCGCGTGGCGCGCAAACTCGATCACCGCGATCTGCATGCCCAGG
>JAGBDL010000161.1 GCA_017937505.1 Clostridia bacterium | reverse complement strand
GTGAGGCACACCTCCACCGCCGGGCGGCCCAGCTTGGGATGCAGGCCCACCGGAAAGCCGCGGCCGTTGTCCTGTACGGAGCAGGAGCCGTCGCTGTGCAGCGTGATGACGATCTCGGTACAGTAGCCGGCCAGCGCCTCATCGACGGCGTTGTCCACGATTTCATACACCAGGTGGTGCAATCCGCGCTCGTCCGTGGAGCCGATATACATGCCCGGGCGCTTGCGCACAGCCTCCAGGCCCTCAAGCACCTGAATCTGGTTCTCGTCGTAGGCCTCGGTCACCTTCTCCTGCTCCTCAAAGGCCTGCAGGCTCTGAATCTCCTCGTTTCCGTTCAGGTTTTCGCGATTGTCCATGTCATTTCCCCATCTCTTCTTCGTCGTCCGTACCGGAAACCGTCCTGCCGTCTTTCAGTCCGGGCAGCGTGCGGTCGTCCGGGAAGGTCATTTCATGTGCGCGCTGCATCAGCGTCACCGTGGAGATCGGCGACAGATAGACGCGCGCGTTTTCCGTGATGCCGCCGGGGCGTCTTGCGCCCGCGCAGATCACCGCGGATTTGGCGGTGATGCCCTGCCTGGCCAGAATGCGGTTCTGGCGGCGGATATCATGCAGCATAGCGCCGGTGACAGCGCTGTGGCTGTCGGTCAGATCGATGATCGCGATGATGTCCGCCGTATGAACGGAGACGTCATCGCCCAGGTGAAGGATCATAAAGCCCTCCGCAGCTTCGCGGGATCAGGCCATACAAAAATAACCATTTCACCGCATTTTCTTACTATGTTAGTATACCATTTTTTGCACATTTTTTCAAACGCTGGACAGGATTTTTCACGGCCTTTTCGGGCAAAAAAACAAACAAAAAAAGACGCTACTTTTCAGCGTCTTTTCTCATGCTCTGAAAGGGCTTTCCATCCGGTCGCTTTCTGCGCGTCCGTCCCTGGGCTTTCACCAGACGTCCGGCTCAAACAGGCAGATTTTCCCCGTCCCGCGCGTCCTGTTCATGTCGATCAGGCGCTGGTTTTTGCTGCCGCAGTAGAGCAGGTCCAGCGAGCGCTCGCGGGCGATGTACGGGCCGTCCACCAGCACGTCAACAAGCCCCAGCAGGCGCATGCGTCCCGCGTCGTTTTCCCGGGCCAGCGCCTCCAGCGTATAGCCCGTATAGCACCAGACGCTCAGCCCCTTCTCCCGGGCCGCTGCGGCGACCTCGCACAGCGCCGGCGCCTGCATCATCGGCTCCCCGCCGGTGAGCGTCACGCCGCGCACAAGCGGGTTTTTGCCCAGCTGCGCGATGATCTCCGCCGTGTCGGACAGGTAGCCGCCCGCCGGGTCGTGCGTCCCCGGGTTGTGGCAGCCGGGGCACCCGTGCGGGCACCCCTGAACGAAGACGGCCAGGCGATAGCCCGGCCCGTCCACGATCGACTCGGGCTCAATGCCCGCCAATCGAATTTCCATGTTCGTTACTCCTGATTGCTCTTATACTAATTCGCAATTAAAATGCTTAACAGAGTGCATCAGATTTTTCGCTCTGACGAAGCCGAGTGAAGTGAGGCGTACTGGATGTACGTTGAACGGAACGAGGCAAAGTCAGGGCGGAAAAGACGATGCGCGGATTAAGCCATTTTAATAAGAATTAGTATTAACCCCGTGCTTCACGCGGTCGTGCTCCTCGGCGCGCTTGGCGTTGCCCCAGCGGTCCATGGTGCCCACCAGATAGCCCGTGATGCGGCGGATGCGCTCAAAGTGAACCTCTTCCTCCTGACGGCCGCACTTGGGGCAGCAGTCGCCGATGATGCCGTTGTAGCCGCACACCGGGTCGCGGTCGACCGGGTGGTTGATGGAGCCGTAGCCGATGCCCGCGTCGTGCATCGCGCGCACGACGGATTCAAACGCGTCGAGGTTCTTCGTCGGGTCGCCGTCCATCTCGATGTAGGAGATGTGGCCCGCGTTGGTCAGCGCGTGATACGGGCCCTCGATCTTGATCTTGTCAAACGCGCTGATGGGATAGTACACCGGCACGTGGAAGCTGTTGGTGTAGTATTCGCGGTCGGTCACGCCCTGGATGACGCCGTAGCGCGCGCGGTCCATCTTCACAAAGCGGCCGGAGAGGCCCTCCGCCGGGGTCGCCAGCAGCGTGTAGTTCATCTTCCGCTGCGCGGACAGCTCGTCCAGCTGCCTGCGCATGCGCGTGATGATCTCCAGGCCCAGCTTCTGGGCTCGTTCGCTCTGGCCATGGTGCTCGCCGATGAGCGCAACCAGCGTCTCAGCCAGGCCGATGAAGCCCACGGACAGCGTGCCGTGCTTGAGCACCTCGCCCACCTCGTCGTCCCAGGAGAGCTTTTCGCTGTCCATCCAGACGCCCTCGCCCATCAGGAACGGATAGTTGCGCACCTTCTTGTGCGCCTGAATCTCGAAGCGCTCGTCCAGCTGCTCGATGACCAGCTTCATGCGCTCGTCCAGAATCGCGTAGAACCGGTCAAGATCCCCCTGCGCCTCGATGGCGATGCGCGGCAGGTTGATGGAGGTGAAGGACAGGTTGCCGCGGCGGTTGCAGACTTCGCGGGTCGGATCGTACACGTTGCCGATGACACGCGTGCGGCAGCCCATGTAGGCGATCTCCGTCTCGTGATGGCCGGGCTTGTAGTACTGGAGGTTGAACGGCGCGTCCACAAACGAGAAGTTCGGGAACAGGCGCTTGGCGCTCACGCGGCAGGCCAGGCGGAACAGGTCGTAGTTCGGATCGCCCGGATTGTAGCTGACGCCCTCCTTCACGCGGAAGATCTGGATCGGGAAGATCGGCGTCTCGCCCTGCCCCAGGCCGCTCTCGGTCACCAGCAGCAGGTTGCGCATGACCATGCGGCCCTCCGGCGAGGTGTCCATGCCGTAGTTGATCGAGGAGAACGGCGTCTGCGCGCCCGCGCGGGAATGCATGGTGTTCAGGTTGTGGATGAACGCCTCCATCGCCTGATAGGTGCGCCGCTCCGTCTCCCGGTAGCCGCGGTTGATCGCGTAGCGCATGATGCGGTCGGCGGTCTCGCCGTCGGTCATCGTCAGCAGGCGGCTGCGCAGCTCGTTTTCAAACGCCTCATTGGGCTTGAGCGTCGGCACGAGGCCGGTCTCCGCCTTGATCTGGCGCAGCAGCGCCTTCGCGTCGTCGTCGCCCGCATGGTGCATGAGCACCAGGTCAAGGCCCGCGCCCAGCGCGCGGCGGTACTCCTTAACGTAGGTTTTCGCCACGCCCGGCGCCATGTCGTAATCAAAGCTGGCGATCGCCTGGCCGCCGTGCTGGTCGTTCTGGTTGGACTGAATGGCGATGCAGGCCAGGGAGGCGTAGCTGCCGATGTCCTGCGGCTCGCGCAGCACGCCGTGGCCGGTGGAGAAGCCGCCCGTGAACAGCTGCGTCAGGTCAATCTGCGTGCAGGTCGTCGTCAGCGTCAGGAAATCGAGGTCATGAATGTGAATGTCGCCCTCGCGGTGCGCCCTTGCATGCTCGGGGTTGAGCACATACATGTCGTAGAACTGCTTCGCGCTCTCGCTGCCGTACTTGAGCATCGTGCCCATCGCGGTATCGCCGTCGATGTTCGCGTTCTCGCGCTTGACGTCGGAGTCCGCCGCGTCCTTGAACGTGATGTCCTGCAGGATGTGCATCAGGCGGGTCTTGGCCTCGCGCGCGCGGCTGCGCTCCGCGCGATAGAGGATGTAGGCCTTGGCGGTCTTGGCGTAGCCCTCGTCGATGAGGACCTTCTCCACCATGTCCTGCACGCCCTCGACCGTCGGCACGTCGATGCTCTCGTCGCGGTTCACCTCACGCGTCACGATGTGCGCCAGGCGCTGCGCTTCCTCGCTGCCCTTGGCACTGTCCGCCGCCTCAAAGGCGCGCAGAATCGCGCCGGCAATCTTTGCTTCCTCATAGGCGACCTTGCGGCCGTCCCGCTTGATGATGTACTCAGGCATCCCCATATCCCCCATCCGTAGGCTTCTTTTTATACGAAATGATACACAATCAAACATGTTGTGCAGGCATAAATCGCGCGGCACTATATCTTGTGCCGCGTGTGGGATTTATGATACAACATCTGCCCGACTCTGTCAAGCGGACAGTTTGTCCCCTTCTCGCCGCGCAGCAACCAAAAAGTGAGGTGATACAAGCCGTATCGCCTCACTCCGCATGGAATATTAAATCCTTGTCATAAATTGGTTCATCAAAGCTTAAAACAATGCCGTCTGCTTCTGCTTTGTCCTTTCGTCATAGCCCTCCGGCTTGGGCGTGCGGTAGCGCTTGATCATCATGTTCAGCACCGCCGCGGAGGTCTCCTCGTTGCCGTTGTAATCCATGATGCACAGCATGCTGTCCGCCGGATCGTTGCCGTAGGCGAGCAGGCCGTAGAGAGAATCCGCCGGAACCGCGTAGATGCCCTCCTCGCCCGTGCTGGTCTTCATCCTGCCGGCGGTCAGATCGATGTCCTGAACGTCGATCACGCCGCTCTCGATGTAGGGCGTCAGATCCATAAACGCGTATTCCGCGCCGTCCGACGCGAGCTTCTGCACCTCGCTGAGCGGCATCAGGCACACGTCGCCCTGCTGCGCCGCCGCATAGGTGGAAAACTGCATGGACGCATACATGTCGTCGCCCGCCAGGTTGATGTTGAGGATGGTCAGCTCCTCCTGATCGGGGTGCGCCTCAAAGAACAGCGGCTCCAGCTCCGCCTGCATCGCGCTCGTGTCGCAATAGCCGTTCAGGATATAGAGCTCGATCTTCTTCTCCTCCGGCGGACGATAGGCCGTCATGGTGAACGTCACGTCAACCGCAGCCGCGCAGAGAAAGACCAGAAGAAGATACTTCCACCAATTGTACGTCCAATGGTTCTTCACCATCTTTTTTGTGATGCGGTTTTCTGCCATGTCCGGGCCTCCCCTGCGTATGATCAACTTATGATAGCACGCAGAGCCGATTTGTTCAACCGCAATTCCGGTTTTTTTCGTCCCGGCCAGTCGTCGTTCACGACACCCGGCCCGCTTTTCGCGCATCCCGGATGCACACGGCAGCCGCCAGCAGGATCATCGGCAGTCCGCCGATGAGGCCGACCATCAGCGGCCCGAGGAGCAGTCCATTCGCATACGCGGGATTCAGAACCAGCGTGGGCACCCCGGCAAACGCGTTGATCGCGCCGTGGCACAGCGCGGGCATCCAGATGCAGTCCGTCTGATCATAGAGGACGTCCACCACAATGCCCATCGCGGACGCGATCAGGCAGAACAGCAGCGGTCCGGTGACCGGCGCGCCCCAGTAGCTCGTCCCGTATTCGTAGCCCGCCAGCAGCATGATCGGCCAGTGCCAGATGCCCCAGATGACGCCGCCGACGATCCGCCCCTTCACGGTGCCGTAGCGCCGCTTGAGCTCGGGATACATCACGCCGCGCCAGCCCGCCTCCTCGCCGATGGCAAAGCCCATGTTGATCAGGGGTGCGTAGGTCAGCGCAGCGATGCAGCTGCTCAGCGCATACTGGGGCAGGGTCAGCCCGCCTGCTTCCATCAGGGCAATCTGCTCCTCGCCGAGCGCTGCGCGGATATACGAGGAGTTCAGATCCAGCGCCTGCGGCACAAGCAGAAAGTACAGCGCCGCGCCGGCTGTGCCCAGGATGGCCGGGCCGAACCATGCGGCCAGCACCCAGCGAAGCTTTCCCCGAAGACGGGGCTTCCAGCCCATGCCGCGCAGGCCCGCCCCGGAAAGCAGCGCCGCCAGCATTGGCGCAAACATGGAGAGCGACAGCAGCGCGGTGTATACGATGTGGTTTCCCTTCCGGTACATCGGGCCCGCGGCGATCTGCAGCGCCCATGCGATCAAAAACGCCCACAGCAGATACGGCGTCAGTGCACGCTGTTTCCTGTCCTTCATCTTGATGCTCCCTTTCTGTGAAACGTCTTCATGGCGCGTGCCTTATCCGTTCGCGCCGCCGTTGACGATTTGTGCGTAGGCTTCCTCCGGAATCATGGGCGAGCCGATTTCAGCCAGCAGCGCCGCGGCGATTGCGCCGCTTTCGGCGTACGCTCTGCCCGCCCGCCTGACCAATATGCCGGTCGATCACATCGATGCGATGAATCTCCTGCGGCGCGGCTTCCTGCATGCCCTCAAGAAACGCGCGGGTGATGTGCATCGTGTCGCTTTTGTCCCTCTTGGGGCTTCCGTTGAAGACGAGTATCCGCATGCTGTCTGTTCTCCTTTCTGCGCTGCGCCGCCGTCGGGCGCAGTCCTGTTCATGTGTTTCCGGAAATCCTTCTGTTCAGCGCCGCCGCAATGGCTGTCCTTATCCGGCCTTCTCCTCCAGCTCCGCGCCGTAGCGGAAGACGAGAGAGGCCAGGATCAGCACGATGCCCATGGACAGGCTGTACGCGTTGCTCCAGTCGATTCCGGCATTTGCCGGCAGATGAAACACGCCGTGCACGGTCGCCGCCAGAATCGCTGCCACCAGCGGCAGGACGATGGTCCGGATGCCCAGACGCCTAATTTCATCGGCGCCCCGCTTCGTAAAGGGCGTACCGTCCGCCTGCTCCGCCTTGAAATAGTGCAGCGCAAAGGCCAGCAGCGTGCCGTCCGTCAGCGCAAGGATGATGTCCACCAGCAGCACAGCGATCATTTCGGTCAGCCCGCCGGTTTCCGTCAGCGCCAGCAGCATCCCCTGATCGGTGCCCACGACGCTGCCGTCATTGTACCAGACGACGCCGCACAGCAGCCCGAGCGCCGCCAGCCCCGCCCAGACAAAGGACAGAATCATGAAGACTTTGGTCAGCGTCCTGAAGACGCCAAAGGTTTTCTGTATGGTTTGCAGCGATTTCATCCGATTTTCCTCCTCAACCGTCGTTTGCGCATGGCTCATGCCCGCCAGGGTCTGCCCTTGCCATGCCAGCCCTGTCGTTCCCAATAGCCGTAATCCGGCTCCATGGGCGCAGCGAGCTTGTGGGCCAAGCGCATCAGGGTAAACCATCCCTTTGCACGGACATTGCACCCGCGCTTTCCCGCATTCTTCTGAATCCGGCGGGCCAGTCCGGCCGTTTTCCGGTCGATCGCCCTGCGGATGCCCGCCGGAATCTCCTCGGGCTTCGTCGCCTGCACGCCAAAGCCCAGCCGGTACACCCTGCGCACGCCCCACATTTTCAGGCTGTCGGCCATGTCCTTCATGGTGCTCTTTATGCCGCCGCCGGCAGCAGTGGCCACGACGACCGCCTGCTTGCGGCTCATCTCCGGCATCGGCCGGTGAATCACCCACCAGGTGCCGAAGTGATCAAGGAAGCTCATCATGGCCCCCGTAGCGTGATACACATAGACCGGACTTGCAAGAATCAGGAGATCCGCCTTCAGCATCGCCTCCGCCAGCGGCGCAAGTGCGTCGTAATGCGGGCACCTGGACAGCTCCGTCTTGAAGCAGGCGTAGCAGCCCTGACAGGGTTTGTCAAAATCCCGGGGCAGGAAAAACTCCCGAATCTCTCCGCCCACCTGGCGGGCGAGCGTCCTGGCCGCCAGGCAGGTGCTGCCCTCATGGCTCTGGCCGTGAATGATCACAATCCTCATGTCACTTCTTCCCCAGCAGGGCGAGTCCGGCGCAGCTCAGGCCGATCCCCAGCATGGTCACGGCGGAGCGAAGCTCCAGCTTGCTCAGGCAGGACAGCGTCACCACCGCCACGCCCATCGCGAGGGCCACCGCGCGGCAAATCTGGGACACCATTTCACCGATTGATTTCTTCTCCATTGTCCATTTTCCTCCCAGACAAAAACTAAACTCTTCGTTGTGTTCAGCGATCGCCCCCGCCGGCTCCTTGCGCGGCCGGCTTTCGGCTTTCATGTCTGCATTATATGCCCTTTCCGCCCGATGAGATAGGCCCGCATTATAGGCCATTGTGTTCATTTTATAGAAACCGGCATCCTGCCGGTGAACAGCACCCCATTTGTTAGACAGTATGGTATACTACTAACGAATGGGGTGTTGTTTTATGCCAAAAGGAGTGCCGAACAAGAGGTATACTGGGGAATTCAAACAGGAAGTCGTTGAAATGATGCAGCGAGAAAAGCTG
>JAGBDL010000160.1 GCA_017937505.1 Clostridia bacterium | reverse complement strand
GCGCTGCTGATCACGCTGGCCACGCTCCTGGCGCTGCGCGATGTGCGCAGCCGCCGCGCGTGGCTTGCCGCCTTTGCCGCGTGCAGCGCGCTCGTGCTGCTGCTGACCGTGCCCTTCCTTCTGCCCGAGGGCGCGCTGTCTGCCCTGCCCGAGCGCATCGCCCAGGTGATCCGCCATCGCCGCACAGGGGCGTACGCCGGCGGCGCGCTGCGCGCGCTGTCCATCGCGCTGTCGCTTCTGGGCGCGGCGGGCATGCTGCTGCTCATCCTCAAAAGGCCACGCTTCGCCCCCGCGCTGGCCGTCGTCTGCCTGATCGCCTGCGCGCAGTACGCGCTGTACATCGCGGTGGGCGACCGGGAAATCCTCTCCGGCAGCGAAACGCCCGGCAGCGGCGTGTACACGCTCGATCAAATCGCCCAGCCGACGCTCTCCGCGCTCGAGCTTGAAGAAACAAGCGAATACAAGCGCATCGACTACGGCAAAATGCTGCGCAATTACGGCCTCATCCGCGGCTGCTCCTCGCTGACCTGCTTCTCCTCGCTGCGCACGTCGACCGTGGGCAGGTTTGTGGCAATGGCGGGCTTCGGCTACGACGAATCGACCACCGTCTCCCCGCCGGACAGCCAGGCCGCCCTGCGCGCGCTGCTGTCCGTGACGGAATATCACCGCTTCAGCGAGGAGGACGAGGTGCCGGAGGGCTTTGTCTACGACCGCGAGGAGAACGGCTTTGCCGTGTACACGAACCCGAACGCCGTCCCGATGGGCTTTTTGCAGACGGTCGTAACCGGCACGCACCATCAGCGGATGGACAGCGAGACGATCGGCACGGTGCTGCTGGCCGCCGCGGCGCTTCATGACGCTGACCTTGCGCGCTTTTCGGACAGGCTGCAGGTGCTCGACGTATACGCCATTCCCGACTGGCAGGAGAGCGCAGCGCGCCTGCAGGCAAACGCCTGCGACCGCTTTGAGACGCGCGCCGACGGCTTTGACGCGCACATCGACGCGAAGGAAGCGGGGCTTGTCATCTTCACCATCCCGCACGACAAGGGCTTTACCGCCACGGTGGACGGGCAGGAGGCGGAGATCATCCCCTGCGACGTGTCGTTCATGGCCGTGTGGGTGGAGCCGGGCGAGCACGAGATCGCATTCACCTACCGCACGCGGATGCTGATCCCCGGGATTGCGATGAGCACAATGGCCGCGGCGGTGCTGGGCGGGTATGTCGTGCTCGCGCGGAAAGCCCGGCGGCGCAGATCGCATCAGGAAAGGCTCGCCCATTGATCGTCCCGAATATTGAAAAACAGGATGCAGTTTCATCAGACTGCTTCCTGTTTTTTGATGAGCATACAGCGATCCTGCGGCATTACAGCCTGGCAAACACATCCCCCAGCTTCTCGTGCAGCACGAGGTTTGCGATGTTGTCTCGCTTGGTCTCCGTCCTGTTGATGAGCACGAGCCGGTTGCCGGGGTATTCGTCCAGGAACGCCGCCGCGGGGTACACCGTCAGAGAGGTGCCGGCGACGATCAGCAGGTCTGCGCGGCGGATGGCGTCCACCGCGCCGGAAATCGTGCGGCCGTCGAGCGCCTCCTCATAGAGCACCACGTCCGGCTTCACCCTGCCGCCGCAGGCCGGGCAGACGGGGATGTGTTCCATCTGCATGAACGCCTGAAGGTCGTATACCTTCCCGCATTGCTGGCAGATGTTGCGGTGCACGCTGCCGTGCAGCTCATACACGTTTTTGCTGCCGGCCATCTGATGCAGACCGTCGATGTTCTGCGTGACGACGGCGAGCAGCCTGCCCTCGCGCTCCCACTCGGCCAGCTTTTGGTGCGCGAGATTGGGTTTCGCCTCCGGATAGAGCATGCGCGTGCGGTAGAACTCGAAGAACACGTCGGGGTGCTTGACGTAGTAGCTGTGGGAGATGATCGTCTCCGGCGGCTCGCGGAACTTCTGGTGGTACAATCCGTCCACGCCGCGGAAATCCGGGATGCCCGATTCCGTGCTCACGCCCGCGCCGCCAAAGAACACGATGCGTTTGGATTCGCTTACCCACGCTTTGAGCTGATTCAGCTTCTGTCCATCCATAACTCTTCCTCCTCATCCCAGCATCCTGCCCGAGCGGATCGGCGTGTCGAGCCGCCCCTCCGCCAGGGCGCGCAGCGCGTCAAACAGCGCGTCCGGGCATTCCGCCCCGGTATCCAGCGACGCAAGTCCCCGCTTCATGATGTCCTGCAAATACAATACGTCCCTTTCCCGCAGGCGGCATTTTTCGCCCGCGCTGCAGCCGGGGCAGAGCACGCCGCCGGCTTCCGGGCTGAAGGACGCGATGAGCGTATCGTCGCCTGAGCGGTTTTGCAGAATCGGCGTGCCGCAGCGCGCGCACCGGCCCACCTGCGGCCGGAAGCCCAGCAGCGAGGTCATGCCCATCAGAAAGACCGCCGTGATCCTGCGCGGCGCGGCCTCGCCGTAGCACAGATGCGCCAGTGCGCGCAGCAGCAGCATGAACAGCCGCTCATTTTCCTGCGCGGGCTGGATGGCGGCGCTGCACAGCTCCAGCATGTACATGCCGTGGGAGAGCTTCTCATAGTCGCTGCGCAGCGCGTAGTAGGTATCCGATATCTGGCAGGAGACCACCGTCGCCCGGTCGTGCGTCTGATAGAGCACGTACTCGCCCGCGCAGAACAGCTCGCTCGCCGCCATCAGCGGGCTCTTCTGCCGGCGGCAGCCCCGGCACAGCGCGTCGATGCGTCCCATCGTGGGTGAAAAGAGCGTGATCATCCGGTCGTTCTCGCGGTAGTCCGCGCGGCGCACCACGATGGCGTTGGTCGTGATCTGGGCCATGGCTTATTCTTCCTTTTTCTGAGGATGCTCGTGGCCCCTGTGCACGCGCGGAATGAAGCGCGCGGCAAAGCTGCCCTTGCCCTCCTCCTTCACATAGAAGAAGCCGATGATGGAAAAGACAACCGCGCCGACGAAGTTGACCATCAGGTCCTTCATCGTGTCGTTGAGACCCACGTCCAGATAACCGCCCAGGCCCAGCGCGGTCTGTGTGCCGTCGCCGTGCACGAGGATCACGTCGGTGATGTCCGTGAGCGCGACGACCTTGTTGCTGCGCGTGGGATCCAGCTCCACCGTGCGGATCGTGTGAATCACCGTGTCCTTCTGCATGTCAAAGCCCAGGAAGGTATCGCCCGCATACTCAAAGAACTCCCACAGGACGCCCACGGTCATGGAGAAGCAGAACGCGACGAGCGCCAGATAGGCCGGCGAGAGCTTGAAGGAGAACCGGTCGCTCCGGTTGAGCAGATCCACCAGCGCAAAGCCGATCGCCGCGCACAGAAAGCCGTTGAGCGTATGGAGCATCGTATCCCAGTTGGGCACGCGGATGTAGAAGCTGTTGATCTCGCCGAGGATTTCCGCGGCGAAGATGAACAGCAGGATAATGATCTCCAGCGTGCTGGGCAGCTCGATCTGCAGCCGTCTGGAGAAGACGCTGGGCAGGATCATCAGGAACAGCGTCAGTCCGCACAGGAACACGCTCTCATAATAGCCCTTGAGCGCCGAGCGAACGAGCACCAGGATCACCAGCGCGCGCAGCACCAGATAGACCATCACCGTCGCCTTGTTGGTGTAATAGGGTTTTCTCTTTGTCTTCTTCACGTTGTTCGCCCCGTTCTTTTTCATTGGATTTCACCGTGCCTTTTCTCTATTATAGCACAGGAAACGCCGGAAGCAATCGCCTCCGGCGCGCAGTCATTCAGATAAATCTTCTCCGATCATCGCCTGTACCGTCTTTTCAAGCGTCTCCCTGTCCATCATGCCGGTGTGGCGTCCCTTGAGCTCACCCTCGGCGGACACAAAGATGGTCGTGGGCATGGCGCGGATGGCATACGTCGTCGCCGCCTCGCCGTCCGTGTCAAAGTACACCGGGAACGTCCAGCCGCCGCTTTCCACCATCTGTTTGCCGTTCTCCTTGGTGTCGTTGCCGAACGCGCACAGGTTGACCATCATGAACGTCACCCGGTCGCCGTATGCCTGATAGCACGCGTCAAAGTACGGCATCTCCATTTTGCACGGGCCGCACCAGCTGGCGAAGAAGTTGACCACGACCGGCTTGCCGCGCATGTCCGAAAGCGCAACGGCGTTGCCCGCATCGTCGTAGCAGGTGAAGTCCGGCGCCATGCTGCGCCTGACCGGGCCCATGACCTCGGTCTGCTTGGAGGCCTCGGCCGTCGGCGCGGCTGTCGGCGCAGTCGTCGGCGCGGCCGTCACCATCGCGGTATCCACGGGAACCTGCTGCGTGTCCGTCCCGGTGGTTGTGGCGGCGGATTGCAGCATTTGCGAAAAGCTGCCATACAGGCCCGTCATCATCGCCAGGCCGACGAGGATCAGAAACACGCCGCACACGCGGTTGACCGCCCTGTAGTGACGCTTGACGGCGGCAAACGCGCCCTTGAGCCGGTCAATCAGCAGCGCGCAGAGCACGAACGGCAGACCCAGCCCCAGCGAATAGCACGCCAGCAGCACCGCGCCCGCCAGCACGGAACCCTTGCCCGCCGCCAGCATCATCGCGCTGCCCAGCAGCGGGCCGGTGCACGGCGTCCAGCCGACGGCGAACACCGCGCCCAGCAGCGCGCAGGACAGATAGCCCCTGGGCTGCACCTGCACATCCGGCTTGACCGTCCTGTCAAGCAGGCCGATGCGCAGCACGCCCGCGTAGTGCAGGCCGAACACGATCATCACCAGGCCGCAGACGAGGTTGACCGCGCGCTGGTGCTGCACGAGCAGCGCCCCCAGCGTACCGGCGAACACGCCCAGCAGCACAAACAGCGCCGTGAACCCCAGCACAAAGCACAGCGCGCGCGCAAGCGTCCGCTTGGCCTGCCTGCCCTCTGCCGCGCCGGCAAAGTAGAGCACGTACACCGGAATCATCGGCAGCACGCACGGGGAAATAAAGGTGATCAGGCCCTCGATCATCGTCGTCAGGGCCTCCAGCCAGGTGATGCTCAATGCAGCTCCTCCCCTCTGCGCCGTTCAGGCGCGCCATCTCAAGCTCGTCAAGACGTCTTCCTCACGCCAGCGCCACATCCAGCACCATCATCAGCACAAAGCCCAATGCGAAGCCGATCGTGCCGATGTTGGAATGGCTGCCCGCGGCGGACTCGGGAATCAGCTCCTCGACGACGACGTAGAACATCGCGCCCGCCGCAAACGCAAGCGTCACCGGCAGAACCGGCGCCAGCCATCCGGCCAGCAGCATGGTCACGATCGCCGCGGCCGGCTCGACCGCGCCCGAGAGCGCGCCCATGGCGAACGCCCTGAGCCTGCTCATGCCCTGGCTGCGCAGCGGCAGAGAGATGATCGCGCCCTCCGGGAAGTTCTGAATCGCGATGCCCAGCGACAGCGTCAGCGCGCCGGCCATCGTGGTGATGCCATTGCCCGCGCCCAGGCCCGCCAGCATCACGCCCACGGCCATGCCCTCGGGGATGTTGTGCAGCGTCACGGCGAGCATCATCATGGCCGACTTGCCCAGATGGCAGCTCGGGCCCTCCGGCTCGTCGCAGTCCATGTGCAGGTGCGGCACGAACCTGTCCAGCGCCAGCAGGAACGCCATGCCCAGCAGGAAGCCGCCGGCCGCCGGCGCAAACGCCAGCTTGCCCAGCTGCGCGCTGTGCTCCATCGACGGGATGAGCAGCGACCACACGGAGGCCGCCACCATCACGCCGGAGGCAAAGCCCAGCAGCGCCTTGTTGACGCGCTCGCTCAGGCTGCCCCTGAGCACAAACACGCACGCGGCGCCCAGCGCCGTCCCCAGGAGGGGAAGCACGATCCCCACAAATGTCCAGATGTTCATCACAGTATCCCCTTTCTCTTTACCGCTCAGCTTTGGCTCTTTTTCCCGACACGCGCATTCGGTGCACAGCGCCCGCGGGATTCCCGGCATATGTGTGCGCATGGCGCTGCAGCGCTCCGCCGTCAAGAGTCGCAGGCCTTCTCGTCCGCGGATCCGCCTCTTTGACCGGCCCGCGTACCCCTGATTAAGAATCAGTCTCAATTTCAGTGCCAGTATACAGGAGGGAGCCGCCTTCTGTCAATCGCGTTCCGGAATTCCCCGCACACATTTTTTGAAAAAAGGGCTTGCAATTTCCATTGTGTCGTGCTATACTGAATATCGTTCTGAAACAAGTTCATCAAGCGGGGCATTAGCACAGTTGGTAGCGCGCTACATTCGCATTGTAGAGGTCACCGGTTCGAATCCGGTATGCTCCACCACAATTTGTCCGAAAACTCTGGTTTTCGGACTTTTTCTTTTGGGCAAGAATGCTGCCACAGATTTTTCGCTGTGGCAGCGCTGAATCCGTCACGAGATTTCAAAACGTCAGCCGCATCTGATACCATAGGGCATCCCCATGGGTCGATTGCGAAACGCCTTCATTGACAAAACCAAACTTCGCATAGTAATGCAGCAGGGGTTCCTTGCAGGTGAGTACAAGGCCCTTTCTTCCCTGCGCCCTGGCTTCCTGAATCACATGGGACAAGAGCCTTTCCGCACAGCCCCGGCGGCGGTAGGCTGGTATCGTATCCACGCCAAAGATCATTTGCCAGGCGCCATCTTCATGGTGCATTGCGGCGTTCTCGTACATTTCATCCCGCAGATCCGGCTCGTCCGTGACCATTCCGTTCACAAAGCCGACCATCACCGAACCATCCAGCAGCAGCCAGAAGTGATCGGCATAGTATTGCAGGCGCTGAGCAAAGCTTGCAGGCGTTGCCGCCTCGGCAGCAGGAAAACAAACGGCTTCAATCTGCGCGATTTCCGTCAGATCGCCGGTCGTGGCGGTACGGATTTCCATGATCATGATTCCTTTCTTTGGCTGTTGTCGCTTGTCGGTTCATCGTGATTTGCCGGTTTCCTCATCGGTTTCCCCTATTTCCCGTCCCAGTCGGGATGGTTCGCCCTGCGAATGCCTTTCGCGCTCCTTGGCTGCGATCCTTGAAATTCCTCCAGGCAGGCGATTCAGAACATACGCAATAGCGGAGCCGGGAGGGCAGCCGCGATCCGGCATTGGGGTTCTTCCTGCTCATTTTACAGCAATGGCTTCCATTTCGCAAGCGGCACCCTTGGGCAGAGCCCTCGCCGCCACACAGGAACGGCCTCGCCATATGGGGATACGTCGACCGTTATGCGCAGAGCAGCCCGGCTGTTTTGCCAGCCGGGCTGCCCCACGATTAGGAGGGATAGAGATTGTCATGAGAAGACAGGGTCGGATTTATATTCAGCAAATCCAACCCGCGTCAGCGGAGAGATTGGAGCCGCCGCGTCATACGGCCTGCGCCCGCTCACGCTTCGCCTCCAGCGTGCGATAGCCATAGAGTACAGCGAACAGTGCGATGCCCACCAGGGACAACCAGATGTTCGGCACGATGGTCAGGCAGATGATGCCCACAAACGCGATGCGCTCGATGATCGTGATCTTCTTTTCGATGTAGCCCTGCAGCGCGATGGCCAGCGAATAGCAGATGACAAAACCGGACGCCCAGGTAATCACCGTCTGCAGCGTCGGCGCGAGGGTGACATAGTCGTTATTCAGCGCGAAGGCAAACGGCAGGATGAAGCCGGTAATGCCCAGCTTCACTGCGGTGAAGCCCACGCGCATGGGGTTCTCCTCCGCGATGCCCGCAGCGGCAAAGCTGGCCACGGCGACGGGCGGCGTGATGGCAGAGATCGACGCGAAGTACAGCAGGAACAGATGCGCCGGGAGCAGCGGCAGACCCAGGCCGGTCAGCGCCGGAGCAACCGCCGTCGCGCAGACGATATAGGCTGCGGTGGTCGGCAGGCCCATGCCCATGACCGCGCACACCAGCATGGACAGCACCAGGCTGGGGATCAGCGAGCTGCCGCCGAGCTGCACGATGAAGTTGGAGAACTTGAGGCCCAGGCCCGTCATGGAGAACATTGCCACGACGATTCCGGCCGTCGCGCACGCGCCGACGACGGAGCACAGCGAGCGGCCCGCGGCCACAGCGCCGTCCACCAGCTTGCGCAGCGTGAGACGATCCTTGCTGTCGAGCAGACCCATGATAATCACGGCAGCCGTCGCCCAGATGGCGGACTTCATCGGCGTCTGGTTCAGGCCGATGAGCATCACCAGCAGCACGATGACCGGCACAAAGAGCTTCATGCCGCGCATCAGCGCCTGCTTGAGATCGGGAATCTGATCCTCCGGCAGGCCCTTCAGGTCGTACTTCACCGACTCCAGATCGACCATCTTGAGCAGGCACATGTAGTACATCACCGCCGGAAGCAGCGCCGCCAGGCAGATGGTCGCATACGGAATGCCCGTCATATCGGCCATGACGAAGGCCGCCGCGCCCATGATCGGCGGCATGATCTGGCCGCCCGTGGAGGCCACCGCCTCCACCGCGCCGGCGAATTTGCTCTGATAGCCGCTCTTCTTCATCAGCGGGATGGTGAACGCGCCGGTGCTCACAACGTTCGCCACGCAGCTGCCGGAGATCGTGCCGAAGAAGGCGCTGGCGATGACCGCCATCTTGGCGGGGCCGCCGCGCTTGCGTCCGGCCAGCGCGATGGCGATATCCTGGAAGATCCTGTCCGCGCCGGATACGTTGAGGTAGGCGGCAAACAGCAGGAAGAGATAGACGTTGGAGGCGCTGGTGCCAATCGGCGTGCCGTACACGCCGCGGTCAGAGAAGACCGACAGCACGATGCGGCTGATCTTGTAGCCCTTGTGGCCGAACAGGCCGGGGATCATGTTGCCGAAATAGCCGTAGAGCATCGCCAGAATCGCGATGATCGGCAGCACGTTGCCCAGCACGCGGCGGCCGGACTCCAGCACCAGCAGCGTAATGATGATGCCCAGGTAGAACAGCTCGTCGGTCAATCGGTTGTTCTGCATGCAGTCGTTGTAGACGTCGAAGTTCAGAATGACATACAGGCTGACGCCGACCGTCAGCGCGATGCAGAGCCAGTCGATGATGCGCAAGACGATGGTCTGTGTCCTTGTCTTGTTCTTCATCTTCCTGCCCAGCGGGTAATACAGGAAGATGAGCGTCATGCCGATCATGACATGCCAGGCGTAAAAGAGAATGTTCGGGATGGTCAGGATTGTGTACTTGCCCACATGGATAAACACTGCGAGCAGAGAGATCGCCAGCGCGATGCCTTCGACAAACCTGGCGTAAGTCAGCTTTTTGCTCATAATGTGTTCCTCTCGTTGGTTGCTGTGAAAACGCCTCGGGCCTCACGCGTCGTGATCCGGGGACTTTCAGGGGACGTCGGAAATGCTGTCGGCGGGACGCCGGCTTGGCTACGGAGGCGCCGCGCCGAAACGCAGAAGGATGGTTCAGGGCCGCCGCTGGGGGAACGCTCCGCAGAGCGTTCCCCCGGGCAGAGGGGCAGGCGCCCCGGCCTCACGGCCGGTTTGCCTGATTGGCGCATTACTTGGTGTACTCGGCCGGAATCAGCTCGGCAGGCACCTCGATGCCGATCTCCGTGAGGTAGCGCACCGCGCCGGCATGCAGCGGGCAGTTGAAGTTGACCATGTTCTCCGGGGTCGCGTAGGTCAGGCCCTTGTAGATCTCCACCAGCGCGGCGTTGTTCTCCATCAGGGTCTTCACGATGTCATAGACGATCTCCTCGTCCACGTTGCTGCTGGTCACGAGCATGTTCCACTCGGAGACGACCGGCAGGTCCTCGGTCACGCCCTTGTAGGAGCCGGCAGGCATGGTCGACGGCGTATAGAAGTCATACTCGGCGCACAGCGCAGCCTGCTCCTCCGCGGTGAGGCCGACGAAGTTGAGCTCCATGCTCGCCTCCAGCTCGGCGATCGCGGCGAACGGCGGCAGAGAGTACAGGATCGCGGCATCCACATCGCCGTTCTTCATCGCGGTCGCGGTCGCGCCGTGACCGTCGTTGAAGATCTCCTTCGGGGCGATGCCATGGTTGGCAAAGATCTCACGCCACACCTTGTCCATCGCGGCGCCCTTGGAGCCCACGCCGACGATCCGGCCATTCAGGTCCTGCAGGGTCTTGATGCCGCTGTTGGCCGGGGTGTAGATCGTCAGGTAGGACGGATAGAGCGGGATCGCGCCGCGGATGCAGTCATTGCCGCTGGCGATGGCTTCCTTGATCGGGGAGGTCATGGTGACGCCGAAATCGATCTCCTCGTCGCCAAGCATGACCAGGTTGGCGGAGCTGCCGCCGGTCTCCTCGCCGGTCGCGATGTACTTGTCGCCCAGCAGGTTGTTGATGACGGTCGCCACGCCGCCGCCGACAACGTAGAAGTTGCCGCCGCTGGAGCCGCCGCCGATGCTCAGACGGGTCTGTGCAGCCATCGCCGCAGAAGAAAGGGTTACCAGCAGAACGGCTGCCAGGATGAGCGCAGAAAGCTTTTTCATAATGGGTTCCTCCTTCTATTATTTGCCTTTTGGGGCTGTTGGGAATTCATTTGTCTCAGTTGGTGTCTGTGTGCCTCAGTCAAGAGGCGTCATAAAGATCCGCACTGCGCGGAAGGCCTTGCCGTCCGAGAGACCGCCGCCGATCATGTGTCCGCCGGCTGTTGCCGCGCTGGCGTGCAGATGAACGAAGAGCGGGCTCTCCTTGTCCTTGTAGACAGCCGCAAGCGCAGGATCCATGCGCTCGCGCTTCATCACCTCGCCCACCAGGCTGACCAGCTCCGCCGCGCCATGCACGGGCGTCGGAGCCGTCACCAGCGGGAGCGTATCCTGTACGGGGGTGACGAACGTGCAGTCGCACACGGAGCCGATCGCCCCGGTCACGTACACGCTGTCCCAGCCCATGTCCACGATGTAGTCGGTGAGCACCTTTTTGATGCTCTCGCCGGACTGCACCGTCACCTCATAGATCTTCATGCATTTTCCCTCAGCGCGCAACCTTCTTCATCGCCTGGCTGGCCGCGATCAGAATCGGGTCATACACCGGCGCAACAGAGGGCGAGTAGACGAGGTCGAGCTCGTTGATTTCCTGCACCGTCATGCCGCAGGTGATGGCTGTGGCAAACACGTTCATGCGGCCGGCAACGGACTCGCTGCCCAGTGCCTGCGCGCCCAGGAGCCTGCCCGTCTTCCTGTCCAGCACGAGACAGATGTTGTTGTCACGGCTGCCCGGATAGTAGGACGCGCGGTCGCCCTTGGTGACCAGCGAGACGGCGGCATCGTAGCCGGCATCCTTCGCCTGCTGCTCGGACAGGCCCGTCGCGGCGATGTACAGGTCGAACACCTTGGTGACCATGGAGCCGAGCACGCCCTTGAATGTCTCGTGCGCGCCGGCGATATTGTCGCCCGCGATGCGGCCCTGCTTGTTCGCCGTCGTGCCCAGCGGCACATAGCACGGCGCGCCGGTGATGCGGTTCTTCATCTGCACGCAGTCGCCGCAGGCCCAGATGCTCGGATCGCTCGTGCGCATCTCGTCGTCGACGACGATGGCGTTCTTGAAGCCCAGCTCCAACCCGGCCATGGCGGCCAGCGCGCTGTTGGGCGTCACGCCGATGCTCATGAGCACGAAGTCCACCGGCACGTTCCCGCCGTCCGCGGTGACGATCCCGCAGGCGCGGCCGTCCTGCTCGGCGATGGCCTGCACGGCAGCGCCCGTGTGGACGTGCACGCCGTGCCGGGTGAGCTCATCGTGCACCATCCGGGAGAACTGCTCGTTCAGGAAGGGCAGCAGCCGGGGCATCATCTCAAAGACGTGCACCTCCAGGCCGGAGAGCGCCATCTCCTCGGCGACCTCCAGGCCGATGAAGCCGCCGCCGATGATGGCCGCGCGCTGCTTTTGTCCGTCCTGCTGAACGGCCGCCTTGAGGCAGATGCCGTCCTCCACCGTGCGCAGGCAATAGATGCCCTCTGCATCGGCGCCTGGAATCTTCGGCCGGATCGGCGAGGCGCCGGTGGCGATCACCAGCTTGTCGTAAGGATACATGCTCGTCTCGCCGCTGTCAAGATTGACAACGGTCACGGTCCTGTTCAGGCGATCGATGGCCGTCACCTCGTGGTGGATGTAGGTGGGAATGCCGCGCTTGCCGCGCATCTGCTCCACCGTGAGGCTGACTAAGTCATCCGGCTGCTCGATCATGCCGCCCACGAAGTAGGGCAGACCGCATGCGCCGTAGCTGATGTAGCCGGAGCGCTCGAACACGGTGATTTCCAGCTCGGGATTGACGCGCTTGGCCTTGCTGGCGGCGCTCAGGCCTGCGGCCGTGCCGCCGATGACGATCAGTTTTTCAGCCATATCGTCCTCCGGATTACTTGACGCCGTACTTGTCGATGACGCCCATCTCGCCCATCATCTTCTCCAGGTCGGCGAGCTTCTGGCCGGAGTACTCCTCATACGGCTTGCGCAGGTGGCCGCCCGGCAGGCCCAGGATGCGCAGCGCAGCCTTGATGACGACCGGGTTGGAGAAGGTGTAGAGCTCCTGGAGCAGCGGGAACCACTTGAAGTACTCCTCGCGGCACTCCTCCATGATCTGCATGCTCGTCCACGGGCGGGAGTACTTGGCGGCCTCCTCCGGGATGATGTTGCCGCCGATGTTCGCGGTGCCGGTGCCGCCCACGGCCAGCGTCGGCAGGACGATGGAATAGTGCGGGAAGTCGCAGCACATGATCTTGACCTTGCCCTCGCACATGCGCTGCACCTGCACCAGCTGCTCGACGCTGCCCTGGGCCTCCTTGTCCACCACAAAGTTCGGATGATCGTCCGACAGCTTCTTGATGGTCTCCGGACGCACGAGCACGCCCAGGCGGCTCGGGTTGTTGTAGATGCCGCAGGGGATGGAGACGGCGCTCATGCAGGTATCCAGATGGGTGTGCACGGCATGCTGGTTGATCAGCACATACGGCGGCACGGTGAAGATGACGCCGTCAGCGCCCTGGTTCTCGCAGTAGCGGGCCAGCTCGACGCTCTGGTCGGTGGTCATCGCGGAGGCGTTGAAGAAGCAGGGAATCCTGCCCTTGGTCATCTTGATGACTTCCTTGATGATCTCGTGCTTTTCGTCCATCGTCAGCAGCGTGGTCTCGGCGGCGGAGCCAAGCACAAACAGCTGGCTGGTGCCGTACTTGATCTGCCGGTTGATCAGCGTCTCAAAGCCGGCAAAGTCGATCTTGTCGTCCTTGGTGAAGGGGGTCGGCATGGCTACCCAGGAGCCCTGAAGGTTCATCATCGTACAGTTCCTCTCTTTCTTTACGTCGTCGATGGGAAATAGTATCCGAAAGGAATTTCTTCCTTACGCAGCGTCATGGCGCCTTGGGGCGCAGGTCAAAGCGGTTCGGGTTGAAGCTGGCGGCGGCGGGCACGTCCGTCGTCCCGTCGATGATGAGGTCGGCCACCATCTTGCCCGTGGTCGGGGCCAGGCTGACGCCGTCGCCCTCGTGGCCGGCCGCCATGAAGAAGCCGGGCACGCCGTCCACAAAGCCGATCAGCGGCTTGGAATCCGGCGAATACGGCCGCAGGCCGCTCATCGTGCGGATCACGTTCAGCTCTTTCACGGCGGGCATCAGGCGGGTCGCCTCCGCGAGCACCTCGCGCAGGCCGTCCAGCGTGCAGCGGTTGTCCATGCCGGCGAACTCGCGCGTCGCGCCGAACATCACGTTGCCCTTGCCGCTCTGCGTCATGCAGAAGCCGACGCCCAGCTGCGCCTTGAGGGAGTGATCCCCCGCCAGCAGCTCGGGATGATGCTTGGCCACGATGTAGCGCGCGTTGAGCAGGTTGCAGCGCATGAACAGCGGCACGGCCTCCGTGATATACACCTGCCCGCGCCGGGGCCGGATGGGAATCTCAAGGCCGGCCATCCGGCCGATCTCCGGCGCCCAGACACCGCATGCGTCGATCACCGTCTCCGCGTACATCGTCTCCTGCGGCGTAACCACGCCCTTCACGGCGCCGCCCTCCATCACCAGACCGGTCACGGGCGTGCGGGTGCGGATGTCGCAGCCCAGCTCTGCGGCGCGGTCGGCATAGGCCAGGGCCGTCATGTAGGGATTGACCTCGCTGTCCCACGGGCACCAGGTCGCGCCGACGATCTCTTCGCGGTTGATGCCCGGCTGGCGGCGCAGCGCCTCGTCGGCGCTGATGCGCTCCACCGGCAGGCCGAGCGCGCGCTGCTTCTCGATGATCCCGTCCATCACGCGGCACTCCAGCTCGCTCTCCATGAGCAGCATGTAGCCCTTCTGCGTGAATTCCAGGTCGCGGCCCAGCTCGCGGCCCAGCTCCTTGTACATCTCCATCGCGCGGATGCCCAGCAGCAGGTGCTCGTTGGGCGCCTTGCTCTGCAGCAGGATGCCCTGGTCGCACGCGCCGCTCGCTCCGGCGACGAGATTGTGCTTCTCCAGCAGCACGACGGATTTGCCGCGCTTTTGCAGGCTGTAGGCGATCGCGCAGCCGATGATGCCGCCGCCGATCACAATGACGTCCTTATTCATGCTGCTCCTCCTTGACCAGACGCGCCAGCTCCCCCAGCTGCACCATGCGTACCGGGAAGCGCTGGGAGGTGTGGCACGCATCCGGGTCGATCTTCTTTTCGCGGAGCATGCGCTCGATGTTCTTGCGGCAGGTCATGCCCTGGCAGACGCCCATGCCCGCATGCGTGCGCAGCTTGATGTCCCGGATGGAATCGGCGCCCGCCTCGATGGCCCGGCGGACATCGCCCACCGTGACCTCCTCGCAGCGGCACACGTAGATCTTGTCCTCGTCTTCACGGATCACGTCGCTCACCTCCCCGGGATGCTGCTTCGGTCGATGAAGCGCACCTGCATGCTCAGCGCCTTTGGGATCTCCACCGTGACCACAGCCGTGTGGTCAAACGCGGGGCTCTGGCGCACGCGCACGACGGTGCCCTGCGTCAGCGGATGGCCGTCGCGATCGGTGCAGGTGACGGCGTCGCCCGCCTGGGGCAGCGGCACATACTCGTAGGGGAAGCTGACGCGCGCGTTTTCGCCGCTCTCATCCACGGTGAAGATCGCCAGCCCCGGGCAGCGGGTCATGCACAGGCCGCAGCCGTTGCACAGCGTCTCGTCCAGATGCGGCAGCCCCGTAATCTCGCCGCCGATGGTAATGGCGTGGCGCGGACAGGAGGCCTCGCACGGGTTGCATGGGATGTGCTGGAAGCATTCGATGCAGGCCACAGGCCCCTTTGCCCGGCGTTCTGCGCTGGGGATGCCCGGCCCCTTCACAGGGCAGCTCGGTTCCATGCTCATGCGCGCTCACCTTCCTCCTGCCGTCCGGCCTCAAAGGCCTCGCAGCGCCTGACGATCGTCTCCTTGGCTGCCTGCCGCTTCGCGCCGAACTCGCCGGAGCGCAGCAGCGCCATGCGGCGGCGGATCTCGTCCTTGAGCCTCGCCGCCGTTTCGGCGTCCAGCGCGCCCAGCGCCTCCGCCGCAGCGGTACCGGCCAGCCGTCCCTCCTCCATGGCTGTGCTGGCCTCCTCGACGCCGGAGATGTCGCCCGCGATGTAGACATCGGGATTCGTGGTGCGCATGTTCTCGTCATGCATCGGCACGACGCCGCCCAGCGCGGGAATCTCGGTCATCTCGCAGCCGGCCAGCCGCGCCAGCTCCACCATGGGCGTGAGGCCCACGGCCATGCACACGGTGTCGCACGGGATCTCCAGCTGCGTGCCGTCGACCTTGCGGAAGTTGTCCAGCTTCACTAGCTCCACGCCCTCCACGCTGTCCGTGCCGATGGCGCGGTGCACCGTGTGGCTGACGTAGAACGGGACGCCTGCGCGGCGGAGCTTGCCTGCGTGCACGCCATAGCCGCCGATGGCCGGCGCAGCCTCCACCACGGCGGCGACCTGCGCGCCCGCCTGCAGCAGCTGATAGGCGACGATCAGACCCACGTTGCCCGAGCCGATCATCACGACGCGCTGTCCGGGAAGCACATGGTGCAGGTTGATCATGGTCTGCGCCGCGCCGGCCGTCATCACGCCCGGCAGCGTGCTGCCCTCGAAGCAGAGGTTGTTCTCATTGGCGCCCGTGGCCAGGATGATCTTTTTGGCGCGGATCTCCTGTGCGCCCTCCGGGCTGCCGCAGACGGCGCGTCCGTCCGGGAAAAGGCCGTAGACCGGGTAGCCCAGCTGCACCTCGACGTTCTGCTCGAGCGTCTCCTTGAGCAGCTGCTCCCCGATGCGGAAGCCCCGCGTGCCGGCCTTGTGCACGCCGGAGCCGAAGAATTTGTGAATCTGCTTGAACAGCTGCCCGCCGGGGCGCTGGTTCTCGTCGATGACGAGCGCCCTGACGCCCGCCTGCGCGGCGGCCAGCGCAGCGCTCAGGCCTGCGGGGCCGGCGCCGACAATCAGAAGGTCTGTCGTCTTCACGCTTCATCCCTCCATGCGCCCAGCCCCTGCTGGGTTTCCACGCGCATGCCCTCGCGGACGGGGGTCACGCAGGTCCGCACATTCGGCACGCCGTCCACGACCATCTTGCAGTCGTTGCAGCGGCCGATGCCGCAGAAGATGCCGCGGGGCTGGCCGGTCTTGACGGTATGGCGCATCACGCGGATACCGCTGGCCATCAGCGCGGCGGCCACGGGTTCCCCCGTCACCGCGGGGATTTTTGTGTCATGATACCAGATGTAGGTGTCCGGCTCACGCAGGTCATCCAGAATCGGATGCGCGTGAACGCGGCGGTCCATGTCGCTCATGGGATTGCCTCCTTGAATCGCTTTGCCCTCACGGCTCGAGCATGATCTTCAGGATTTCGACGTCGGTGGAGCGCATGCCCTCGCGGCCCATGCGTCCGTAGCTGCGGATGGTCTCCTCGGCATTCTTCTTGACCAGCCCCTCGCCGGACTGGAAGCCGCGGCTCTCCGTCGCCATGTAATAGGCCATGATCGCCGCGTCCACGCTGGTGGCGATCTTCGCCGCGCAGCTGGCCTTCGCGCCGTCGCACACGATGCCCGAGACGTTGGCCAGCGTGTTGACCACGGTCTGCTCGATCACCTCGAAGCTCGCGCCGTGCAGATAGGCGATGCCCGCGCCCGCGCCCGCCGCAGCGGACACCGCGCCGCAGTAGGCGGAGAGCTTGCCCAGCTCGTTCTTCTGCAGGATGGCGATGAGATTGGACAGCGTCAGCGCGCGCAGCTCCTGCTCCTCGTCCTTCATGAGCGCCTCGGCGTAGACCACGATGGGCAGGCTGACGGTCATGCCCTGGTTGCCGCTGCCGGAGTTGATCATCACGGGCAGCACGCAGCCGTTCATGCGCGCGTCGCTGCCTGCGGCCGCAAAGGCCCTGGCGCGGCTGCGCACGTCGTCGCCGTAATGGTGCAGAATGGTGGAGCCGACGTTCGCGCCGTAGTTCTTGGTGAGGCCCTCGCGGGCGATGGCCATGTTGTAGTCGATCTGCCGGGTGAGCAGCTCGCGCACCTGCTGAAGATCAACCGTGCAGGCGAAGTCGTAGATATCGCGCAGGTTGAGCAGGGAGCGGTCGGTCACACTGGCCTTGGAGGCGGCGCGCTCCTTTTCAAAGAGCACCTCGCCGTTGCGCTCGATGCGCACGATGTTCGTGTGGGAGAAGGCGATCTCCACCAGAGCGACGTCCGCGCCGGCATGCTCCTCCACGATGATCTGCAGGTTTGACACGCCCTCGATCAGCTCGACGGTGCAGATCTTCTTCTTGAGCAGCTCGCGCGTCAGCTGCAGATGCTCGTCGGTGATGGCGCCCAGCACCTCCAGCTTCTTGTCCGCCTGGCCGCCCACGGCGCCCAGAATGGCGCTGGTCTCGATGCCCTTCATGTCGCCGGTGGTCGGCACGATGACGGCCTTCACGTTCTTGATGATGTTGCCGCTGCAGCGCACCACGATCGACTCGGGCAGGCAGCCGAGCACCTCACGGGCCTTCGACGCTCCGTATGCGATGGCGATGGGCTCCGTGCAGCCAAGCGCCGGAACGAGTTCCTCCCGGAGAATCTCCAGATACTCGTCATACACCCGCTTTTCCATGTTGCTCACGTCCTTTCAGGTGATGTGCTCCTGCCTCATCCATCGCCGCCGCTCCGGCAGGAGCCTGATGATTCGCGCGGCGTTTTTTGTCGTTTCTTCTCTTTTCATGTACAATATATCTGAAAAATAGCGTCGAAAAAAGATCAATCAGAACAATGTAAGCCGATATCAAATGTAAGCAATATTACAAAACCAGCGCGCCTTTTCAGGCAAAATTCATCAGACGATTAAAAAACTGCACAAAAAATCGCCCCTTGGAGGGGCGAGTGCTGTATTCGGTTCGTCATGGATCGCAGCTTTTCGCATCCGCCGCACGGCAGCGCACACATCAGCGAAAAAAGATTTATTTTTCTGAACGCAAAACCTGCGCGGCGCACGGCCGACTCAGTAGCGGTGCTCCTCCAGCCAGCGCGCGACCTGGAGATAGCTCGCCTGGCTGACCTGAATGCGGCGGTTGAGGATGCGCAGAAAGCCCTCCGCGCACAGCTCGTTGAGCAGCTTGGTCACCGTCACGCGCGCGCCGCCGACGATGGTGCTGATTTCATACTGCGTGTAGTGCACCTTGAGGTTGTACCACTTGCCGTCAACCAGCGTGGAGGTGTCGGCCACGGAGCAGAGCAGGCGCTTGAGCCTGTCCTTGCAGGAATTGAAGGTGAGGTTCTCGACCTCGTGGCGCAGGATCTGCATCTTGCGCGAATAGCTGGTCAGAATCGCATCGCGGAACGCCTTGCTCTCGTCCATCAGGCGGTTGTACACCTCCGGCGGGATCACGGCAATCGTCGTATCCTGCTCTGCCATGGAGTACAGCCCCGTCGGCTCATGGAGCGAGCACGGCGTCTCGCCGAAGAACCACCCGGCCGTCAGGGTATAGAGCGTCTTCTCGGTGCCGTCCATCGCCACCATGTAGTGGCGCGTGCGGCCGTCCACGATATAGTACACGCCGTTGAGCGCATCGCCCGGCACATGAAACACCTTCTTGGCAGGGACATGCAGTCTGCTGCTGTTGGCAAGGATCAGCTTTTCAACCTCTCCGGAGATCGGAGAAGGAAAGGTCAGGCTCGCTTTTTCCCAGATATTCACAGCGCTATATTCCCCCTTCGTCGGCATGTCCTCCATGTGCGTCAGCGCCCGGACGCGGGCAATATGATAGTTCTATTATAATAGGGAAAAAATGCAGCGTCAAGAAAAATCCTCTTCATGCGCGCCTGCGGCATCTATGGGCCGCTCTTCTCCGCGCCGGCTGCGGATGTGGTCTCGTTCTTCGCCGTCATCGCAGTGATGGTTGATCTGAGGAAGCTTCTGCAAACCCAGCCGTGATGATTGCTGCGCAGATCATTTCGATAAGCGGCATGAAAACGGGGCTGTCAGGCTGATCCTGAATACTCCATAAAGCCATTATACCAAGAAGAATCGGCCTTGTGAGCCTGATGCTCTGCCCCTATGCCCAGCCAAAGGGCTTTCTGATCGCCCTTTGAAGCCTTCGGTCGCAAATTCCTGGTTTTTCTTGGAATATCCGGATGCTTAGCCTGACAGCCCCTGTCATTTCATGGAAACGAGCGCTGCCGGTCAGTCGGTATACGCCCTGGCGATTTCCTCCAGCGCGCCGGGATTGGCTTTTCTCCACGCGCCGTAGTCCATGCCGCTGTCCGCGACAGCCTGGCCGAGCTTCACCAGGAAGGCCGGGATGTCGCCCTCCAGCATCGCGCCCAGCTCGCGGCCCATCGTCTCCTCGCCCTGCCGCTCGTTGCCGCCCACGAAGAACACGAAGCCCGGCTGCGGCTTGCCGCCGACCATCTTCACGCCGCCGCGGAAGCCCAGCTCGCCCGTCTGATGCGTGCCGCAGGAGGACGGACAGCCCGAGATGTGAATCTGGGGCAGCGCGTTTGCCGGCAGCTTCGCCGCGCGCACAGCATCCACGCACGCGTGCAGCAGCGCCTGCGAGTCGCGCACGCCCACCTGGCAGATGCTCGCGCCGATGCACGCGACAGAGCATTCAAACGGCGTGGCGGCGCTCCAGGCGGTCAGCTCCAGCACGCGCCGGGCCTCGCTGCCGGTGAGGTTGACGATATACGCACTCTCGTCCGGAGCCAGGCGCATCAAAGCGCCCGGCATGGCGGCCAGCGCATCCGCCAGCGCACAGAATTCCCCGGCCGAGGGCTGCCCGCCGATGGGATGCACATGAACGGCATACAGGCCCGGCTGCTTCTGCGGAATGACCCGCTCGCCGGAGGCCGTCGTGCCGTCGCCGGTCTTGGTCATCTTTGAGCTCAGCTGCGGCAGCGTCAGATCCTCGCCGGAGGCACGCACCTCGGCGAGCTTCTCAAGATACGCCGCCTTGTAGGCCTCCGGCCCGCCCAGCGTCTCCTGCATATAGCGGGTGCGCGCCTTGCCGCGGTTCTCGTAGTTACCATAGGCGCGGAAGGTCAGCCACATCGCCTTGATGTAGTACAGGATGTGCTGCGGGTTCACGGCCTCGGCCACCTTCACGCCAAAGCGCGGGTTGTTGCCCAGTCCGCCCGCGCTGTACACGTCAAACAGCCCGTCCGGCCGCGCGGCAAAGCCCAGATCGCGGTAGGTCGCGTGGGTGAGGTTCGCCGGGGCGTTGGAGAAGCCGACCTTGAGCTTGCGGGGCATCTTCTCCGCCTTGATGAACGTGAGCAGATAGTCTCCGGCGGCCTGCGCCCACGGCGTCACGTCGAAGTACTCCCCCTCCTCCACGCCGGAGAGCGGAGAGCACATCACATTGCGCGGGAAATCGCCGCCGCCGCCCATCGTGATGATTCCGGCGTCCAGCGCGCGCTCCATGATGTCGCACACTGCCTCCTGCGTCAGGTCGTGCAGCTGGATGGTCTGGCAGGTGGTGAAGTGCACGCGCTCAATGTGGTGCCTGCGGATCATGTCCACCGTAAACGCGAGCTTTTCCGGGGTCACGCAGCCCGCCGTCATGCGCAGGCGCAGCATGCTCGCCTTGCCGTCGCGCTGCGCATAGCTGCCGTAGTATCCGGAGAAGCCCTTGTACGCCGCCTTGCTCATCTCCCCGGCGAAGAACGCGGCGCTCTTTTCCTTGAATTCCGGCAGATCCGCGCGGAATGCCTGTGTGTTTGCTGCCTGAACAGGGGTATTCATCAAAAAACTCCCTTCCTCCTCATCATGCCTCAGGGCGCGATGATCGATACCGGCATTATATCACATTTCTTTTCATTTTCAAATAAAAAGCGCAGGCCCGAACCATGCTGAACAAGCCTGCGCAATGCATTTTTATCCGCGGCTGGCCGCGCTGACCTCCTCATACTGACGCACGATCTCCGCGTCGGGCGCGGGCGTGGCCAGAGAGACGGCGACGTTCACCAGGAGCGCCGCGATGAAGGCGGGCAGCAGCTCATAGATCGCGAACACGCCGCCCAGGGGCGCGAGGCCGTATTTCCAGAGGAAGACCATGGCGCCGCCGGTGATCATGCCGGCGATGGCGCCAGCGCGGTTGGAGCGCTTCCAGAACAGGGAGAGGAGCATGACCGGGCCGAACGCCGCGCCGAAGCCCGCCCACGCGAAGGAGACCACGCGGAACACGGAGCTGTCTGGATTCCACGCGAGCACCAGGCCGACCAGCGCGATGCCGATCACGGTGAGCCTGGCCACCAGCAGCGACTTCTTTTCGCTGAGCCGGATGCCCAGGAATTCCACCGCGATGTCCTGCGATACGCTGGACGCCGCCGCCAGCAGTTGGGAATCCGCCGTGGACATGGTGGCGGCGAGAATGCCCGCGAGGATCACGCCCGCCACGACGGCGAACAGCGCGCCGTGGCTGCTCATCACGTCTGCCAGCCTGACGATGACGGTTTCGCTCTCCACGCTGGTGCCCAGCATCGGGATGATGCCCGCGGCGGAGATGCTGTAGCCAATCACGCCGATGAGCACGGCCACGCACATGGACACGACCACCCACACGGTCGCGATGCGGCGGGAGGTCTTGATCTCGTCCTTGTCGCGGATGGCCATGAAGCGCAGCAGGATATGCGGCATGCCGAAGTAGCCCAGGCCCCACGCCAGCGTGGACACGATGCTCAGCGCGCCGAAGCTGCCGGCCGTGCCGTCCGCCCAATTATAGCCCTTCATCACGTCCAGATAGCCCGGCAGCGCCCGCGCGCTGGCGAGCACGCTGTCCATGCCGCCGGCCAGGTTCACGCCGAAGAGCACGATGATGACCAGCGCGACCGTCATGAAGACGGACTGGATGAGGTCGGTGGTGGACACGGCCAGGAAGCCGCCCAGCACCGTATAGCCGATGATGACCGCCGCGCCGATGAGCATGGACACATGGTAGTCCCAGCCGAACAGGCTGCCAAACAGCATGCCGACCGCCTTGAAGCCGGAGGCGGTGTAGGGCACAAAGAACACGATGATGACCAGCGCGGCAATCAGGGAGAGCAGATGGCGCGTGTCCCCATAGCGGCGGGAGAAGTAATCCGGCACGGTGATGGAGCCCAGGCGCTCGGAGTAGATGCGCAGGCGCTTGGACACCAGCAGAAAGTTGAGATAGGTGCCAACCGCCAGGCCGATGATGGTCCAGCTGACCTCCGCCAGGCCGGCGAGGTACGCCAGGCCCGGCAGGCCCATCAGCAGATAGGAGCTCATGTCGGAGGCCTCCGCGCTCATGGCGGTGACCAGCGGGCCGAGCTTGCGGCCGCCGAGGTAAAACTCACTGGTGCTCGACGCGCCGCGGCGGGAAAACGCCACGCCGATGCCAATCGTCATGACAAGATACAGCGCCATGGTCAGCGCGATAATGATCTGGGATGTGTTCATCATTTGTCCCTCCAAGCCTTAATGGCCGGAGTATATCAGGAAAAAAAGGATACGTAAATACAGAACGATGTACAGAATAATAACTGTACGATTTTCTGTAGATTTACATTTTTATCCTTTACTGATTGAATATTTATATAGACGATTGATGGAATACAGATTTGTTCATCAGCATGAATTATTTTTTAAAACCCGCCAGGAAGATGGGAATCATCTGATCCGCATATTTGGAAAGCGCATATTCTCCGCCGGACAGGCACCAGTCATACATCAGCGCGCGCTCGAACATGGCGTAGGCCTTGACGATCTCGTTGACAGTCATGTCGTCGCGCAGCTCCCCGCGCTCCTGTCCGCAGCGGATCACCTGATTGAGCAGCTTGAAATAGGTTCTGCTCCTGTCCAGCAGGTGCTTTTCGCCGTGCGTGACCAGCTGCGCGGAGAGCAGCCTGGCCAGCAGCTCAATGGACACGCTGTTGTCAATCATGGCAAACAGCTCGTGGGACAGGGTGACGAGCTTCTGCGCCGCGGGCATGGCCTCGGGGAGCGTCGCGCGCAGCTCCTCGTATTTCTCATCGAAAATCATGGACAGGGAGCCCAGCAGATCGTCCTTGCCGCTGAAATAATGGTAAAACGAGCCCTTCGAGGTCTCGGAAGCGAAGACAATGTCCTCCACGGTCGTGTTGTCATAGCCCTGCTCGTAAAACAGCTTCCATGCGGCGGCGACAATGCGGCCCTTCGTGTTGCGCCCGGTCTTTCTCGGCATATCCATCCCTCCCGTGATCACCCTGATTATACAGAACGGTGGCCGCGCTGTAAACCGTTTTTTCGGGGCAGCAGCCGCCCCCGCCGCCGAACAGCCTGATCAGAATCAGGCGATTCGGTACCCGCTGCACGATGCTTTGCGCCATCTTCCATGATACAAAAAGGCCGCCGGGCGACGCTCACCGTCAGCCCGTGCGGCCTGAAAGCAGCCATGATTTCCAGATTACACGCCCACCGCGAACAGGCCGCCCGCGCCGCCGGAGTGCAGGAACAGCACGCGGTCCGTCGGCCGGAATGCGCCCTCCTTCGCCATGGCGATCAGCCCGGCGAACGCCTTGCCGGTGTACACCGGATCCAGGAAGATGCCCTCGTTTTCCGCCATCATCGCCACGGCGGCGTTGCCCTCCTGCGAGGGGATCGCATAGCCGGGGCCGCACAGGTCGCGCAGGTCAAAGTCCTCCGCGCTCACCTGCACATCCACGTCCAGCAGCGCTGACGCCTCGCGCATCAGGCGGACCGTGATCTCCTCGAAGGGGTCGCTGTCCACCATCATGCCGGTCACGCGCGTGCCGGGCAGATAGAGCTTCGCGCCCAGCGCAAGGCCGGCCATCGTGCCGCCGCTGCCCTCCGCGCAGACGATGTGGGCAAAGTGCAGCCCCTGATCGCGGATCTCCCGCACGCAGTCCACATAGCCCAGCGTGCCCAGCGCGTTGGAGCCGCCGCAGGGAATCTTGTAGTACGGCTTGCCCAGCGCCCTGCCCACGCGATCCATCTCGGCGTAGATGTCCGCGTAGTCATCCGTGTCCATGAAGCGCACGTCCACGCCCATCAGGTGCTCCAGCAGCTGGTTGCCCTGTCTGGCCGTCACGCCGCGCTTTTTGAGGATCAGGATGGGCGTCATGCCCAGCTTCCTCGCCGCGGCGGCGGTCAGCATGGCGTGGTTGGACTGCGCGCCGCCGGTGGTGAAGACCACCTCGGCGCCCTGCGCCTTCGCGTCCGCAAGCAGATACTCCAGCTTGCGCACCTTGTTGCCGCCCAGGCCCAGGCCGGTCAGGTCGTCGCGCTTGACGCAGACCTGCGTGCCCAGGAGACGGCTGATGTTGTGAAGCTTCTGAACCGGCGTGGGAAACACGCCGAGGGATACCCTGTCAAATTCCTGTGTCGTCTTCATCACCAGGCTCCTTCCGTCTGTTCGGTATGGATCAGTTTGGATACAGTATAGCGCGCTTTTCCGCCCCGCGCAACTGCCATCTTCCGCGCCCGCCGCGCGAAAAAAGGTGGTTGCTTTCCCCGCGCAAAGCCGATATAATGGAAAAACAGCGTTTATTCTCTGAACGAAGGACTACCATCCAAAGGCGGAATCACCATGTATCGAATCATGACGGCGGACGAGGCCATCAGCCTGATCCGCGACGGAGACTGCATCTGCGTCAATTCCTTTGTCGGCATTGAAAACCCGGTGGAGCTGCACGAGGCGCTCGGCCGCAGATATGAAAAAACCCATTCCCCCAAGCACCTGACGGTCGTCTCCAGTGCGGGTTTCGGCGTATGGGATGAAAACCGCGCCGCGGAGGGCTACATCCGCGCCGGCGCCGTGGACCGCCTGATCTGCGGCCATTTCGGCTCGATGCCCAGCACCAAGAAGATCATCCTGGAAAACCGCTTCGAGGCGTACAACCTGCCGCTGGGCTGCATCTCCCACGCCATCCGCGCGCAGGCGGGCGGCATTCCCGGCGCGCTCTCCAAGGTCGGTTTGGACATCTTTGTGGATCCGCGCCGCGAGGGCCCGGGCATCAACCAGATTTCTACCGACTCCTCCTTTGTCAAGGTGGTGACGGTGGACAATGAGGAGTTCCTCTACTACAAGCTCCCCAAGATCACCGTCGCGATGATCAAGGGCACCGCCGCCGACCGCAAGGGCAACATCTCCTTTGACGACATGTACATGTCCGGGGACGCGCTCTCCATCTGCCAGGCCGCCAAATCCAACAACGGCATCGTCATCGTCCAGGTGGACCGCATTGTGGACATGCCCTCCCGTCCGCGCAACGCCATCATCCCGGGCTGCCTCGTCGACGCGATCATCGTGCAGGAGCCGGAGCCCCGCGACGAGGCCTTCACCGCGCTCACCGGCAGCTTTGAGATCCCGTTTGAGGCGTGGCACGGCTGGACCGAGAAGCTCGAGGCCGTAACCTCCGCCAGCCGTGAGCGCAGTGTCGCCAGCCACATCATCGGCCGGCGCGCCGCGCAGGAGCTGCGCCAGGAGGACATCGTCAACATCGGCATCGGCATTCCGGAGATGATCTCCCAGTACGCCAAGCAGAACGGCATGCTCGACCACATCACGCTGACGGTGGAATCCGGCGGCATCGGCGGCTTCCCCGCCTCCGGCAGGGTCTTCGGCGCGATGATCGGCGCGGCTTCCGTCTACGACATGGCCAACCAGTTCGACCTGTACAACCACGGCGGCCTGGACATCTGCTTCATGGGCGCGCTGGAGGTGGACCGCTACGGCAACGTGAACGCCCACCGCGGTCCCGGCGCCTACGCGGGCATCGGCGGCTTCGCCAACATCACCGCCAAAACCCCGACGGTCGTCTTCTGCCTCACCTTCAACACGAAGGGGCTGAGCGTCTACCGGGAGGGCGAGCGCATCACCGTCGAGCACAACGGCTCGATTCCCAAATTCGTGCAGACCGTGCTCTCCATCAGCTTCTCCGCCAGGAACGCGATCAAGAACGGCCAGAAGGTGCTCTACATCACTGAGCGCTGCGTGTTCATCCTGACCGCTCGCGGCCTCAAGCTGCTGGAGGTCTACCCCGGCGTGGACGTGCAGCGCGATATCCTCGATCTTCTGCCCTTTGACGTGGAGCTGCCCGACAGCTATCACGCCTGATTGACTCCCTCAGGAGGGGCCTGAACACTGAACAAAGCCTTCCTCTTGAGGGAGAGAGGGCCATCCGAAGGATGGTGGAAGGAGTCAATACGCCGCGGCGCGCTGCCGCGGTTTTTTTCATCTCCTAAAAACCCGAACATTTTAAGAAAAGCCGGACAGAATATTCCATAAAATCATTGAACTTGTGGGAAATTCAGGTATAATAAACCTGTTTTGTTCATCACGCTCACGCGCATGTCGCTGAAGACACGCGCATGGGACACAAAAGCATTTTTATGGAGGTTGTCACGATGCGTAAACTGCTCTCTCTGGCGCTCGTTCTGGCGCTGGCGGTCATCCTGCCGGTCGCGGCGTTCGCCGAAGGATCCCTGGTCGTTTACACCCCGAACCCGGACGAGGAGATCACCTACATCCTCAACACCTTCGCTGAGAAGTACGGCGTGGACGTCGAGCTTCAGTCCATGGGCACCGGCGTGTGCTACACCCGTCTGGACAGTGAGAAGGCCAACCCGCAGGCCGACGTGATGTTCGGCGGCGTGGAGACCACCTGGACCCACGACTATCCGGACCTGTTTGAGACCTATGTGGCCAACGGCAACGACAAGCTGCCGGCCGAGTACCAGAACCCGGACGGCCTGATCACCTACTACATCCTGGGCGGCAGCTGCGTCATGATCGTCAATGACGAGCTGGAGGCTGAGCTGGGCCTGAAGATCACGTCCTACGCGGACCTGCTCAACCCGGCGCTCAAGGGCAGGATCGCCAACGCCGATCCGACCTCTTCCTCCTCCGCCTTCGCGCACCTGTCCAACATCCTGCTGGCCATGGGCGACGGCGAGAATCCCTACACCAGCGACGCGGCTTGGAACTATGTGGAGAGCCTCATCGGTCAGCTCGATCACAGCCTGACCAGCGGCTCCTCCGCCGTGTACAAGGGCGTGGGCAACGGCGAGTACGTCGTGGGCCTCTCCTATGAGATCGGCGTGGCCGGCTACATCCGCAACGGCGCGCAGGGCGTGCACACCGTCTACCCGACCGAGGGCGTCTGCTGGACCCCGGTGGGCTCCGCCATCGTCAAGGGCGCCAAGAACATGGACAACGCCAAGCTGTTCATGGACTGGCTGATCTCCGACGAGTGCCAGACCATCATGGCCGAGAAGACCGTCTGCCGCGGCGTGCGCACCGACCTGTTCCAGCCGACCGAGTACATGCCGTCCTTTGACACCCTGAACCTCAAGCACGAGGACGAGGAGTACACCTCCGCCAACAAGCAGACCATCGTGGATCACTGGACCGAGCTGTGGACCAAGTAATCCGCTGAGCCGGAACACGCATCATCCAGAGAGGCAGCCTCTCTGGATGATTTTCTTCCCCAGAGAAAAAATCAGGCATCGCCCGGCCGGCAGCCCAGCCGGGCGCACACAAGAAGCTGCGGGCACGGCCCGCAAAAGGAGACTGCATTCATGAGCGTCAATATCCGCATCGATCATGCCCGCAAGTGCTACGGCAGCAGCGTCATCATCAAGGATCTCTCCGTCCATATCCGCGAGGGCGAGTTCTTCACGCTGCTCGGCCCGTCCGGCTGCGGCAAGACCACCCTGCTGCGCATGATCGCCGGCTTCAACTCCATCGAGGGCGGCGACTTCTACTTCAGCGATACTCGCATCAACGACATCGACCCCAGCAAGCGCCATATCGGCATGGTGTTCCAGAACTACGCCATCTTCCCGCACCTGTCCGTCGCGGACAACGTCATGTTCGGCCTCAAAAACCAGCCCACCCGCCTGCCCAAGGCGCAGATGAAGGCGCAGGCCGAGAAGTTCATGAAGCTCATGCACATCGACGAATATGCCGACCGCATGCCCGAGCGCCTGTCCGGCGGCCAGCAGCAGCGCGTCGCGCTGGCCCGCGCGCTGGTCATCCAGCCGGACGTGCTGCTGATGGACGAGCCGCTGTCCAATCTGGACGCCAAGCTGCGCGTGGAGATGCGCGAGACCATCCGCGAGATTCAGCGCAGCGTCGGCATCACCACCGTCTATGTCACGCACGACCAGGAGGAGGCCATGGCGGTGTCCGACCGCATCGCCGTCATGAACCTGGGCGAGATTCAGCAGATTGGCGCGCCGAAGGCGATTTATCAGCGCCCGGCGAACCTGTTCGTCGCCAGCTTCATCGGCCGCACCAACCTGATTCCCGGCGAGATCCGCATCGTGGACGGCCAGGCGGAATTGACCGTCTCCGGCGGCTACCGCATGACGCTCAATCATCTGCTGGAGAGCGAGATGCATGACCAGAAGGTCGTCGTCTCCGTCCGCCCGGAGGAGTTCATCCTCGACACGGACGGCGAGGGCGTCCGCGCGACGGTCAACAGCAGCACCTTCCTGGGCCTGAATATGCACTACTTCCTCACGCTGGAGACGGGCGAGCACGTCCAGGTCATCCAGGAGGCGGAGCTGGATTCCGTCCTGCCCGAGGGCAGCAGCGTGGTGCTGCGCATGAAGCAGCACAAGCTCAACATCTTCTGCGAGGACGGCAGCAGGAACCTGGTTCGCGGCGTGATCAACGACGCGGACACCTGTCAGGAGGGCTGAGCATGAAGCAGAAGCGTCCCATGGACGTCTGGCAGATCATCTCGTTTGTGATCCTCGGCCTGTACGCTCTGTTCCTCATCCTGCCGATGTTCCAGCTGCTGCGCAATTCGGTCGTCGGCGCGGACGGCGGGTTCAGCCTGGAGTATTTCAGGGAGTTCTTCACCAAGGAATACTACTACGGCACGCTGCTCAACAGCTTCAAGGTCAGCGTGGCCGTGACCGCCGTCTCGCTCGTGCTGGGCATCCTGTTCGCCTACTTCTACAACCTGTTTGAGATGAAGGGCAAGGCCCTTCTGCACACGCTGGCCATCCTGTGCAGCATGTCCCCGCCCTTCATCGGCGCGTACAGCTGGATCCAGATGTTCGGCCGCGGCGGCATGTTCACCAAGCTGCTCAGCTCGCTCTTTGGCATCAGGTTTCCGGACATCTACGGCTTCACCGGCATCGTCATCGTCATCACCTGCCAGCTCTTCCCGCTGGTGTTCCTCTACATCACCGGCGCGCTGCGCAACATCGACAACTCGCTGATCGAGGCGGCCTCCGGCCTGGGCTGCTCCAGCTTCAAGCGCTTCTTCGTGGTCATTCTGCCGCTGTGCATGCCCACGATCCTCGCCGCCGGACTGCTGGTGTTCATGCGCGCGTTTGCGGACTTCGCCACGCCGCTGCTCATCGGCAAGGGCTACCAGACCTTCCCGGTGCTCATCTACAACCGCTATGTCGGCGAGACCTCGATGAACCACAACTTCGCCGCGGCGATCTCCGTCATCGGCATCGTGGTCACGGCGGCCATCTTCCTGGTGCAAAAGTTCGCGACCTCGCGCTTCACCTTCACCATGAACGCGCTGCACTCCATCGAAACGCACAAGCCCCGGCGCCTGACCAGCGTGCTCATCCATTTCTACTGCTACGCCATCGTCGGCATCGCGATGCTGCCGCAGGTGTTCGTCGCCTGGCAGTCCTTCCGCAAGTGCAGGGGCGGCGTATTCCAGAGCGGCTACAGCCTGGACAGCTACCGGGAGGCCTTCGGCAAGATCATGAAGCGCAGCCTGCCCAACACGTTCACCATCGGCCTGGCCTCGCTCGCGCTGGTCATCCTGCTGGCGATCCTCATCGCCTATCTGGTCGTGCGCCGCAGCAACGCGGTCAACAACGTGATCGACACGCTGTCCATGGTGCCCTACATCATCCCGGGCGCAGTCGTGGGCATCGCGCTGGTCATCACGTTCAACGACGGCCCGCTGGTGCTCACCGGCACCGCAGCGATCATGGTCATCGCGCTGATCATCCGCCGCCTGCCCTACACCATCCGTTCCTCCGTCGCGATCCTCCAGCAGATTCCCATGTCCATCGAGGAAGCCGCCATCTCTCTGGGCTGCTCCAAGCTCAAGGCGTTCTTCACCGTCACCGTGCCGATGATGGCCAACGGCATCATGTCCGGCGCGGTCATCAGCTGGATCACGATCATCACGGAGCTGTCCACCGCCATCATCCTGTACAGCGTGCGCACGGAAACCCTGACGCTGGCCATCTACACCAACGTGGTGCAGGGCAACGACGGCGTCGCCTCCGCCATCGCGACCATCCTGCTGGCGGTCACCACCGCGTCGCTGCTGCTGTTCATGAAGTTCTCCAAGAATAAGGAAATCGCATTCTGACACATATTATAAAGAAAGCGCACAATCATGAATAAGATCAAAGCCTTTCTCGCGCGAAAGGGCGTCGTCTGCTCCTTCAGGCAGTACGGCGTGGACGCGCTCGGCGCCATGGCGCAGGGTCTGTTCTGCACGCTTCTGGTGGGCACCATCCTCAATACCCTCGGCCAGCAGCTGCACATCGGCTTTCTGACCGCGCCCGTCGTCTCCGTCGGCACGGTCTCCTACACCGTCGGCGGCCTCGCCTCCGCGATGGTCGGCCCGGGCATCGCCGTGGCCATCGGCACCGCGCTGCACTGCCCGCCGCTGGTGCTCTTCTCACTCATCCCCGTGGGCTTCGCCGCCAACGCCATGGGCGGCGCGGGCGGCCCGCTGGCGGTATACGCCGTCACCATCATCGCCGCCGAGCTGGGCAAGCTCGTCTCCAAGGAGACCCGCATCGATATCCTCGTCACGCCCTGCGTCACCGTGCTCGCCGGTATCGCCGTCGCGCAGCTGATCGCTGCGCCCATCGGCAGCGCCGCGCGCGCCGTCGGCCTGGCCATCATGTGGGCGACGGAACTGCAGCCCTTCTTCATGGGCGTGCTCGTCTCCGCGCTCATCGGCGTCGCGCTCACGCTGCCCATCTCCTCCGCCGCGATCTGCGCGGCCTTCGGCCTCACCGGCCTGGCCGGCGGCGCGGCGGTGGCCGGCTGCTGCGCGCAGATGGTCGGCTTCGCCGTGATGAGCTTTAGGGAGAACCGCTGGGGCGGCCTTGTCGCCCAGGGCGTGGGCACCAGCATGCTGCAGATGCCCAACATCCTCAAGAATCCCCGCATCTGGATCCCGCCGACGCTCGCCTCCATGATCACCGGCCCGCTGGCCACCTGCGTCTTTAAGCTCCAGATGAACGGCTCGCCCGTCTCCTCCGGCATGGGCACCTGCGGCTTCGTCGGCCAGATCGGCGTGTACACCGGCTGGGTGAGCGACGTCGCCGCCGGCACGAAGGCCGCCATCACGCCGATGGACTGGATCGGCCTTGTGCTCATCTGCTTCATCCTGCCCGCCGTGCTCAGCACACTCTTTTGCCGCCTGCTCGAAAAACGGGGCTGGATTCGCGAGGGCGACCTGAAGCTTGATCTGTAATTTCCCTTTTCAGCGCGTGCATGCTTCTGCACGCGCTTTTTTATACTCGATTTATCACCTAAAAAACTTCATGAAGCGCAATCCCCCGCCTGACGATTTCATCCCCAGACCCCTTATCACTTCGCGCCCAGGAAAGCAGCCTAAGCCGCCTCAGTCCTCCACCTCGATATCGATCCCCAGCTCCCTGGGCAAAAAGCGCGGGCAGACGTTCTCGCTGGAGGTGATGACCGACGCGGCCAGCTGCGCGCCGATGTCGATCGCCTCCGGGAGATTCTTGCCGTAGGTGAGGCCGATGGACACGCCCGCGCAGAACGCGTCGCCCGCGCCGGTAGTGTCCTTCACCTGCACGTCGATGGCCGGGCAGTATCCCCTGGTGCCCTGCATGTCCGCGTAGACCGCGCCCTCGCCGCCGAGGGTGACGACCATCGCCGGGATCTGCGCCTGCACGACCTTCTCGGCCAGAATGTCGCGCATCTCCTCGCAGCTTTTGCCGCTGTAATCGTCGAAGAAGAACATGCCCGCTTCCTGCTTGTTGCAGATGAAGCAGTCAAACTGCTTGAGGAAGTCGCGTCGCTCGGCCGCCAGGCTCATGTTGGAGACCAGCGCAAAGATCTTCTTGCCGTGCTTCTTGGCCAGCTCCAGCACCTTCTTCACCAGCGCCTTGTCCAGATCGACCTCCAGCACCGCCGCGTCGGCGCCCGCAAAGATTTCGTCGCCCTTTTCCTCGAGCAGGTCGACCAGCGGCAGCATGTTCGGGCGCTTGGAGATGGAGCCCGCCACGTCGCCGTTGTTGTCAAAGACGGCCAGCCAGGTGCCCATGCCGTCCGGGATGGTCATCACATAGTCGCAGTTGACCTTGTGATTTCTGAGCTTCTGCACCACAGCCTCGCCCATCGGCGTGTCGTCCACGATGCCCAGGTACGTCGGCCTGAGCTCGACGTTGGCGATGTCCTCCACCACGTTGCGCGCCACGCCGCCGTGGATGTATTCCACCCGGCCCACGTTGCGCCCGTTGGGAATGTAATTGTCCTGCGGAAAGCCCTTGATATCCACGAATGCCGCGCCGATCACCACGATGCCCATCAGCCTACGCTCCTTTGTGTTCCGAATTCTTCTGCATACATACGCTGCGTCCATCATACCACATTTTACGCCGCTTTTAAACGTCCTTGACGCAAATCGCATCCATGACCGCTTCGATGTCCCCGCGGAGCACCAGGTCGGCGCGGTTGTCCGCCTGCGTGTCCTCCCGGTTGATGACCACCATCTTCCGGCTGCCTCCGCGGAAGTAGGAGAGCATCGACGCCGCAGGCTCCACCGTCAGGCTCGTGCCCGCGACGAGGAGCAGGTCGCAGCGGGAGATCTCCCGGCACGCGCCGGTGCTCACATAGGGATCAAGCCCCTCGCCGTAGAGCACGACGGACGGCTTGACCACGCCGCCGCAGGAGGGGCACCGGGGCACGCCCTCGGTTTGCAGGATGTAGTCCAGTCCGAAGAGCCGCCCGCACTCGATGCAGCGGTTCTCGTGTACGCTGCCGTGCAGCTCATAGACATAGCGGTTGCCCGCCTTTCTGTGCAGGCCGTCGATATTCTGCGTGATCAGGCCAGAAAGCTTCCCCGCGCGCTCAAGCGCATAGAGCTTTCTGTGCGCGGCGTTGGGCTGCGCCTGCGGATGGAGCATGTGCTCGCGGTAAAACGCGTAAAACCGATCGGGATGCAGATAGAAAAACGACTGGCTGAGCATCATCTCCGGCGTGAGCTCGCCGTATTTGCGCCTGTACAGCCCATTTTCCCCGGTGAAATCCGGGATGCCTGACGCGGTGCTCACGCCCGCGCCGCCGAAGAACACGATGCGCCTCGCCCGGTCGACCATCTCCTGAAGCTGTGAAATACCGTCCATCGCACTCCCTCCCTCTGCAGGACATTATCCCACGCCTGCGTCCGGTTTTCAACCGTTGACCCGACTCTTTTGCATCTTGACAAGCCTGTCCGGCCACGCTAAGATCATTTATTATGTTTCTGAAAGAAGGCCTATCATGCAGAAGAATGACAATGCGTTTCTCGGAACGGAGCCGGTCGGCAGGCTGCAGCTCCGCCTTTCCGTGCCCACGGTCGCCGCGCAGCTGATCAATATGCTCTACAACATCGTGGACCGCATCTACATCGGCCACATGCCCGGCTCCGGCAACCTGGCGCTGACCGGCGTGGGCGTGTGCATGCCCATCATTCTGTTCGTCTCCGCGTTCGCCGCGCTCATCGGCGCAGGCGGCGCGCCGCGCGCGTCCATCTTCATGGGCAAGGGCGACCCGGACAGCGCGGAAAAGACGCTCGGCGGCTGCTTTACGCTGCAGGCCATCGTCTCGCTGATCCTGACCGCGCTGCTGCTGCTCTTTGCCGAGCCGATGCTCATGGCCTTCGGCGCGAGCGAGAACACGATTGCCTACGCCGCCGATTACATGAGCGTCTACGCGCTGGGCACGATCTTCGTGCAGCTGACGCTCTCGATGAACGCCTACATCACCGCGCAGGGCTTTGCCCGAACCGGCATGCTCACCGTGCTCATCGGCGCGGTGCTCAACATCGTGCTCGACCCGCTGTTCATCTTCGTGCTGAACCTGGGCGTGCGCGGCGCGGCGCTGGCGACGATCCTCTCCCAGGGCGTGAGCTGCGTCTGGGTCGTGTCGTTCCTCTGTTCCAAAAAATCCACCATCCGCATCCGGCGCGAAAACCTGCGCGTCAGAAAGGAAATCGTCCTGCCGTGCATCGCGCTGGGCGCGGCCCCGTTCATCATGCAGTCCAGCGAGAGCGTGATCTCCGTGTGCTTCAATTCCTCGCTGCTGCGCTACGGCGGCGACGTGGCCGTCGGCGCGATGACGATCCTGACCAGCGTGATGCAGTTCGCCATGCTGCCGCTCCAGGGGCTTGCGCAGGGCGCGCAGCCGATCACCAGCTTCAACTTCGGCGCGCGCAACGTCAGCCGCGTGAAGCAGACCTTCCGCCTGCTGCTGACCGTCAGCCTCGTCTACTCCGTCTCCCTCTGGGCGCTGATCCAGCTCTTCCCGCAGGCGTTCGCCTCGCTCTTCACCGCCGACGCGGCGCTGCTCGCCTTCTCCGCCAAGGCGCTGCGCATCTACTGCGGCGCGCTGTTCATCTTCGGCATCCAGCTCGCCTGCCAGATGACCTTCGTCGCCATCGGCTACGCCAAGTCCTCGATTCTGGTCGCCGTCATGCGCAAGTTCGTGCTGCTCCTGCCGCTGATTTACCTCATGCCGCATCTGGTTCACAATCAGGTCATGGGCGTGTACCTGGCCGAGCCGGTCGCCGACCTGCTGGCCGTTCTGTTCACGGCCGCGCTGTTTGTCCATCAGTTCAAAAAGGCGATCGCGAGCATGGCGTGAACATTGCCCCGCGCGCGTTTTCGTGCTATACTGAACTGCACGCAATTCCCCGCATGCAGGAGGATGATTGATCATGAAGATTTCCAAGAAGGACGCACTGCTGTGGTTCGAGTTTTTTGCTTCCCTGCCCGAGGACGAGGAGCTGCTTCCCCGCCAGCAGGAGATCGCGCTGGCGACGTTTGCGCAGATCGAGGCCGCTGTGGATGCGCGCAACGAAAAGCTGATGCGCGAAATCCCGGGCCTCAAGACGCTCGGCGGCCGCACATACTATGTCGGCGAGGAGAGCCGCTTCTCCCAGGGCTGCCGCTCCTGCCTGACCGGCACGGGCCTGTCCGCCATCCGCAAGACGAACAAGTGCAACATCCAGTGCAAATTCTGCTATAACTACGGCGAGCTTGACCGCATCCCGCCCATCGGCGAGGGCATGTGGCAGATCGGCGGCACGAGGTTCTATGAAAAGGACATCGACCTGCTCCTGTCCATCCAGGACAAGCCCACCGGCGTCTCCTATGTGTACCTCGAGCCGTTCATGGAGATCGAGCAGTACTATGGCATCATCGCCAAATTCCGCGCCGCAGGCGTATACCAGCACATGTACACCAACGGTCTGCTGTGCACGGAGGAGAACCTGCGGGCGCTGGGCGAGGCGGGCCTTGACGAGCTGCGCTTCAACCTGGGCGCCAGCGCCTGCAGCGACAGGGTGATCGAAAGCATCCGCATCGCCAAAAAGTACATCCCCCACGTCGGCATCGAGACGCCGATGACGCCGGAGTTCTACGAGGCGTTCATGCAGAAGAAAGCGCAGGTGCTCGCCACCGGTCTCGATTTCATGAACTGCGCCGAGCTGCACCTGAATCCCAACAACATCGGCAACTACGACGGCGAGAGCCTGTACATCGCGCGCTTGGGCTACATCTCCCCGATCTGGAGCCGCGAGATCACCTTCAAAATCATGAAGATGGCGGACGCGGAAAAGTGGCCCCTCGTCGTGCACGACTGCTCCAACCACACCAAGTTCGCCCGCGGGCTGAACCTGCGCGGCAAGGAGGGCGGCTGCTTCGGCGCCAGCGACTACGTCTGCGAGTTCCCGACGATGCCCTACGCGGCGTTCCTGCCCGTCCTGTGCGATGAATCCTTCCCCTTCCTTGAGGAGGAGCCGCTGCCCCACGGCTATAACCCAGGGGATATTGTGCTGTAATACTAATTCGCAGTTAAAATGCCTAATAGAGTGCATCAGATTTTTCGCTCTGACGAAGCCAAGTGAAGTGAGGCGTTACTCACGGTACGTTGAACGGAACAAGGCAAAGTCAGAGCGGAAAAGATGGTGCGCGGATTAGGCCATTTTAGCAAGAATTAGTATAAGGCACGTCGCCAGCTTTCCCATTCAGAGAAGCACCGGAGCATCATCTGCCCCGGTGCTTCTCCTTTTTCTTTTGCTGCTTCAGTTCAAACATACGCTCAGCCTCGGCCAGCCGCTGTTCCCGGCTTCTTTCCCTGCGCGCCTGCTTGCTCTGTTCCTGCTGCAATTTGAGCGCCTGCTGCGATTTTGTTCCGATGCCGGTCTCCTGAACCTGCTTCTTCACCTCGCGCTGCATCCTCTTGGGGTTCCTTTTGATCTCCCGCACAGCAGTTGCCACAGCCGGGCTGAATGGCAGGCTGAAATAGTGCTTCTGAATGAACGCGAGCACCTCGCAGTCCTTCGGCTCCGCGCCAAAGGTGACCTTGGCCGCCGACAGCGTTCCATCCTCGGTCTTTTCGAAGACGCCCACCCAAAAGGGCTCCTCAAAATACACGACCAGCCTGCTGCACACATTGCCCATGACAATCCCTCCAACTCGATTGAAATGGGCAAAGAACGGACAACCCGGAGGGGCAGGTTACTTACCACGGAGACCGGCATGATGCCGGCTGCATCCCCGACAAAGCTCTGTAAATTCTGTGGCTCTGTGCCCGAGACCAAAGCTTCGCGGAAAAACAGACATCAAGGGTTCCGTGACGGCCGGGCTACCTACCGGCTCTGGCATGCGCATGCATGCGTTGCGTTTTTATCTTTGCCTTTATATCATGCCTTTCGGCAGGATATATCCAGATATGCTGTTGTCCGCGTCAGGAACAGCTGCACGCGCCGCCGTCCTCATGGCTAGAGCAGCCGTGCTCGCCGCACGCGTGCGCCGCGTCGTGATGGCTGCAGTTGGGCGCGTCGCTCGCCTCGAGCGTGCCTGCCAGCAGGCGTCTGACCGCCTCGTCCGCGTCGCCCTGCACGCCGCCGTGGATTTTAATGCCGAACTGCCTGAGCGCGCTCTGCGCGCCGCCGCCGATGCCGCCGCAGATCAGCTCATCCACGCCGTTCATCATCAGGAAGCCTGCCAGCAGGCTGTGGCCGCTCCCGGCCGCATCGAGCACCCGGCTGGAGACGACACGGCCGTCCTCCACCTCATAGAGCTTGAACGCGGCGCAATGGCCGAAGTGCTGAAAGACCTGACCGTTCTCGTGCGTGACTGCAATCTTCATCGGAAAACCTCCTGTATTCGCCGTGATATCCGTGTCTATTTCGCCATAAATCCCGGAATTCCTCTGCACGCGTTGCAAAATTCCGGCAGTGCCCTTATAATAGAGATGTTTTGGACGGTTTTGCCGTCAGCATATCCGCAAAGCAGGTGATCGTTTTTGAAGAAACTCTTCGTCTATTTCAAGGGCTACGGCCGCGAGTGCGTGCTCGGCCCGCTGTTCAAGCTGCTGGAGGCGTCGTTTGAGCTCATCATCCCGCTGATCGTGGCGAGCATCATCGACCGCGGCATCGCTGCGGGCGACGGCGGACACGTCGCGCGGATGGTGATGTGCATGGCGGCGCTGGGTCTCATCGGCCTGCTGGCCGCGGTCACGGCGCAGTACTTCGCCGCCAGGGCCGCCATCGGCTTTTCCACCCGGCTGCGCCATGCGCTCATGGCGCACATCCAGACGCTCTCCTACACGGAGCTGGATACGCTGGGCACCTCCACGCTCATCACCCGCATGACCAGCGACGTCAACCAGGTGCAGTCCGGCGTGAACATGTGCCTGCGCCTGCTGCTGCGCTCGCCGTTCGTGGTCTTCGGCGCAATGGTGATGGCCTTCACGATCGACGTGCGCTGCGCGCTGATTTTCGCCGCCGTCATCGCCGTGCTCTGCGCGATCGTCTTCTCGATCATGCTCGTCACCATCCCCAAGTACCGCGCCGTGCAGGGCCAGCTGGACAGCGTCACCGCTGCCACGCGCGAAAACCTGAACGGCGTGCGCGTGCTGCGCGCCTTCTGCAAGGAGGACGCGGAGACCGAAAAGTTCGCCCGTCGCAATCAGCTGCTCACCCGCATGCAGCTCTCCGTGGGCCGCATCTCCGCCAGCATGAACCCGCTGACCTACGTGGTCATCAACGCGGCGGTCATCGTGCTCATCCACAGCGGCGCGGTGCGCGTGCAGATGGGCACGCTCTCCCAGGGCGAGGTCATCGCGCTGTACAACTACATGAGCCAGATCCTGGTCGAGCTGGTCAAGATGGCCAACCTGATCATCCTGCTCACCAAGGCCTGGGCCTGCGGCGATCGCATCAGCGCGGTGCTCGACGTGCAGCCCTCCCAGACGGACGGCGTCGCCTCGTTCGTGACGCCCGAGGAGCGCGGCAGCGTCGCGTTTGAGGACGTGTCCCTGCACTACAAGGGCGCCGGCGCGGACGCGCTCGAGCACGTCACCTTCCGCGCCCGGCCCGGCGAGACCATCGGCGTGATCGGCGGCACGGGCAGCGGCAAGAGCACGCTGGTCAGCCTCATCCCCCGCTTCTACGACGCGACGAGCGGCTGCGTGCGCGTGGGCGGCATCGATGTGCGCGAGCTGAAGAAGGAGGTTTTGCGGGATGCGGTCGCCGTCGTCCCGCAGAAGGCCGTGCTCTTCAAGGGCACCATCCGCTCCAACCTCCTCTGGGGCAACGAAAACGCCACCGACCAGGAGCTGCTCGACGCGCTTACGACCGCGCAGGCGCTCGACGTGGTGGAGGCCAAGCCCGGCAGGCTCGACGAGCCGGTGGAGCAGGGCGGCCGCAACTTCTCCGGCGGACAGCGCCAGCGCCTGACGATCGCGCGCGCGCTGGTCAAGAAGCCCGATATCCTGATTCTGGACGACAGCGCGTCCGCGCTCGACTACGCGACCGACGCGAGCCTGCGCCGCGCCATCCGCCAGATGGAGAATCGACCGACGACGTTCATCGTCTCCCAGCGCGCGTCCTCCGTGCGCTTCGCGGATCAGATCATCGTGCTGGACGACGGCTGCGTCGTGGGCATCGGCACGCACGACGCGCTGCTGGCCAGCTGTCCGGTCTATCAGGAAATCTACGCGTCCCAGTACGGAAAAGAGGAGGCGGTACAGCATGGCTAAGCACAAAATCGACAAGGACGAGCAGCGCGCCGTGCTCGCGCGCGTGATGCGTTACATCCGCCCGCATCTGCCCAAGCTCCTCTTCTCGCTTCTGCTCTCGCTGATCGTCGTGGCGCTCACGCTGTATGTGCCCATCCTCGTCGGCCGGGCGATCGACTGCATCGCCGGCGCGGGACGGGTGGACTTCGCCGCGCTCAGGCGGGTGCTTCTGACCATCGGCGTGTGCGTCGTGCTGACCGCCGCGGCCCAATGGCTGCAGAGCGACCTCAACAACCGCGTGACCTACGCCACCGTGCGCGACATCCGCCGCGACGCGTTCGCGCGCATCCAGCAGCTGCCGCTGTCCTATCTGGACAGCCACCCCACCGGCGACGTGGTCAGCCGCATGATCGCGGACGTGGACACGTTTGCCGACGGCCTGCTCATGGGCTTCACGCAGCTGTTCACCGGCGTGATGACGATCCTGGGCACGCTGATCTTCATGCTCACGCTCAGCCCCGCCATCACGCTGGCCGTCGTGGTCATCACCCCGGTCTCGCTGCTGGTGGCCAACTTCATCGCCAAATCCACGCACGACATGTTCGTGCTGCAGTCGAAGACCCGCGGCGAGCAGACCGCGCTGATCGACGAGGCGATCCTGGAGCAAAAGCTGGTGCAGGCGTTTGGCCGGGAGGACGAGACGCTCGAGGCGTTCGACGAGATCAACGAGCGCCTGCGCGCCTGTTCGCTGCGCGCGGTGTTCTTCTCCTCGCTGACCAACCCGTGCACGCGCTTCGTCAACTCGCTGGTATACGCCGCCGTCGCGCTGTGCGGCGCGCTCTCCGCGATCTCCGGCACGCTGACCATCGGCGGGCTGTCCAGCTTCCTGTCCTACGCGAACCAGTACACCAAGCCGTTCAACGAGATCTCCGGCGTGATCACCGAGCTTCAAAATGCGCTCGCCTGCGCGGGCCGCATCTTCGCGCTCATCGACGAGCCGGCGCAGTCGCCCGAGCCCGATGCGCCTGAGGCGCTGGGCAGCGTGCGCGGCGAGATTTCCCTGTCTGACGTGTGTTTCTCCTACACGCCGGAGCGCAGGCTCATCGAGCATTTCTCCCTGAACGTGCAGCCCGGCCAGCGCGTGGCCATCGTCGGCCCGACGGGCTGCGGCAAGACCACGATGATCAACCTGCTGATGCGCTTTTACGACGTGGATTCCGGCGCCATCCGCGTGGACGGCCACGAGACGCGCCGCGTCACGCGCGGCGATCTGCGCAGGAACATCGGCATGGTGCTGCAGGACACCTGGCTGTGCGCCGGCACCATCCGCGACAACATCGCCATGGGCCGGCCGGACGCGACGGACGAGGAGATCGTCGCCGCCGCGAAGGCCGCGCACGCGCACGGCTTCATCCGCCGCCTGCCGGACGGCTACCGCACGGTCATCACCGAGAACGGCGGTGGCCTGTCTCAGGGCCAGAAGCAGCTGCTGTGCATCGCACGCGTCATGCTCTGCCTGCCGCCGATGCTGATCCTCGACGAGGCGACCTCCTCCATCGACACGCGCACGGAGCTGAAGATTCAGGATGCGTTCGCCACGATGATGCAGGGCCGCACCTCCTTCATCGTCGCCCACCGTCTCTCCACAATCCAGAGCGCGGATGTGATTCTCGTCATGCGCGAGGGCAGGGTCGTCGAGCAGGGCACGCACGAGGCGCTGCTTGCCAAGGGCGGCTTCTACGCCCAGCTGCATCAGGCGCAATACGCGAACTGACATTGAGCCGCCGCGAAGCGAAGAAGGGGTCTGGGGACAGGTCCCCAGGCAGGGGTATGGGGGCGAGGCCCCCATCGTTCCCCTAAAGCAAAGAAAAACGTAGTTTCAGAGCAGGCTGCGCAGCAGCCTACGATTGAAACGGGGCTGATCCACAAAGCAGGAATTCACAAGCACATCCAAAAAGGGCATGATCTCCGCTCAGTTTCGGAAATCATGCCCTTTGTCTTTCTGTTTTCCCCCCGTCACGCCCGGTACTTTTTCCAGTTGATAACCAGCGAGTACGCGATGGGCAGACCGATCACCACCACGATCGTCGCAATTGGAATCATCGGCCCGGAGCCGATCAGCCCGCAGACGATCAGCAGCAGCCCGCACAGCACCCAGACCGGCGCGGCGAAGCGGTGCGTCCGGTTCCAGATCTCCTCGTCTGCCAGCGTCCACGGCAGCCGGATGCCGGCGATGGTGCTGCGACGCATCTTCGGCAGATAATTGCCCACCAGCGCGAAGACCACGCCAACGAACACCCAGACGATCCGGTCGATGGCAAACGGCGCGCCCAGCGCGTAGCCGTAGCACAGCACCGTCACCAGCAGCGAGGCCGCCGGGATGATCAGCAGCATCAGGCTCTTCACCCTGCTGCTGACATTCTGCATCTGGATGTTCGACGCGCAGCTGAGCAGCAGGCACATGTAGTGCAGCCCCAGCAGCAGCAGCGGCATGCCGAACACGGCAAACGGCTTGCTGGTAAAGCCGTCCGGCTCGCCCTGAAAATTGAAATGCGTCGCCATGGGATCCGGCAGACGGTCCCAGAGCAGCACGCCCACCAGCATTTGCAGCAGGATGATGGCGCTGGTCAGCACGAGCAGCATCCTGTGCTCCCGCCACATTTCCTTCAGATTCGTTTTCATTCCTCATTCCCCCTTCAGCTGGGACAGCCAAAGCATGACCTCCTCCACCACGGAGGTGTTCAGCTCGTAATAGATAAAGTTCTTTTCCCGCGCCTCAAACACGAGATCCGCCTTTTTCAGCACGTTCAGATGATAGGAGATCGTCGCGCCCGTCATGTCGAAATGGCTGCCGATCTCCCCGGCGGACAGCCGCCCCTTGCGCAGCAGCAGCAGAATCTCCCGCCGCGCAGGGTCCGAAAGCGCCTTGAACGTCTCCGCAAACCCCATTTGCCGCGCCTCCTTCCCAATGCAATTTAGTATTTTGAAGATCTTCTAAACAGATTATACGACGCTGCGTTCTTCCTGTCAACAGGAATTTAGAATTTTTTCTAAATATCTGGCAGACAAATGCGCCCTCCCCGGCCGGGGGGAAGGCGCACAGCCTGCTTATTCGCAAAGCGCTTTGGCCGCGTCCTGCATCAGCCGCTCATAGGCGGGCACGTCCACATGCTCGCCGACAAAGCACACGACCAGCGGCTCCTGCGCAAAGATGACGCCGACGTCGTGCGTGATGCCGGTATCCTCGCCGGTCTTGTGGGCGATCGGGATTCTGAGCGCATGCAGGTAAAACGGCAGCTTGCCGTTCAGACGCTGGTCGAGCAGGATGTCCATCATCGCTGCGCTGGCTTTCTTCGAGACGATCTCCCCGCGAAAGAGCTTCTCCAGCAGCATGCCCATCTCCCGCGCGGTGATGGTGTTCTCCAGCCCGCGCTCCGCAGCCTCACGATCAAAGAGCAGGCGGCGCAGTGTCGTCCTTTCGCAGCCCAGCTCGCGCAGGGTCGCATTGATGCGCCCGATGCCCAGCCGGCGGATCAGGATGTTCGTCGCGGTGTTGTCGCTGACGATGATCATGAGCCTGACCAGATCCAGCAGCGTCATCTCAATGCCCGCATGCATCGCCTTGAGTGTGCCGCAGGAGGGCATCCGCTCCTCGTCGGTCAGCGCGTGAAGCTCATCAAGGCACAGCTCGCCCGCTGCCTGCGCGCGGAACGCCTCGATCATCATCGGGATCTTGATGACGCTCGCCGCCACGACGGGCTGATCCGCGCCGCGCGCAAACGTCTCGCCGGTGGCGAGGCTCTTCACATACACGCCCGTGTCGCCGCCGAGCGCTTCAAGCTGCGGCGTGATGAAGGCGCCAAATTCAGCAATGTTCATCTTCGTTGCCTTATTTCTGGCTATCGCCCAGACCTGCCTGAGGATTTCAGTCCGGGGAACTCGCATAGTCGCGCCTTGGGGCGCTCCTTGCGATTCCCGACGCTCCGCCTGCCTGCTTCCGCCACTGGCGGCGGCAGGCTTCGGTCCCCTCAGACTCCCTTCTTCGCTTCGCGCGGTTTGAAGCGGGTTTACTTGCCCAGCATGGCCGCGCCGATGATGCCCGCGTCGTTGCCCAGCTGGGCCAGCTCGATGCGCGCATACGGCATGGTCTTGAAGAACACCATGGGCTTCACGGCCTCGCGCACCGCATGAAGCAGGAACTCGCCCGCCGCGCTCACGCCGCCGCCCAGCACGATGACCTCCGGGTCGAGCATGTTGATGATGTTGATGATGCCCACCGCCAGGGCGTGGACATAGCCGTCGAACACGGTCTTCGCGGTTTCGTCGCCCGCCCTGGCCGCGTCGATGACGATCTTCGCGTTGAGCTTCTCGGGATCGCCGCCGCAGGCCGCCAGCATGCTGCTCTCCGGATGCTCAGCCACGGCCTTGCGCGCTTCGCGGATGATCGCGGTGGCGGAGGCGTAGCGCTCAAAGCAGCCGTAGTTGCCGCAGGTGCACTTTTCGCCGCCCATTTTGATCATCATGTGGCCGATCTCGGAGCCGCAGCCGTGCGCGCCGGAATACGGCTTGCCGTCGATGATGATGCCGCCGCCCACGCCGGTGCCCAGCGTCAGGAAGACGCAGTCCCTGATGCCCGCGCTCACGCCCGCGACGGACTCCGCCAGGCCGGCGACGGTCGCGTCGTTGTCGCCGTAAACCGGCGTATCCAGGTGCTTCTTCATCTCCGCGACGAACGGGATGTCGTGCCAGCCCAGGTTCGTGCAGAACGGAATTCTGCCGGTCCTGTTGTCAAACAGGCCGGGCACGCCCACGCCGATGGATTTGACCTCGCTCATTGCAACGCCCGCGTCCGCGGCGACCTTTTTGCACAGCGCCGCCATGTCCGCGATGATCTCCTGATACGGGCGCTCAATGCCGGTGGGCATCGCGTCCTTGTGCACAATCCTGCCGTCCTCAGTGACCACGCCCGCCTTGAACGTCGTGCCGCCAACATCCAGACCAATATAGTACATCTGTCTTCATCCTTTCAACAAAGGTTATTGCTTTTGTTCGCCCGTTTCCTCGCCGCGCGGGTTCTTCACGCCGTACATCTCGCCCAGCCGGCGATCCAGCTCGGTCACCGCGTTGTAGCCCTCGTTCTTCAGGCGCCAGTTGCGGGCGGCGATCTCCACGATCATCGCCAGGTTGCGGCCCGAGCGCACCGGCACGTTGATCAGCGGCACGGCGACGCCCAGGATATCCATCGTCTGCTCCTTGTTGCCCAGGCGGTCGTAGTCCTTGCCCGGCGTCCAGAATTCAAGATGGATGACCATGTCGATCGTCTTGCGGCGCATCACCGCGCCGATGCCGAAGATGAGCTTGATGTCCACAATGCCGATGCCGCGCAGCTCCATGAAGTCGCGCACGATCTCCGGCGACTCGCCGCGCAGCTTGTGGCCCACGCGCGCAATGTCCACCACGTCGTCCGCCACCAGCAGATGGCCGCGCTTGATCAGCTCCAGCGCGCATTCGCTCTTGCCCACGCCGCTCTCGCCCGTGATCAGCACGCCAACGCCAAACACGTCCACCAGCACGCCGTGCTGCGTGACGCGCGGAGCCAGCGCCTCGGAGAGATAGGTGATCGCCTTGCTGGTGAACGCGCTCGTCTCCGCCTTTGTGCGGTAGAGCGGCACCTCGTGCGCCTGCGCCTGAGCAAGCAGCTCCTCCGGGCAGTCCATGCCGCGCGCGATGATGATGCAGGGGATCTCGTAGGAGAAATAGCGCTCCAGCCGCTCCCTGCGCACGTCCTCCGACAGGCTCATCAGATAAGCCATCTCCGTCTTGCCGATGACCTGCGGGCGCGCGTTGGCGAACACCTCGAAGTAGCCCGCAAACTGAATGCCCGGACGGCAGACATCCGCCACCCCGATCTCCATGCTGCGCCTGCGCACCGGATTGAGCACCTCAAGATCCAGCGCCTTGACAAAGTCCTGCTGAGAAATCATCGCGTCCGCCCCCGCTTTCTGTCGTATCAATGGGTCTATTATAGCGCTTTTTGCTGCCCGTGGCTATACCCGCGCGCGATTTTGCGGCCGCGGCCTCAATCGTGGAACTCAAGGCCCAGGAACGCCGCCATCGTGCGCACGAGCTCCCGGGCGCGCGCCTTCGTGGGCATCTCCGCAAAGATGCGCACGCGCGGCTCCGTGCCGGAGAAACGCGCGATGATCCAGCCCTCCTCAAAGTACACCTTGCAGCCGTCCATGTAGCTCACCCGGCTGACAGGCAGGCCGAAGTCCGGCAGCAGCTTCTTCTCCATCAGCTTTTCATGAATCTCCGCCCTGCTCTTGACCGTCAGCGCCCAGTCATATTCCGCCATGTACAGCACGCCGAAGCGATCCGTCAGCTCCCTCAGCAGCGCGGAGAGCGGCTTGCGCGTCACGGAGATCATCTCCACCAGCAGCGACGCAGCGTACAGGCCGTCCTTGCCGCTGATGTGGCCGCGCACCGTCAGGCCGCCGGAGGATTCGCCGCCGATGAGCGCGTCATGCGCCTCCATGCCTGCGGAGATGTGCTTGAAGCCCACCGGCACCTCGATGCACGTTTCGCCGAAGGCTGCCGCCACACGGTCGAGCAGATGCGTCGTGGCGATGTTGCGCACCGCCGCGCCCTTCCAGCCCTTGTACCTGAGCAGATAGTAGTACAGCAGCACGAGCACGTCGTTGGCCGAGACGTACCGGCCCTTCTCGTCGATGATGCCCAGCCGGTCCGCGTCGCCGTCGGTGGCGATGCCCAGGTCCGCGTGATGATCCGCCACGGAGCCCTGCAGGTCGCGCAGCGTGTCGGGATTGGGCGCGGGCAGGTGGCCGCCGAAGAATGCGTCGTGGCGGTCGTTGATCACGTCCACGTCGCAGCGCGCGGTGAAGAGGATCGTCATCAGACCCGTGAGGCTGACGCCGTACATCGGGTCGAGCACCACGCGCGGCCGGCGCGCGCGGATGGCGTCCATGTCGATCTTCGCCATGATGGAATCGAGGTACGCGTCGCGCGGGTCGATGAAGCGCACGCAGTCCGCGTCAAGCGCGTCCTCAAACGTCATCGAGGGAATCTCCTCCTCGGCAAGCGCGTTCGCCTCCTCGGCAAGCGGCGCCGTCACATCCTCGGTCGCGTCGCGGCCGCCGCGGGTGAAGAGCTTGATGCCGTTGTAGATAGCCGGGTTATGGCTGGCCGTCACGGCGGCGCCGTAAGGCAGGCCCATGTGCTTGACGGTGAACATGATCTGCGGGGTCGGCGCGGCGAGGTTGACAAAATACAGCCTCACGCCCTCCGCCGCCATGACCTCGGAAAACCAGATCGCGCTCTCGCGGCTGAGGAAGCGGCGGTCATAGCCGATGCAGAAGCCCTCCTGCGCCACGCCCTCGCGCTTCATGCGCCGCGCCACCGCGCACGCCACGCGGCGGATATTTGCCCTGGTAAAGCCGTCGCCGATCACCGCGCGCCAGCCGCCCGTACCAAACTGAATCATGCCCATGCCTCCTTGCCCCGCCGTTTACGCGGGGCCCTTCATATGGACTATATTTTATCAAATCCGTATGAATTTGGAAAGGCAGATTGTGGCGATTGATTGTCTTTTCTTGGCAAAATGCGGAAATGCGGGAAACCTGTATCAGGCTTCCCGCAGGTTCTCATCGCTTCAGATACTGCCCGTTCACGATATCCTTGTCCGTGTTCAGCGGCAGGCCCCGGTCGAACTTCACGATGTTGCTGTAAATGTAGTTCACCATGTTGATGTGATTGTCCTTCGTGTTGCCGCCCGCGTGCGCGCTGGCGACGACATTGTCAAGCGTCAGCAGCGGATGATCCTTGGGCAGCGGCTCGCGCTCGTAGGTGTCCAGACCCGCCGTCGCGATTTTGCCGGTCGTGAGCGCGTCCACCAGCGCGTCCTCGTCCACAATCGGGCCGCGCGCCGTGTTGATCAGCATGCAGGAGGGCTTCATCTTTGCGAATTCCTCCCGGCCGATCAGGCCGCGTGTGCTCTCGTCCAGCGGACAATGGATCGTGAAGATGTCGCTTCTTTCAAGCAGCGCGTCCATGTCCACGAACTCATAGCCGAACTGCTCCTCCTGCTCCGTCATGCGCACGATGTCGTAGTAGATCACATGCGCGCCGAACGCGCTCACCAGCGCCGCCACCTTCTTGCCGATGTGGCCCAGGCCCAGAATGCCCACGGTCTTGCCCCGGATCATGAACGAGCGGTCAAAGTACTCCGTGCGCGGCCAGTGGCCCGCGCGCAGGTCGCGGTTGATCTGAAGCAGGTTGCGATAGCCCGCCAGCATCAGCATGACCGCCAGCTCCGCGACGATGCCGGAATTGACGCCCGGGCAAGTGGCGATCGGAATGCCGCGCGCGCCCCAGGCCGCGAGATCCACATGGTCAAAGCCCGCGCCCCAGCGCTGCCAGAAGCGGACATGGGGCGTGTGGTGGATGATGTCCGGATCGATGTCAAGGCGCGAGATCAGGTATTCGCAGTCCGCCAGATTGCCGTACGCCTCGGGGCTGAGCGCGTCGACCAGCGCAAAGCCCTCCGGGACGTTCGCATGCAGCGCGTCGTACGCGCCGGGAAAATAGATGCCGACCAGGCCGATCTTTTTCATGGTACTCTCCATTCCGTTCAAAACCCCGCCGGGCTGCGGCGGGGTCTGTATTCATCTGATTACTGCAGGATGCCGATTTCGCGGTAGTAGCGCGCGGCGCCCTCGTGGATCGCGACGCCGGCCACGTCGTTGCAGGCCTCCCTCGGGTCGGCCTTGCGGAGCGCGGCGTGGGTCTCGGTCAGGAAGTCCCAGTTCTCCCAGAAGACCTTGGTCATCTGATAGACGGTCTCCTCATCGACGTCCGCGGTGACAAACAGGGTCAGCTTGACGCCGGAGGTGGGCACGGCCTCGTCCTGGCCGGCGTAGGTGCCCGCCGGGATCTCGCAGGCAGCGTACCACGGATACTCGGCCTTCAGGGCCTCCACCTGCTCCGCGGTGATCGGCATGATTTTGGAGTCGGTGGTGGTCATGATCTGGGTGACGGCGGAGTTCGGCGTGCCAGCCATGATCCACACGCCGTCCAGCAGCTTGTTGCTGATCGCGTCGGCGGCAGCGGAGGTATCCATGTACTCGGCCTTGATGTCATCGAGCGTCTTGCCGATGGAGCCCAGGTGCACGGCCGCCTCATCCACGGTGGTGGAGCCCGCCGCGCCGATGGAAATCTTCTTGCCGATCAGGTCCGCCAGGCCCTCGATGCCGGAGGCCTTGGTCACGACGACCTGGTTCGGGTTGATGTACAGGCCCGCAAAGATGCGCAGGTTCTTGTTGGCGTAGCCCTCGAAGGAGGCAATGCCCTCCTGCGCCTGGTACACGAGGTTCGCGTTGGCGATGCCGATCTGCGCCTCGCCGTCATACGCCTGGTTCAGGTTGTCGATGCCGCCGCCGGACGGGGTCGCCACGGCGCGCATGCCCTCGATGTTGTCGTTCCACAGCTGGCAGACGGTCGCGCTGATCGGATAGAACGTGGAGGCGGTGCCCGCGGTCACGAAGTTGATGTCCGCCGCCATCGCGCAGGAGGCGCTCAGCAGCAGGGCCAGGCACAGAAGGGTCGCAAGGGTCTTTTTCATGGGAATTCTCCTCTCTTGTCATGGGAATCTATGTCGGATGCGGGGCACGCCGGCGCCGCATCTGTCCGCCTGTTTACGCCGCTTCGGCGATGGGCTGCGCCCGGGAGAGCACCTGCCGGTCAAGGACAACCTCCGCCGCGATGAGCACGAGGCCGGCGATGTCGGTGGTCAGCGTGGGATTCACAAAGAGCAGACCGCCCGCCAGCAGCATCGCGCGGCAGAGCATGCGCAGCGTCGTCGCAGCCCTGCTGTATTTCGCGAGCGGCAGGCCCGCCAGGCCGGCCGCCAGCGCCAGCACGCCCACGGACGAGGTGGCAAACGCGCGCAGGGTTTCCGTGAGCGCCACGCCCTCGGTGCTGCCGTAGAGGAGCACCGGATTATTCAGGAAGAAGAACGGGAGGATGAAGCCCGCCACGCCCAGCTTCATGGCGATCAGCGAGGTCTTGGTCATGTTGCTGTCCGCGATGCCGGCGGCGACATACGAGCTCATCGCCACCGGCGGGGTGATGTTCGAGAGGCACGCGTAGATGAGGCAGAACATGTTGGCCGCCATCTCGGTCGCGCCCGTGGCGCGCAGCACCGGCACCGCCACGACGTACACGATGACGTACGCCGCCACGCCCGGCACACCCATGCCCAGGATGGTGGACATCACCATGACCATCAGGCCGCCCAGGAACAGCTGGCCCTCGCCCACGGCCTTGAGAATCAGGTTGCCGAAGTTGAGGCCCAGGCTGGTCATGTTGACCGAGCCGATGATCACGCCGATGATGATGCAGCTCACGCCCACGCCGATGGCGCTGCGGCTGCCCTCCACCGTCGCCTTCAGGATGGTCGAAAGGTCCATGCGCGTCTCCTTGCGCAGCCAGGAGACCGGGATGGTCACAAAGATCGCCGCGATGGCCGCGAACAGCGGCGTATATCCCATGAACATGAGCGCCAGCAGCACGATGAGCGGGATGAGCAGATGACCCCGCTCCCTGAGCACCTTGCCCGCCTTGGGGATGTTCTCCGGGGACAGGCCGGACAGGCCCAGGCGCTTGGCCTCCAGATGCACGGAGTAGATCAGCGCGAGGTAATACAGGAATGCCGGGATCGCCGCCGCCAGCATGACCTTCATGTAGCTGACCGCCATGAACTCCGCCATGACGAAGCCGACCGCGCCCATGATCGGCGGGGTGAACTGGCCGCCGGTCGAGGCGACAGCCTCCACCGCCGCGGCGAAGTCCTTCTTGTAGCCGGTCTTCTTCATCAGCGGGATGGTGATGGTGCCGGTGGTCGCCACGTTGGCGATCGCCGAGCCGTTGATCATGCCCATCAGCGCGGAGGCGATGACCGCCACCTTTGCCGGGCCGCCCGGCGAGCGGCCCACCAGCGTGAGCGCAACGTCGTTGATCAGCTGGCTGAAGCCGGAATGCTTGAGGAACGCGCCGAAGAGCACGAACACGAAGATGTACGTCGCCGAGACGCCCGCGCCCGTGCCGAGGATGCCGTTGGTATCCCACACCAGCGCCTTGATGACGCGCTTGAGGGTAAAGGCGCTGGTGCCGAACGTGCCGGGGACGTAGCGGCCCCAGACCGCGAAATACGAAAGGAAGATCAGCGCAATGATCGCCAGGTTGCCGCTCGCGCGCCTGGCCGCCTCAAAGACGACCAGCAGGCAGATGACGCCGACGAGCACGTCCGTGTCGTTCAGACGCCCCGTCTTGGCCAGTGCGTCGTAGCGCCACAGGATATAGCCGAAGCTGGCGACCGCCGCCGCGATCAGCAGCACGTCCCACGCGGGGATCATTCTCCTGCGGCGGCGCTCCCTTTTGTACGTCGGATAGAGCATGAGCGCCAGCGGCAGCAGGAACATGATGTGCGCCGTGCGCAGCTTCACCGCGCCGAGCGTGCCGAACGTGTTCGCCCAGACCTGGAAAATCGCCCAGATCACGAGCACGACGGTAAACACTTTGTTGAGCATTCCCTCAAACACGCGCGTGCGGCTCTCCGCGTCCCTGTCCTCCATGAGCTGCTGTGCTTTTTTATCCAGCCCATTCTGTGTTTCAATTCTCTTGTGTTCAGCCATAGGCGCTTCCTCCGGGACGATTCTTTTTGTCGGTCAATCGTCCGTGACGACTAACAGTGTAGCACGATGTTCAACAAGTTGTCAACACGGATTCTGTGCATTTTCGTCGAAAAACATGAAATTCCTTTGGCGCGCCGGAGCAAGCAAAAAGCCGCCTCCGAAGAAGCGGCTATCAACAACACATTCAATTGTCTCCGGGGGATGCATGAAGGGGCCGCAGCCCCTTCATATGAAATCCGCAGCGGCGACATGCGCGGCGCGAGGAGCAGATGCAGTCTGCTTCCGATATCATTTGGAGTGTGCCCGGAGGGCGCGCGAGAAATGATGCCTCGTTTCCTTTTCGGTGCAAGGATGCGTCAGCAGACTTGCATCGCAGACCGTCGACAAGACTTTGTCGACGGTCTGATTTTACCAGTGGATCACCGGCACCTCGCCCACCAGCAGGCAGCTCAGACCCAGCTGCTCCAAAACCTCTGCCGTCACATAGGCCTCCCCGCCGTAGGCGTACACGCGTTTCTGCGCATCCGTCAGGAAGACCACGCCGTCCGCAGAGCCCATCGCGCCCTCGCACAGGCCTTCCGTGCCGGCGGTCATCAGCGCGATCTCGTGCTCGCCCGAAAGGCTCGTCAGCTGCCACCTGCCCTCCGCGACCTGGTGCTCATAGCCCAGGCGGCCCAGCACGCCGCACAGCGGATAGAGCAGCGCCCCGTCCTCCGCCCTGCCGACAAACAGCGTCGTCGCCTCGTCGTCCACATACAGCTCCATCCTCTCCAGCGCGAACGGCGCGCCGGACACGTCGGGCGTGGGCGTCGGCGCGGGCGTGGGCACCGGCGTGGGCGTGGGCACCGGCGTGGGCGTCGGGGTCGGCGTCGGG